>CAIUKV010000121.1 GCA_903899845.1 uncultured Actinomycetes bacterium
GCGCACCGTGGAGGTGGAGCAGTTCTGCTCGTGGTCGGCGTGGAGGATCAGCAGGACCTTCATGGCGTGCACGACGGTCGGGCTGACGGTGTACGACTCCGAGGGCACCGCGAACATCATCGTGAGGAAGTTCTCGATGAGGTCGAGCGAGTTGTCGGGGTACAGGAAGGGCTGGCCGATCGACCGCTTGTACGCGTAGGCCGCGATGGTCGGCGCCTTGGCCATGAGCCGGAGGATCGACAGCTGCACCTGCTCGGGGTCGCGCAGGTCCATGGCGTCGGGGTAGAAGGTGGACAGCGCGCTCACCACCGAGGACAGCACGCCCATCGGGTGGGCGTCCTTCGGGAAGGCGTCGAAGAACCGCTTGACGTCCTCGTGCAGGAGGGTGTGCTTCCGGATCCCGAACCGGAAGTCGTCGAGCTGCTGCTCGGTGGGCAGCTCGCCGTAGATGAGCAGGTACGACGTCTCGATGAACGAGGGCGAGTGCCCCTCGACCAGCTGCTCGATCGGGATCCCCCGGTAGCGGAGGATCCCCTCGTCGCCGTCGATGAAGGTGATGGCCGACGTGCACGACCCGGTGTTGACGAACCCGTAGTCGAGGGTGATCAGGCCGGTCTGGCCCCGCAGCTTGGCGATGTCGATCCCGAGCTCGTCCTCGGTGCCGCGCACGACGGGGAGCTCCACCTCCCTCCCGTCGAATCGGAGGACGGCGGGGGGGTCGCTCGCTCCGCTCACGGATACCGCTCCTTCGCGTCGGGTCGGTCGAGGTGGGTGTGACCTGCAGCCTATCGGGCGGCGACCACCGTTCCCGGCTGGTGCGGGCCCGGGGCTAGCCTCCCCCCCCGTATGGATTTCGATCTCTCCGAAGACCAGCTCGCCCTTCGTGACGGTGCCCGGGAGCTCCTCGACGGCGTGTCGCCCCCCGAGGCGGTGCGTGAGGTGCTCGAGGCGGGCGGCGGCCGCCACGAGGGCATCTGGGCGGCGATGGTGGAGCAGGGGTGGCTCGGCGTCGCCGTCGCCGAGGCCGACGGCGGCCTCGGCTTCGGCACGGTCGAGCTCGCCGTCCTCCTCGAGGAGATCGGCCGCCACGCCACCCCGGTGCCCTTCGCGTCCACGGTGCTGGCCATCGACGCGCTCGTCCGGGCCGGTCGGACCGACGACGCGGCCCGGCTCGTGGCCGGCGAGGCCGTCGGGACGGTGGCCTGGAGCGCGCGGGCCGACGCGGTCCGGGCCCGGGAGGAGGGGGGCTCGTGGCGGCTCGACGGCCGGGCCGACCCCACGATCTACGCCCCGTCGGCGGCCCTGGCCCTCGTGGTGGCGGCGGCGCCGGACGGCCCGGCGCTGTTCCGGGTCGACCTCGAGGCGATCGGGCGGCCGGCGGCCGAGCCGGCCATCGACCGGACCCGGGAGCTGGGTTGGCTCGACTTCACCGGCGCACCCGCCGAGCGCATCGGCGGCGCCGACGCCGTCACCGCGCTCCTCGACCGCGGGGCGCTCTTCGCCTCGGCGGAGATGCTCGGCGGCGCCGAGCGGATCCTCGAGCTCACGGTCGAGTACGCCAAGGACCGGGTCCAGTTCGGTCGGGCCATCGGCTCGTTCCAGGCGATCAAGCACAAGTGCGCGGACATGCTCGTCGACGTCGAGGGCATGCGCTCCACCGTCTACTGGGCGGCCTGGTGCATCGGCGCCGACGACCCCGACGCCTCGGTCGCGGCATCCACGGCCAAGGTGTGGTCGGCCGACGCGTCGAAGCGGGTGATGGCCGACGGGCTCCAGATCCACGGCGGCATCGGCTTCACCTGGGAGCACGACCTGCACCTGTTCCTGAAGCGGGCCCAGCTCGATCAGCTGACCTTCGGTGACGCGGCCTTCCACCGGGCCCGCCTCGCCGCGCTCCTGCGGCCCCGCGTGGCCGCGGGCACCGGCGTCATCTGACGCCGGGCTCAACGCCGCGCACCTGAGCGTCCGCTCAGCCGGCCCTCACCGTCTCCTCACGTGGCGCCCGTCGGCACCTGATCCGGTGGTGGCATCGTCATGCCCGTACCACCGGGGCCCGGAATCCCCGGTCGACGGCCGGTCGACTCCCTCGGGTCGGCCGGCCGTTCGCGTGGCGCCCGACCCGGCGCCCGGGGGGCTCAGCCGCCCGCGGCGCGGTCGCGCAGGGCGGCCCGGTCGGGCTTGCCGGCGGCGAGGAGCGGGAAGGCGTCGACGACCACGACCCGCTCGGGGGTCTTGAAGCGGGCCACGCCCCGGGCCTCGAACCAGGCCCGGCACGCGTCGAGGTCGAACGATGCGGGTGCGAGCACGAACGCGCACACGCGCTCGCCGAGCCGGTCGTCGGGGTAGCCCACCGCCACGGCCTGGCGGACGTCGGGGTGGGCCTCGAGCACGGCCTCGACCTCGGCCGCCGAGATGTTCTCGCCGGCCCGGATGATCACGTCCTTGATCCGACCCACGATGGTGCACCAGCCGTCGTCGGACAGCGTGGCGAGGTCGCCGGTGCGGAACCAGCCCCGGGTGATCGCGGCCCGGGTCTGCTCGGCGTCGACGTACCCGCTGAACAGCTCGGGGCCCTGCACCCACAGCTCGCCCCGCGCACCCGCGGGGAGCGGGTGGCCGGTCGCGGGGTCGACGACGCGCAGGTCCACCGCCCCGATCGCGCGCCCGTCGGTCTCGGCGGCGCGGCGGCGGGAGTCCCGGGGTCCGCTGGTGGCGATGGTCGGCGCCTCGGTGGAGCCGTAGGTCCGCTTCACCCGGCACCCGAGGGCGGCGCTGGCCTCCTCGACGAACGCCGCGCTGACCCCGCCGCCCCCGCTCGAGACCAGGCGCAGGGACTCGACCTTCGCCGGGGTGAAGCCCGGGTCGTGCATGAGCCCGACGAAGAACGTGGTCGGGCCGATCATGAAGGTGATCCGCTCGCGGGCGATGGTGTCGAGGGCGCGGCCGGCGTCCCAGCGCTCGACCATGTGGGTGGCGAACGCGCCGGCCCCGGGGACGAGCACGCCGTTGAGCAGGCCGCTCACGTGGGCGAGCGGTGCGGGCATCAGGATGGCGTCGCGGGGGCGCAGCCCGTGGGTGTGCACCATGATCCGGGCCTTGTAGGCGAGGCTGCGCTGGGTGTGCAGGGCCGCCTTGGGGCCGCCGGTCGACCCCGACGTGAACACCACGGCGGCGAGGTCGGCGGGCCGGGCCGCGCCGGTGGCGACGGGGTCGCCCCCCAGCAGCGCGTCGAAGCGGGGCCCCCGCACCTCGGTCCGGTCGAGCCAGACCTTGGGGGAGATGGCGGCGAGCATCCGCGCGACGTCGGCGTCGCCGGCGAGGTGGTGGACCGGGGCCGACACCGCGCCGAGGCGCCACGCGGCCCGGTACAGCACGCAGACCTCCCACCAGTTGGGGGCCTGCCACGCGACGACGTCGCCGCGGCGCACCCCGGCGGCCCGCAGCCCGCCGGCCACCCGGGCGACCGCGGACTCCAGCCCCGGCCCGTCGAGGCGCACGTCGACCGAGTCGTCGACCACGAGCGCGTGGCGGGCCCGCCGCCCGGCCTCGGTGAGCACGGCGTCGAGCGAGGGCAGGTCCCACGCGCCGCCGGGCGCGCGGTACTCCTGGGCGCGCGGGTGGCGGTAGGTGGGGTGGAGGGGCACGGGTGGTGCGGGGGTGGGGTCAGGCCGGACGGCCGCGCCAGGCGTGCCCCGACGGGACCGCCCCGCGCAGGACCTGCGACCCGATGAAGTTGCGCTGGATCTCCACCGTCCCGGCCCCGATGCACAGCCCCCGGATGTCGCGGTACACCCGCTCCACCGGGTACTCGCGACTGAAGCCGTACCCGCCGAGCAGCTGGATGGCCTCGTCGCACACGAACTTCGCCGCGAGGTTGGCCGCCGACTTCGCCATGGCCGTCTCGAGGGCGGGCGGGGTGCCGTGCGGGCCGGCGAGGTGCACGGCCCGCTTGAGCAGCATGCGTGCGCCCTCGAGCTGGGTGGTCATGTCGGCGATCTTCCACTGCAGGCCCTGGAGGTCGGCGAGGGGCCGGCCGCCCACGATCCGCTCGTTCATGTACTGCACGGCGTACTCGAGCGCGCCCTGGGCCGCCCCGATGCACATGGCGGCGTTGCCGCAGCGTTCGTGGTTGATGTGGCCGATCAGCGTCTTGAACGATTCGCCGTTGGCGGGGTCACCGGCGAGGAGGACGTCCTCGGGGCCGATGTACACGTCGTCGAAGGCGAGCTCGGCCTCGCTCGTGCCCCGCAGGCCCATCTTCACGTGGGTCCCGGCCACGGTCACCCCCGGGTCCTCGAGGTCCACCATCACGGCCCCGATGCCCTTGGCGCCCTCGCTGCCGGGGAAGCGGCACCACACCAGGCAGGCGCGCGCCTTGTGGCCGCCGGTGACGTAGTTCTTGTACGCGTTGAGCCGGAAGCCGTCGCCGTCGGGGGTGAGGCGGGCCCGCATGTGGTTGACCGCCGAGCCGGCCTCGCTCTCGCTGATCCCGATGCAGAACAGCGCCTCGCCGCTGGCCGCCATCGGCAGCCACTTCTCCTTCATGGCGTCGCTGCCGAGGTGCTCGATCGCCCGGGGCGGCCCGTTGAAGATCAGCTGGGCCAGGATGGCCGACGACACGCAGGCCCGCCCGAGCTCCTCGAGGACGATGGCGGCCTCGATGTCGCCCATGCCCATCCCGCCGTACTTCTCACCGATGGTGATCCCGAAGAGGTCGGCGGCGCGGATGGCGTCCCACGAGGCCTGGGGGAACTCCTCGGTCTCGTCCCAGTGGCGGGCCATCGGGGCGAGGGCGCGGTCGGCGACGTCGCGGGCGAGGGCCCGCAGCGCCTGCTGGTCCTCGTCTTCGGCGAACGGGTCGAGGGGTCGGTCGAAGGCAGTCACGCCTGCGAGCGTAGCGAGCGGGAGGGGGTCGCGGATCAGCCGAAGACCCGGGGGTTCCCGCGATCGGCCAGGGCCGTGGCCCGCAGCGCACGCATCCCGTCGGGGCCGAGGCGCGCGCGCACCGTGCGTCCGTACTCGCGCAGGTCGAAGAACGCGAGGGTGCCGTCGGGGCTCGCGAAGCCGGGGTCGCCGGTGATGCGCCGGATCTCGTCCTCGCGGGCCCGGTCCTCGTACCCGCGCCGGTCGAGCACGAGGCCGCCAAAGCCCAGGGCCACGGCCCGCTCGAGCAGGTCGGTGGTGTCGCCCTGGATCGCCCCGGCGGCCCAGTCGGCCTCGGTGCCCACGACCCCGCCCCAGCTCCAGCGCAATCCGTCGGTCTGGAGGTAGCCCCGGGCCGAGTCGTAGGGACCGATGCCGAAGATCGTGCCCGACTCGGGGAAGAACATGTACGGGACGTTCAGCACGGCCGAGCCGGGGGGCAGGGTGCGCTCGACCCGAGCGAAGAAGGTGCGGTCGGAGGCGAAGACGGTCGCGGTCTCGTCGTAGCGGGGCACCATCCGCGGGGAGAACTGGTCGAGCACCGCGAGGCCGATGAGCAGCCCGCACGCGACGACCGTGGCCGGTGTGCGCCACCACCGGTCGGGGAGCCGGCGCCGCAGCCAGTCGATGCCGAAGCCGACCGTGACGAGGGCGAAGAAGCCGATGAACACCGAGATCCGGTTCCACGACCGGATCTCCTTGACGCCGAGCCCCGAGACGATGAGCGAGATCCCGCTGATCGCCGCGATCAGAATCCCGCCGACCGTCGCGATCCCGAACACGCGCACGACGCCCCCCGGCGCGAGCGGCGGGTCCCACCCCGGTCCGGCCGCGGGGGGGACCTCGGGTGCGTCGGTGCGACGACGCGCGCCGGCCAGCAGCACCACGAGCATCGCGACGAAGCCGATGGCGCCGAGCGCCCCGAGCTGCTGGCCCCGCTCGGCCGGGATGATGGAGAACCGGGTGCTGTCGGCCTGGATCTCGGCGAGCGGACCGATGCGGTGCCCCTCCACCGGGAGCACGAGCTGCGAGATCTTGAGCCCGTTGACCTCGGTCTCGCTCGGGCCCCGCTGCACGAGGTTGTCGTTGCGACCGTGCTCGGCCCAGTAGACGAAGGTCGGGACGAGGTTGACCGTCGCCGCGCCGAGGACCACCGCGACCACCAGCGCCCCCGAGGCGAGCACCCGGAGGTTGCGGCGGGCCACGACGTCGACGAGCACCACGATCGCGACGAGGGTCAGGGTCAGCGCGGCGTAGTACGAGCCGGTGGACGCGAGGCCGATGGCGGCCAGCGCCCACAGCAGCGACGATCGGGATCGCCACGCGATCCGCCAGCCCCGGGGGGTGTCGGCGTCGGCGGTGAACGGGGGTCGGGGCGACACCACCTGCACGAGCAGGAGCGCGGCGACCGGCACCAGCCAGTACGCGGACAGGAGGAGGTGGGCGGTGCCCCGGGCGAAGTGGTACGGCAGGAACGCGTAGACCACCGCCACGACCATGCCCGCGATCCGGGAGCAGCCGAGGCGCCGGGCGACCAGGTAGGCGGAGACCGCCACCCCGGCGAAGGTCAGGAGGTAGAAGAGGTTCGCCGTGGTGAAGGCGTTGCCGGTGACCCAGCCGAGCACCTGCAGGACGGCGAGGTTGAGGTGGTCGAGGCCCTGGGGGAACTCGTGGAGCGCCTGGCCGACCGGGAAGCCGAGGCTCGGGTTGGTCAGGAACCAGCCGTGGTCGATCGCCCCCTTCACGATCATCAGGTAGAAGGGCGCGTCCGGGGCGTAGGCGAACGGCGACCGGTCGGGCTCGAGGTACACGAGCGGGACCGACAGGGCGCCGCGCCAGAGCTGCAGGCAGACCACGGCGAGACCGACGGCGACGACCGCCACCACGACGGCGTCGAGCACGAGCCGGCGGGGTCGCGCCGCGGCGGTCGTCGGGGGTGGCGCCCCGGGCGGGCGGTCGACGGCCACGACCGCGCAGGCTATCGCCCGACGCCGTGGCTAGCCTGCCACCTGCCGGCGCGCGCCGGTGCCGAACGGACGAGCCGACCGCACGACCCGATCGGACGACCCGATCGCAGGGAACGAGGGGGGACCGTGGCCACAGCCGCCGACGGCGCGCAGGCGCCCAAGATCGACTACCAGATCGACTTCTTCACCGGGCAGCCCTATCCGGTCTGGGCGGACCTGCGGCGGTCGGCGTGCCCCGTCGCCGAGGTCGACGGCCAGACCATGGGCGTGTTCGGCCGCCCGTCGTTCCTCGTGACCCGGTGGGAGGACGTCGAGGGCATCCTGCGCGACGGCGAGACCTTCTCGTCGTCGATCAACGCCGAGCACATCGGGCAGTTCATGGGCGAGCTCATGCTGGCCATGGACGGCAAGGAGCACCGCGCCTACCGCAACCTCGTGGCCCACGCGTTCCGCGCCTCCCAGCTCGAGCAGTGGGACGACACGCTGGTGCGACCCACGATCGACCGGCTCATCGACGCGATCGCGCCGCTCGGGCGGGCCGACCTCGTCGCGTCGGTCACCTCGCAGTACCCCGTGCAGGTGATCTGCGGGATCGTCGGGGTGCCCCTCGACGACGCGGTGCAGTTCCAGCGTTGGGCCGAGCAGATCAACACCGGCCCGCTCGACCCGCCCGCCGGGATGGCGGCCGCCCAGGCCATGCGCGACTACCTCGCGCCGCTGGTCGAGGCCCGTCGGGCCGAGCCCACCGGCGACTTCCTGTCCGACCTGGTCCACGCCGAGGTCGACGGCGAGCGCCTCACCGACGAGAAGCTCTACGGCTTCCTGCGGCTCCTGCTCCCGGCCGGGGCCGAGACCACGTTCCGGGCGATGGGCAACGCGCTCACGGCGCTGCTCACCGTCCCCGGCCTCATGGAGCGGGTGCAGGCCGACCGCGACCTGCTGCCCGCGGTGGTGGAGGAGACGCTGCGCTGGGAGACGTCGGTGACCCAGGTCAGCCGGGTCGCCACCCGCGACACCGAGATCGCGGGATGCCCCGTCCCCGCCGGTGCGGTGCTCAACGTCCTGACCGGCTCGGCCAACCACGACGAGGCCCGCTACCCGGACCCCGAGGCCTTCGACCCGACCCGGCCGCCCCAGAACCACATGACGTTCGGGACCGGCCAGCACCAGTGCCTCGGGATGCACCTCGCCCGGATGGAGCTGCGGGTGGGCCTCGGCGTGATCCTCGACCGGCTGCCCGGGTTGCGCCTCGACCCCGACGCGCCGCCGCCGGTCATCGAGGGACTCGCGTTCCGGGGCCCGAACGCGCTGCACGTCCGCTTCGACCCGTCCTAGCCGTCGGGCCCGGGACCCGGAGCTCGCGGACCGCGCCGCCGGTGGTTCAGAGCCGCTTCTCGAAGCAGCGCAGCGACGGCGAGTCGCGGTGCGCGCCGAACGGTGCGATGGGCAGGTAGCCCTCGGCCTCGTAGAGCGCGACGGCCTCGGGCTGCATCGTCCCCGTCTCGAGGATCAGGCGGCGGTAGCCCATCGCCCGGGCGCGCGCCTCGAGCGCCTGCAGCACGGTGCGCGAGTGGCCGTTGCCCCGGTGCTCGGGGACCACGTACATCCGCTTGACCTCGCCGGTGGTGTCGTCGTGGCGCCGGACCCCACCGCAGGCGACGGCGACGCCGTCGACGACCCCCACCAGGAACACGCCCGTAGGCGGCGCGTGGTGCGCGGGGTCGAGGTCGTCGGTGAACTCCACACCCTCCGGGACGCCGTAGCGCCGCATCAGCTCGCGCCACTGCGCCGCGACCAGCGGCGCGCCGGTGGGGGAGGCCGCCGACTCCTCGACCAGGTCGAGCCGCACGCTCAGCCCATGAACGCGCGCCACTGCTCGAGGCTCGTGACGCGGAACACGTAGTTCTGACGGCGGGTCTCGCCCATCGACGCGTGCGCCTCGTGGGAGTAGAAGTGGCCCGGGTACAGGATCGTGTCGTCGGGAACGGTGGCGAGGCGCTGGGTCAGGCTCTCGTACATCGCGTCGGGATCCGCCCCGGCGAGGTCGGTGCGCCCGCACCCGTCGAGGAAGAGCGTGTCGCCCGACACCAGGCGCCCGTCGACGAAGAAGCACTGACTGCCCGGGGTGTGGCCCGGGGTGTGCATGAGCGTGATCGGGATGTCGCCGACCGTCACGACGTCACCCCCGGCGTGGCACACGAGATCGGAGTCCGACACGCCCGTCGCCCGCTTCACCCACTCCGCCTCGGGGGCCTGGATGTGCACGCGGGCGTCGACGTCGGTGCGCCCGACCAGCTCGCGGATCCCCGCGATCGGGTGGCCCATGAGGTCGCCGCCGAGGTGATCGGGGTGCCAGTGCGTCCCGAGCACCCCCACGAGGCGGAGGTCGTCGGTGGCGAGGATCTCCACGAGCTCGTCGACCCCGTACGCCGGGTCGACGACCACGGCCTCGCCCTTCTCCCGGTCGCCGATCAGGTAGGTGAAGTTCACCATCTGGCGGGCGACGGCGTCGTCGCGGGCGAAGTCCCGACCCGAGAGCAGCTGGCGGAAGTACAGGCGGTCGGCCATCGCCGACGACGCTACCGGACCGCCACCGGCCCGGCCGCGTCGGGGGGTGGGCTCACCGTGACGCGAGGAAGCGGTCGCGCAGGGCGGCGACCGTCGCGGCGTCGAGGCCGAGTCCGCGGTCGAGGTAGCGGGCGAACGTGCCGTAGCGGCGGAGGACCGCCTCGAACGCCGTGTCGACCGGAGCGCGCGTGACCGGGCGGGAGGGTGCCGCCCCGCCGGGCGGGGGGCGGTTGGTCAGGAGGTGGTCGGCGACGACGGTCTCGCGAGCGACGCCGAGCGTCGCGAGGAGCAGTGCCGTGGGCCAGCCCCGCCGGTCGGCCGCGGCGCCGCAGTGCGCCCACGCAGGGCCGGACCCGCGGGCGAGGCGGCGGAGCCACCGCGCGTCCCGGGTGCGCGCGGCGCGGGTCGCGACCGCTCCCGGGGCGCGGGGCGCGGCGCGGGCCGCACGGTCCGGCGGGGGGCAGTCGTCCGGCAGTCCGAGGGACGCGAGGCGGCGCCGGTCGTCGGCGGTGACGGTGGTGAGCCCGCCGGACCGGAACAGCGTGCCCCACCGGATGCGCCGTCCGTCGACGGTGGTGTACCCGCCGAGGTCCCGGGTGCCGGGGGCGCCTTCGAGGCCGAGGTAGCGGTCGCCGACCACGGGGCCCCGGTCCTCGCCCGCCGCCACGACCTCGAAGTAGCGCCGGTCCCCGACGCCGGGGCCGGGGACCGTCACCTCGCTCCCGGCGTCGACCTCTGCGACCGGCGTGGTCCGGTCGATGCGGTCGGCGGCGGGCCCGGCCAGGATCCGCACCGGGGGCGCGGCCGTCTCCCACGACACGGTGCACCCGGTGGGCGCGCAGGCGACCCGGGCCCCGATCACCGGCGGCGACACCGACTGCAGCGCAGTGGGGGGTGGGCGAAGGGCCGGGGGGACGGGGGTCGGGCGGGGAGGCGGGCGCAGGGCGCCCTCGCCCGCGGGTCGGGGGCCGGGAGCGAGCGCGACGACGAGGAGCCCGACCGAGCCGACGATCAGTGCGACGGCGACGGCGTGGGTGGCGCCGACGGGTCGTCTCAAGCCGTGCCTGCCGCCATCGCCCCCATCCGGTCGATGAAGGCGTCGGGGAACTGGGTCTTGCCGACGACCATGTCGTGCATCAGGCCGAGGCCGCCCGGGAACTGCGGGGGCACGTAGTACTCGAAGCCGTCGGTCACGATCGCGTCGGCGATCGCTGCGGCGCACTCGGCGGCCGGCACCAGCGGACCGGCGTAGCCGGCGGGGTCGTTGCCGGGCTGGTCCCAGATCTCGGTCTCGATCGGACCGGGCAGCGCGAGCTTCACCTCCACCCCGGTGCCGTGGAGATCGATGGCCATCGACTCGCACCACCCGGCCATCGCGAACTTCGACGCGCAGTAGGCGGCCTCGTGGGCGATCCCGATGCGCCCGCCCATGCTCGACACGAACACGACGCACCCCCGGTCGCGTTCGAGCCACCGGGGGAGCACGGCGAGGGTCATCCGGACCGGCGACGTGAAGTTGACCCGCATGGTCTCGTCGACGAGGTCGCCGGTCAGACGCGCGACCGGGACCCGCTTCGGGATCGCGGCGTTGTGGATCATGCAGTCGAGGCCCCCGAACGCGTCCCAGGCCTCCTCGGCCACGGCGACGGCCCGGTCGAGGTCCCCGAGGTCGGCGGCCCAGAGGCGCGAGTCCGGGGCGTGGCGGCGGCACTCCTCGAGCACCGCCTCGAGCCGGTCGCGACGCCGGGCGACGATCCCGACCGTCGCCCCGCGCGCCGCGAGCATCGGGGCGAGCGCGGCGCCGATCCCCGAGGACGCCCCGGTGAGCAGGATCTTCGACCCGGCGATCTCCATGTCGGTCCCTCCGTCGTGGCGCCCCGGGCGCAGGGCTCCCGTCGATCGACGGGTGCTGGCGACCGTATCACCGGCCCTTCGCGATCCCTTCACACTCGGGTGCGATCGTTGCGCCATGCAGATCAGACGTGTCCTCACCATCACCGTCCTCACCGGATCCCTCGTGGTCGGCGGGGCGTCGGCCGCGGTCGCGGCGGAGCGCCCGGCCGGGGAGGGCCGGGCCGCCCGCTGCGCCCGACTCGCGGAGCGGGTCGGCCAGGTCCCCGAGATCCGGGCCCGGATCGGATCCCGGATCGACCAGATGGAGCAGCGGGTCGCCGACGCGACCCCGGCGGAGCGCCAGGCCAAGGTGGCCGCACGCCTCGAGCCCCGCATCGAGCGCCTGCGCGGCGTCGACACCCGGATCGCCGACCTGGCCGCCCGGGCTCAGCAGCGCTGCGCCGGCACCACCTGATCCCGGCCGATCCGCCCGGGTCCCGTCCCGGGTCCGTCCCTAGGTCCCCCTGACCCGTCCGGGGCCGCCCGCCGCCGCTCTGGCGGCGGCGGTCCCGGTCGTGCTCCAATCGGCCCGTGACCGCGACCGACGATCGCGCCTCGGGCACCGACGAGGCCCCGGCCGCGTACACGTTCACCCACCGTCAGATCCAGACGGTGATGTTCGGGCTGATGGTCGCGTCGTTCCTCGCTGCGCTCGACCAGACGATCGTCGCCACCGCGCTGCCGAGCATCGTCGGGGACTTCGGCGGCGTCGACCAGCTGGCCTGGATCGCGTCCGTCTACCTGCTGACCTCCACCGCCGCGATGCCGCTCGTGGGCAAGCTCGGCGACCTCTACGGACGCCGGCTCCTGCTCCAGATCTCGATCGCGGTGTTCGTGCTCGGTTCGGTGTTCGCCGCCGTCGCCCAGTCGATGGGGCAGCTGATCGGCGGCCGGGCCGTCCAGGGGCTGGGGGCCGGTGGCCTCATGGTGCTCAACTTCGGGGTCCTCGGCGACATCGTCGCACCCCGCGAGCGGGGCCGGTACCAGGGCTACGTCGCGTCGGTCTGGGCGGTGGCGAGCGTGCTCGGGCCGATCGTCGGCGGCTTCTTCGTCGACAACCTCACCTGGCGGTGGATCTTCTGGATCAACCTGCCGGTCGGAGCGGTGGCCTTCGTCGTCAGCTCGGCGGTGCTCAAGCTGCCGCGGCGGGCGCGTCGGCGGGTCCCGATCGACTACCTGGGCGCCGCGCTCCTCGTCGCCGTCATCGTGGGCCTGCTGCTGGTCACGGAATGGGGCGGTGAGCGCTACGAGTGGGGATCGCCCCCCATCCTCGGGCTGATCGCCGGCAGCGTCGCGCTGGTGGTCGTGCTGGTCGCGGTGGAGCGTCGCGTCGCCGACCCCATCATCCCGCCCCACCTGTTCCGGATCCCGACCGTGCGGGTCAGCGCGACGGCCGCGACCATCTTCGGGATGCTCATGTTCGGCACGATCCTGTTCGTGCCCGTCTACTTCCAGATCGTCCGGGGTGACACCGCCACCAACGCCGGCCTCCTGCTGTTGCCGCAGATGATCGGCATCCTCAGCGGCACGATCACCGCCGGACGCCTCACGAGCCGGACCGGGCGCTACAAGGTGTTCCCCCTCGTCGGGCTCACCGCGATCGCGGTGGGCTACTTCGTCCTGTCGCGCATCGACCCCGCGACGCCGCTGTGGGTCGCGATGCTGTGCATGGTCGTGACCGGCGCGGGGGTGGGGATGACCACGCCTGCGCTCATGCTCTCGGTCCAGAACGCGGTCCCGACGCCCGACCTCGGCTCGGCCACGTCGATGCTGACGACCGTGCGGTCGATGGGGGCATCGGTCGGCGCCGCGCTGCTCGGCGCGGTGCTGACCAGCCGGCTCGACCACGAGCTCGGACGCAACCTGGGGCGCGCGGCGGGGGGGATCGACCCGGCGCTGCTGCGGGGCAGTCCGGCGCAGATCGCGGCGCTGCCGGCCGCGGTCGAGGCCGGGGTGGTGGCGTCGTTCGCCGGCGCGCTGTCGACCGTGTTCCTCGCCGCGGTGCCCATCGCGCTCGCCGCGCTCGTGGTGACCTGCTTCCTGCCCGAGCTCCCGTTGCGCACCCGGGCCGAGATGCTGGAGCCCACCGAGCCGACGGTCCTCGGCTGAGGCGGGCTCCGGTGGCGCGCCCGGCCGCTCGTTCCACCGACCCGCCCCACGTGGCGGCGTCGTACGCGCTGGCGGCGCGCGAGCCGGCCGTGGCCCGGCTGCTCGAGCGCTTCGGGCCCTGTCCCATCGGTGCGGTGCGGCCCCGGCGGAGCCACTTCGCCGAGCTGACCCGCATCGTGTGCTCGCAGCAGCTCGCCGGCGCCGCGGCCCGCGCCATACACGCGCGGGTCGAGGAGCGCCTCGGGGGCCGGGTCACCCCGGACGCCGTGCTCGCGCTGCCTCCCGAGGCGCTCCGCGCCGCCGGGCTGTCGGCGGCGAAGGCGGCGGCGATCGTGGACCTCGCGGTCCGGGTCGACCGGGGCGACCTGCGCCTGGGCGGCCTCGGCCGGGTCGACGACGCCGAGGTGGTGCGCCGCCTCGTGACCGTGCGGGGGATCGGTCCGTGGAGCGCCGAGATGTTCTGCATGTTCCAGCTCGGTCGGCTCGACGTGTGGCCCGTGGGTGATCTCGGCGTGCGGACGGGGTACGCCCGCATCGCGGGGCTCGACCAGGCGCCCCCGCCGCGCGCGCTCGGGCCCCTGGGGGATCGGTTCCGGCCCTACCGGTCGGTGGCCGCGTGGTACTGCTGGCGGGCCGTGGACGCCGGCGCCTGATCCGGCCGGGGCCGCGCGGGCGGACCGGTCAGTCGGGCCGCAGGGTCGTGACCGGCCAGAGCGGGCGGCCGTGCTCGTGGTACTCGGCCTCCATCTGGGCGTGCTGGACCGCGAGCGGCACCATCCCCATCCGGGCCCGCCGGACGTCGACCCGCTCGGGCTCCTCGATCGGCCACGGCACGAGGGTCCCGGCGGCGGTGACCACGAACTGCGAGCCGTAGCGCTGAGGCTTCCCGTCGGCCATGCGGACCCGGTCGTCGAGGCAGGCGTAGTGCCCCGGTGGTGCGTCGCCCCAGTCGACCGCCGCCTCGAGGTGGTCGAGGCAGCGCCGCTGCAGCTCGGTGTCGCCGAGCTGGGCGATCAGCCAGGCCGCGTGCTCGCCGTCGACGTCGACGAGTCGGAAGCCCGGCCACGCCTCGTACTCGTCGAGCACGTCCCAGAGGCGGTCGGCATTGCCGGGTGCCGCCGGCTGCTCGGCGCGCCGGAGGAGCTCGAGGCGCAACGCCTCGTCGCGCGGAGTGTCCCGCCGGTGGCGCATCGGGTCACGGTACCGCGACCCCGCCACCCGCCGGTTCGGGTCGCCCCGGGTCCGCCCGCGTCCGCCCGCGTCCGCCCGGGTCGGTCCGGGTCGGTCCGGGTCGGTCCGGGTCGGTCCGGGTCGGTGTGCGGCGGGGAGCGGGGTCGGCGAGAATGCGGGCCGGTGGCGCCCGCGGGGCGACCGGAGAGGGTGGGGGCATGGACGCATCGGGGATCGCACTCGTCACCGGGGCCAGTCGCGGCATCGGCCGGGCCGTCGCCCTCGAGCTCGCCCGGCGCGGGTTCGAGGTGGTGGCCACGATGCGCGACCCGGCTGCGGGCGCAGCGCTGGCGGCCGAGGCGACCGCGGCCGGTGGGTCCCTGCGCGTGGCCCGGCTCGACGTCACCGACCCCGACACGATCGTCGTGCCCGACGGCCTGCGGGTGCTGGTGAACAACGCCGGGGTCGAGGCCGAGCACCCACCGTTCGAGGCCACGCCCCTCGAGGTCTGGCGGACGATGTACGAGACCAACGTGTTCGGGCTGGTCGAGACCACCCGGCGTGCGATCCCGGCGCTGCGCGCGTCGGGCGGCGGCGTCGTCTGCAACGTCACCTCGTCGTCGATCCTCGTGCCGGTGCCGTTCTACGGTCCGTACCGGTCGAGCAAGGCCGCGGTGACGGCCATCGGCGAGACGCTGCGGGTCGAGCTCGCGCCCTTCGGCATCCGGGTCCTCGAGGTGATGCCCGGGCCCATCGACACCGACATGCTGGCCGAGTCGGAGCGCCCGACCACGGCGATCGATCACCCGGCCTACGCCGACATGGCCCGGCGGATGTTCGAGGGGCGCCAGGAGCGCACGGCCGGGCTCGTGACCCCGGCCGAAGACGCGGCCCGGATGATCGCCGACGCGATCCTCGACGACGACGCCCCGCTGCGGGTGGGCTGCGATCCGCTCAGCATCGGGCTGCTCGACGGGTGGCGGGCCACGTCCGACGAGGAGTTCATGCGGGCGATGATGGGCGCCTGGCTCGACTGACCCGCCGCGGGAGTCCGCCCGGCTCACGCCGGGTCGCAGTGCCCGCCCCAGGGCCGGGACCCCTGCCACTGGTAGAGGGCCCAGGCGAGGTCGTCCTGGTCGTACGGCGAGGCGGTGTGGGGAGGGACGCCCACGAGGCCGGGTCGCCCGGCGTGGGCGGCGGTGACGTTCCACGTCGCCTGCAGGAACTGGTAGGCGCCGAGGTACGGACCCGCCCGGTTCACCGCGCCGTAGTTGCCGCCCGACTCGCGGGCGCGCGTGCACACGAGGAACGCCTCGTCGTGGCGTGGGTGCGTCCCGGGCGTCGGCACGTAGCCCGGCGGGGGCGTGCTGGGGACCGGCGGCGGGGTGGGGCCGGGACCGACCGACGGGGCGGGCGGGGCGGTGGGGCCCGGCCGGGCCGCGGTGGTCGTGGTCGTGGCGGCGGCGACCGCGGCGCGCCGGCGGTCCTCGGCGGCGCTGAGGCGGGCGTCCACGACCCGACCCTCGGCCCGGACCTCCTCGAGCGCCGCCGCCGCGAGCACCTGGCTCCGGCGCAGGTCGCTGCGCTCGGCGGCGAGCTGGGCCGAGGCGGCCCGCAGGTCGGCGGCGGCGGCGTCGTCACCGGCGTTGAGCTGGCGCAGCCACCGGACCCGGCGGGTCGCGGTCACCGCGTCGCCGGCCCCGAGGACCGGGGGGAGGCCGGTGGCGGCCCGGAGGTAGGCGGCGACGGCGCGGTCGCGGGTCCGGGTCCGGAGCCGGGCGACCTCGGCGGTGAGGGCGCCGACCCGGGCCTCGGTGTCGTCGATCCGCCGTCCGAGCGCGTTGAGCCGGTCGAGCTCGGCGAAGTACCGCCCGGCCACCGCGTCGGCCTCGGCCCGCAGCGCGGCCACCTCGGCCTCCGCCGCGGCGACGCCGGGGTCGGTGGTGGCGACGTTCGGAGCGGTCGTCTGGGCGCCGGCCCGGGCTCCGGCCCCGGTCCCGGTGGCGACCGTCGCGGCGACGAGGATCGCGACGGCGACGCGTGCGGCCACGCCGCCACGGTAGTTCCCGTGCTCCCCCCTCGTGTTTGGACGCTTCACGGCGCCATGGCGCCGGAAGCGGTCCAAACATGGGGGTGTACGGTCGGGGGGGAGATGGCCGGGGACAGCGAGGTCGTGGGGGTCGGAGCCGACCTGGCCCCGGACACGCTGCTCGCCGCCTACCGGGCCGGGCTGTTCCCGATGCGCCTCGCCCCCGACGGCCCGCTCGGCTGGTGGAGTCCCGACCCCCGTGGGATCCTCCCGCTCGACGGGCTCGTGGTGCACCGGTCGTTGCGCCGATCGGCCCGACGCTTCGCCGTCACGGTCGACACCGCCTTCACCGAGGTGATGCGGGGGTGCGCCGACCGCCGCCGACCGGGCCATTGGATCGACGAGGCCTTCGTCCGGGCCTACACCCGCCTGCACGAGCTGGGGTGGGCGCACAGCGTCGAGGTGTGGCGCGACGACCCCGACGGCCCGGTCCTGGTCGGCGGCCTCTACGGGGTGGCGGTCGGCGGGCTCTTCGCCGGCGAGTCGATGTTCCACCGGGCCACCGACGCGTCGAAGGTCGCGCTCTGGGCGGCGGTCGAGGCCGTGCGCGCCGGCGGGGGCGTGCTCTTCGACGTGCAGTGGGCCACCCCGCACCTCGCCTCGCTCGGAGTGGTGGAGGTGTCGCGGACCGAGTACGGGCGACGGCTGGCCGAGGCGGTGACCCGGCCGCAGCTGCAGCTCGGACCGACGGTGGCGGCGCCGCCCGACGCCTACCAGAGCTGGTCGGTGTAGGTGTCGGTCCCGATCACGGTCGGGATGAACGGCCCGCACCAGATCGTGCGCATGATCCCCGACCCGTCGATCTCGGCGCCCAGGGCCCGGAACGCTTCCCAGTGCGTCCGCGGGTCGGCCTCGAGGTGGAAGAGGAGCAGCACCCGGGCGTCGGCCTCGGGGTCACGGGGCACGAACGACGGCGCGGTGTCGAGCAGCGGGGCCGACTTCCACGCGGAGGCATTGGCCACGGGGCCGCCACCCATGAAGGCGGGTAGGTGCGCGTCGAACCAGGCCAGCACCGCGTCGGTGTCGACGCCGGGCCCGGGCTGGACCGCGAGCGAGACCATCCCCGTGTACTCGGCCTTGTCGAGTGCGAGCTCGAGCGGCACCGGGTCGTCGTCGCGGTACCAGCGGGCGACGTGGAAGTACATGCCGGTGTGGGCGTGGACCCGGTTCTGGTACCCACGGTCGTCGGCGTAGAGCCGGTTCACCTGCTCGGTGGCCCACCCGAGGTGGTCCTCGTAGCGATCGTCGAGGATCCAGTAGACGGCCACGTACGAGCCGTCGCGCACGGCGGGCACGAACGGCGTGTCGTCGGGGAACCGGAGGTCCTTCAGGTCCCGGGTCGCGACCCAGCGGCGTCCGGCGAACAGCCAGGGTCCGATCATGCACCCGGCGTAGAAGTGGTCCCGCTCGTACCAGCGGTTGTAGTCGACCTCGTAGCCCCGCTCGGGGTCGACCTGGGTGTACAGCATCGACCCGACCCGGACCGGGTACTCCCGGAACGCCATCTCGCCCCCCCGTGTGGTGGTGTCCCGGTCGCCCGGGGTTCGGTGCTCAGGCGAGCGCCGTGGCGCCCGCGTCCAGCAGCTCGTACTCGGTCTCGGTGTCCACTGCGTGCTCGTAGTCGATCACGCCGATGTCGGTGAACCGCTGGCGCAGCCAGCCGTCGCCGGCGTCGAGCAGTCCGAGCTTCTTGCAGTTGGGCACGATCTTCGAGAACAGCGCGGCCTGGAACGGGTTCTCGCCGCCCTGGCGCAACCCGATGAGCATCTTGGTGATCGCCTCGCGGTCGATCCCCATGCGCTCCCACACGGCGTGCATCATGATCCGGTCCCGCATCCGGAGGGCCGCCTCGAACGCGAACTCCTGGCGCTCCAGGATCTCGGCCGCCGAGAGGCCGGCGTAGTACTCCTGCAGCGAGACCACGCCGAAGGCGACGTGGCGCGCCTCGTCGGCCATCACGTAGCGCAGCAGCTGCTTGAGGAGGGGCTCGTCGGTGATGAGGTGCATGAACCCGAAGGCGGCCAGGGCCAGCCCCTCGATCATGATCTGCATGCCCATGTAGGTCATGTCCCAGCGCGAGTCGCCGACCACGTCGTCGATCAGCAGCTGCAGCGCCGGGTTCACCGGGTAGTGGCCCTCGAGCTTGGAGTCGAGGTAGCGGGCGAAGACCTCGACGTGGCGGGCCTCGTCCATGACCTGCGTCGCGGCGTCGTACTTGGCGTCGATCCACGGCACCGTCTCGACGATCTTGGCCGTGCACACCAACGCGCCCTGCTCACCGTGGAGGAACTGGCTCATGCGGAAGTTGAACGCCTCGATGGAGAACTGGTTCCACTCGCTGTCGCCCCAGGTCCGCATCGGCGAGCCCTCGACCCCGGTGAGGAGGTCCCGGATGCCCACGATGGCGCCCTGCATCCCGGCCGCGACCTTCTCGACGTCGACGTCGGTGTCCCAGGGCAGGTCGTTGGCGTTCCACTGCCGCTCCTTGGCCCGCTCGTAGAGC
>CAIUKV010000122.1 GCA_903899845.1 uncultured Actinomycetes bacterium
ACGGCCACCGCCCACGACGCCGGCGGCCGCTCGTCGTCGTCGGCCGGGTGGTCGTCGGTGGCGTCGAGGATGGATCGGCGCACGGTGTGCTCCCGTCGTCGGTCGGCCGGTCGGCCGGGGTCAGCGCACGAGCGACAGGACGAGGCCGGCCTGCCCGAGGTGGTAGAGGACGATGATCGCGAGCCGAGCCCCCCGGGCGTCGGACCACTGCGGACGCACGAAGCGACTCTCGCCGATGCCGGTGTCCGACGCGGCGAACAGCCAGGCGCCGGCGACCGCCCAGCCGTCGCCCCAGGCGGTGGCGCACGCGACCATCACCGCGATCACCGCGACGTAGGCGGAGACGGGCCCGACGAGCACCGGCGCGGTACGGCGCACGGCCCGCACGAGCCGCACCCCGGTCGGGACCATCACTGCGAGCACGATCACGGCTCCCACGAGCAACGCGGCGCCCGACCCGGGAGCGAGGGAGAAGCCGACCACGTACGCCACGTGCGCACCGAGGAACGCAGCCAGGCCGGGGACGAACCAACGGTCCCCCGGCAGCATCAGGAAGACGTCACCGATCAGCGACAGCACCAGCGCGGTCACGAACGCGGCCCGCACGTCGCCGGCCGCAGGATCGAGCGTGCACGCGACCGCGACGAGCCCGGCGAGCGTCAGGGGCTTGGCCACGTACTCGAGCCGTCGGTTCCGGGTCCCGACGGCGAGCCAGTCGACGATCGCCGCGACCGCGGTGACACCGAGCAGTACCTGAGCGGTGACCGTCACCCCGGCAGTCTCGCAGGTCACGGCGATACGATCACCGGCCCGGCCGGTGACACCGAGGAGGCGCGCACATGGGACGACTCGACGGCAAGGTGGCGATCATCTCCGGAGCCGCCCGGGGCATGGGCGAGGTCGAGGCCCGGCTCTTCGCCGACGAGGGTGCACACGTCGTGATCGGCGACGTGCTCGACGACCAGGGCGCGCGCGTCGCGTCCGAGATCGGGTCGGCCGCACGGTACGTGCACCTCGACGTGCGCGACCCCGGGCACTGGGCCGCGGCGGTGGCCACCGCCGAGCGGGAGTTCGGGCCGGTCACCGTGCTGGTGAACAACGCCGGGATCCTGCGCTTCTCCCCGATCATGGAGACCCCGGCCGAGCAGTTCCGGGAGGTGTTCGAGGTCAACCAGCTCGGGCCCCTCCTCGGGATGCAGGCCGTGATCCCCTCGATGACCGGGGCCGGTGGCGGCTCGATCGTCAACATCTCGTCGACCAACGGGTTGGCCGGGTACCCCGCCACCGTCTCCTACACCGCGACCAAGTGGGCGGTGCGGGGGATGACCCGCACCGCGGCGATGGAGCTCGGGCCCCTCGGCATCCGGGTCAACTCGATCCACCCCGGGGGGGTCGACACCGACATGCTGCGCCCGAGCGGCAGCGGCGGCGGCATCCCCGACCGGTCGGTGCTCGACGAGCGCTTCGCGCACCTGCCCCTGCGCCGGGTCGGCCAGCCGATCGAGATCGCCCGGCTCGCGCTGTTCCTGGCCTCCGACGAGGCGAGCTACTCCACCGGCGCCGAGTTCGTGGCCGACGGGGGCATGCTGGCCGGGCCCCGCACCGACGTGTCCTGATCCGGACCCCGCGCGGGCGTCGGGGCCGGGGCCGGGACCGCCCCGGTAGCGTGCCCGCCGTGGGGCTCGACCTCCGGGGGCGCATCGACCGACTCGCGGCGCGGGTACCGCCCCTGCGCTACCTGCTCGCGGTGCAGGACCGCTACGGCGACCTCCACGGCAACGTCGCCGCGAACTCGATCACCCTCATGGGCTTCC
>CAIUKV010000123.1 GCA_903899845.1 uncultured Actinomycetes bacterium
GTCGGGGCCGGGGCCGGGACCGCCCCGGTAGCGTGCCCGCCGTGGGGCTCGACCTCCGGGGGCGCATCGACCGACTCGCAGCGCGGGTGCCGCCCCTGCGTTACCTCCTCGCGGTGCAGGACCGCTACGGCGACCTCCACGGCAACGTGGCCGCGAACTCGATCACCCTCATGGGCTTCCTCGCCCTCTTCGCGCTGACGTTGCTCGCGGTCGCGGTGGTCGGCTATCTCGACCGGGCCAACCTCGACGTCGCCGACGGGATCGCCCGCTGGCTCGGGCTCCGCGGGGACGCGGCCGACGTGGTGACCCGGGCGGTCGACACGGCCCGGCGCAGCGCGCGCTTCGCGACCGTCATCGGCGTCGTCGGTGTGGTCACCATCGGCACGAGCTTCGCCAACGCGATCGCGGCCGCGTACGACATCGCGTGGGGGGTACGCGGCCGGGGACTGGTCGATCGCCTCCGGGGCCTGGTCTGGCTCCTCGGGGCCGGCGTCCTGAGCGCCGTCGGCATCTTCGCCACCACGCTGTGGTCCCGGGCGAACGTCGTCACCACGGTGCTGGTGGTCCTGCTGACGCTCACCGCCAACACCGCGCTGTGGCTGTTCACGTCGTGGTGGCTCCCCAACCGGCGGGTCGCGTTCGCGGCGATGCTGCCTGCGGCGATCACCGGCGCGGTCCTGCTCGAGGTGCTCAAGGTCGTCGGCGGGATCTGGGTGCCGCACCTCGTGTCGAACGCCTCGGAGCTCTGGGGCGCGATCGGCGCAGTGTTCGCCCTCATCGCCTGGATCCTGTTCTTCGGCCGGGTGGTGGTGTACGTGACCGTGGTCGAGGTCCTGGAGGCCGAGCGCCGGGGACCCGAGCCGGGGACGGCATCCCCGAACTAGGGTCGGGGGCGCCGATCGGGGAGGACCGAATGACCACCACCGCCCGTCCGCCGCAGACCGGAACGCTCACCGTCGACCCCGTCGCCGGAGCGCTCGGCGCCGAGGTCCGGGGGCTGCACCTCGGGTCGTTGACCGACGCCGAGTTCGCCGCCGTGCACGCCGCACTGCTCGAGCACCTGGTGCTGTTCTTCCCCGACCAGCACCTCACCCCCGACGAGCACCGGTCCTTCGCCGTGCGGTTCGGGGAGCCCGAGATCCACCCGTTCATCCCGAAGCTCGACGACGACCACCCCGAGATCGTGGTGCTCCAGGGCACGGCCCGCGCCGACGTGTGGCACACCGACGTCACCTTCGCCCAGCATCCCCCGATCTGCTCGGTCCTCAAGGCCGTGACCATGCCCACCCGCGGCGGCGACACGATGTGGACCAACCAGTACGCCGTGTACGAAGCGCTGTCCACGCCGATGCGCGACCTGCTCGACGGGCTCACCGCCGTGCACTGGGCCAAGGCGTTCGGTCACCCCGAGATCCGGGCCACGCACCCGGCCGTGCGCGTGCACCCCGAGACCGGGCGGCGCTCGCTGTACGTGAACCGCACGTTCACGTCGCACTTCGTCGAGCTGAGCCCGGGTGAGAGCCGTGCGCTGCTCGAGTACCTCTGGACCTTCTCCGAGCAGCCGCAGTTCACCTGCCGGTACCGCTGGAGCGAGGGCACGATCGGGATCTGGGACAACCGCGTCACCCAGCACTACGCGATCAACGACTACGCCGACCCCCGCCGGATCGAGCGGGTCACGATCATCGGCGACGTCCCCGAGGGCAACCCGCCGCGGTGGGGCGCCTACGACGGGCCCCTGTCGGCCTACGACCTCGTCGACTCGATGGTCGGGCGTGCCGGGATCGAGGTCGACGACCGGACCACCCACTGAGGCGTTCCCGGTCCCCCGGGGGCTGACCCCGGACACCCCCCGGCCTCCAACGCTCCCCGGCCCCGGACGCGATCGAGGCGCCCTGGGGGGAGGGCGCCTCGATGCGGGAACCGGTGGGGGGAACCGGTCACCTGCATCAACGCGACCCGGGCCGGTCCGGTTCCCCGAGGCCCCGTCCGCGTGACCTGCGTCACTCCGGTCGCCCCGGGCGGGCCCGGCGACCATGCGGCGCCGACGATCCGGGCCGGCTCAGGGCTGGAGCCGGGTCACCGTCCAGGAGGTGCCCGGGCCGGTCCGGGCGTACTGGACCCGGTCGTGGAGCCGGTCGTCACGGTGGCACCAGAACTCCACGGTGTCGGGCACCAGCCGGAAGCCGCCCCAGAAGTCGGGCCGGGCCACGTCGGGACCGGGGTGCTCGGCGGCGGCCGCCGCCGCGGCCCGTTCGAGATCGGACCGGCTCGCCACCGGCCGGCTCTGGCGCGACGCCCACGCGCTGTGACGGCTCCCGACCGGGCGCCGGTTCCAATACGCGTCGGACTCGGCGTCGGTCACCCGCTCGATCGCACCGGTGGCCCGGACCTGGCGACCCAGCGCGGGCCAGTGCCAGACCAGAGCCGCCCGGGGGTTGGCGGCGAGCTCGCGGCCCTTGCGGCTCTCGTAGTTGGTGAAGAAGCAGAAGCCCCGTTCGTCGTGTCCCCGCAGGAGCACGACCCGGGCCGACGGCGCCCCGGAGGCGTCGGCGGTGGCGACGACCACGGCGTCGGCGTCGTCGCCGTGCGCGACCCGAGCCTCGGCGAACCAGGCGGCGAACTGGGTGAACGGATCGGGGGCGACGGTGTGCTCGGAGAGCTCGGGCATGCGTCCAGTATCGCCCGCGCCGGTTCGTCCTGGTCGCGGACGCACGACCCGCCGCCCGGTCCCGAACTGCCCGGTCCCGACTTGCCCGGCCCGGGGACCTCCCCCGCCGCGGACCTCCTCCGACAGCGACCTCCTCCGCGGGGGACCTCCCCGGCCGGGGACCTCCTGCGCCGGGGTCGCGTAACGTCGGACCATGGACTTCGCCCCCACCGCCCGGGCCACCGAGTTCCGCGACCGGCTCCTCGCCTTCGTCGCCGAGGTGATCGACCCCGGCACCCCCGAGTACGTCCGCCAGGTGCACGAGTCGGGCGATCCCCACTTCCACCCGCCGGTGATGGAGCAGATGAAGACCGAGGCCCGGGCCCGGGGCCTCTGGAACCTGTTCCTCCCCCGCTCGGCCGAGTCCGGCGGCGGGAGCGGCGGCCATGACGGCGCCGGACTCACCAACCTCGAGTACGCGCCGCTCTGCGAGATCATGGGCCGCCACCCGCTCACCGCCGAGGCCACCAACTGCTCCGCCCCCGACACCGGGAACATGGAGATCCTCCACCGGTTCGGCACCCCGCTGCAGCAGGAGCAGTTCCTGCGCCCGCTGCTCGACGGCGAGATCCGGTCGTGCTTCGCGATGACCGAGCCGTGGGTGGCGTCGTCCGACGCGACCAACATCTCGAGCCGGATCGTGCGCGACGGCGATCACTACGTGATCAACGCGCACAAGTGGTGGACGACCGGGGCGGCGTCGTCGCGCTGCCGGTTCGCGATCCTGATGGGCGTCAGCGACCCCGATGCCGATCCGCACCGGCGCCACACGATGATCCTCGTCCCCTTCGACACCCCGGGCGTGAGCGTCGAGCGGGTGCTGCCCGTCTTCGGTCGCAGCGAGGGTGGTGGTCACTGCGAGACGCTGTTCCGCGACGTGCGGGTGCCCGCCGAGTTCGTGCTCGGCGAGGAGGGCGCCGGGTTCGCGATCGCGCAGGCCCGCCTCGGACCGGGACGCATCCACCACTGCATGCGGGCGATCGGCATGGCCGAGCGGGCACTCGAGCTCCTGTGCGCGCGGGCCCAGATGCGGGTCGCGTTCGGGACGCACCTCGCCGACAACGCAGTGGTGCAGCAGCAGGTGGCCGAGAGCCGCATCGAGATCGAGCAGGCCCGCCTGCTGACCATGAAGGCGGCGTGGCTGATGGACACCGTCGGCGTGAAGGGCGCCCGGTTCGAGATCGCCGCGATCAAGGTGGTGGCGGCCCGACTCGCGACCACGGTGGTCGACCGGGCGATCCAGGTGTTCGGCGGCGCCGGGGTCAGCGACGACTGGCCGCTCGCCGACATGTACGCGCACGCCCGGACCCTGCACTTCGTGGACGGTCCCGACGAGGTCCACCTCATGCAGATCGCCAAGCGCGAGCTGCGGGCCTACGAAGCCTTCCGGGTCTGAGGTCGTGGGCGACGGCACTCCGGCGACGACCGGCCGGACCCGACCGTGAAGGTCCGGGTCGGCTTCGGGCTCGGCACCCTCGGCGCGACCGCCGACGCCGGCACCTTCGCCGCGGTCGTCGACGCGCTCGAGGGGCTGCGCTTCGACTCCCTGTGGCTCTCCGAGCGGGCGACCGGGCCGACCCTCGACCCGCTCGTCGCGCTGAGCGTGGCCGCCGGGCGCACCTCCCGGCTCAAGCTGGGCACGTCGGTGCAGGTGCTGCCCGGCCGCAACCCGGTGCTGCTGGCCAAGGCGTGGGCGAGCCTCGACGTCTGCTCCGGCGGGCGGGCCCTCCCCGCCTTCGGGCTCGGCGTGGTCGACCCGGTGGAGCAGCAGGCGTTCGGGGTCGAGCGCACCGAGCGGGCGAGCCGCTTCGACGAGAGCCTGCACGTGATGCGGCGGCTGTGGACCGAGCCGACGATCGAGCACCACGGAACCTGGTTCGACTACGACGGCGTCGGCATCGGCATCCGCCCGGTGCAGCAACCGCCCGACGTGTGGCTCGGCGGCCGCGCCCCGGCCGAGCTGCGCCGGGTCGGGCGGCTCGCCGACGGCTGGCTCCCGTCGTTCACCACGCCGGCCGCGGCCGACGCCGGCCGCGCCACCGTGGTCGACGCCGCCACCGCGGCGGGGCGGCACATCGACCCCGAGCACTGGGGGGCGCTCGTCGCCTACGCGCCGGGGACCCTGCCCGACGGCCTGGTGCGCATGCTCGAGCAGCGCTTCCCCGGCGTCGATCCGACCGAGGCCGTGCCGGTCGGTCACGACGCGTTGCGCCGCACCCTCGAGGGGTTCATCGCGGTCGGCTTCACGAAGCTGGTCCCGGTGCCGTTCGGCACGACCATCGACGACTGGGACATCGAGCTCACCCGCCTCGCCGACGCCACGCTCGACCTCCAGACCTGAACGCCCGAGTGCGGACCGGACGGTGCGCATCGGTCGCGGCGTCGTTCA
>CAIUKV010000124.1 GCA_903899845.1 uncultured Actinomycetes bacterium
GCGTGCGGCCCGCGACACCCGGGCCGCCGCACGCGCGACCCGGTCGAGCACGTCGAGGTCCACCGCGACCTGCGCGACCACCCCGGGTCGGCGCACCTTCACCACGACCGGCGTGCCGTCGCGGTGGACGGCGGCGTGGGCCTGCCCGATGGACGCGGCCGCGAGGGGTTCCGGGTCGAACGACGCGAACACCGCCTCGGGCGGCCGGCCCAGCTCGGCGGTGATGACCGCCCGGATCGCCGCCGGGTCCTCGGCCGGTGCGGCGTCCTGGAGGCGGGCCAGCTCGGCGAGGTACTCGGGGCCCAGGACGTCGGGACGGGTGGAGGCGATCTGCCCGAGCTTGACCGCGGTGGCCCCGAGGTCCTCGAGCAGGTGGCGGAGGCGGCGGGCCCGGCGGGCGGCGGGCGCAGGGCCCGGCCGGCGGCTCGCGTGGATCAGCCCGTGGCGGGCGACGATGCCCGCCACGGCCAGGGTCCGCCCGAGGCGGGCCCCGGCACCCACCGGCGGCGCGACCGTCCCGGCGCGGTGTGCCGCGTCCATCCGCCGAGGGTAACGGCCGGTCCTCGACGGCGGAGACGGCGGTGGTCGCGGGCCGGCGCCGGGGGTGTGCCACACTGCGGCGTGTCCACGACCCGGCGCGTCGGTCTCCTCGCCCCGATGGTGCACGAGCTCGCGCCGCTGGTGCGCCGCCTCGGCCTCCAGCCGGACCCTGGGGATCCCACCGGGTGCCTCGAGGCCACGGTCGGGACCGTCACCTTCGTGGCGACCATGACCGGGATCGGGATGCAGCCGGGTGCCGACGCGGCCCACCGGGTGATCGACGCCGGGGTGGACCACGTCGCCGTGCTCGGCATCGCCGGAGGGATCGGTGCCGGGCTCGAGATCGGCGACGTCATCGCGCCGGCGGCGGTGCTGCACGCGGGCACCGGGCGCCTCCACGTGCCCGCCGCCACCGGCCCGGAGCCCCGCCACGGGATCCTGCGCAGCTCCGACGACTTCTGCACCGACGCCGACGTCATGGCTGCGCTCGTCGCCGACGGCGTGATCGCCCTCGACATGGAGACCGCTGCGGTGGCCGAGGCCTGCGAGTCCCGGGGCGTGGCCTGGTCGGTGTTCCGCGCGATCAGCGACCGTCCGGCCGACCGGCTGCTCGACGACGGGATCTGGGCCATGACCGGTGCCGACGGCCGCGCCGACCCCGAGGCCCGCCGGCGCTACCTGGACGCCGATCCCGACGCCTCCGCCCGCCTCCGTCGCCTGGCCGCGGACATGGAGACCGCGGCCGAGGCGGCCGCGGTCGCCGCCCTGGCGGCGTTCACCGACGTGAGGTGACCGCCCTCAGCGGGCCCGGGCCGCGAGGCCGACCGGGCCGCGCGCGTGGCCCGAGGGCAGCCATTCCACGGTGTCGTCGGTGAGCGCGTAGTCGGGGAAGCGGTCGAGCACCGCCTCGACCGCCGCCCGGGCCTGGAGGCGGGCCAGCGCCGCCCCGAGGCAGTGGTGGATGCCGTGACCGAAGGCGAGGTGGCGGTCGATGCGCCGCCCCACGTCGAAGCGGTCGGGGTCGGTGAACTCGCGGGGGTCGCGGTTCGCGGCGGCGAACACCATCACGACCTGACTGCCCGCAGGGATGGTCGCCCCGTGGCGCACGACGTCGGCGGTGGTGACCCGGCAGAGCTGGGGTACCGGTGACGAGTACCGCAGCACCTCCTCGACCGCGGGGCCCACGAGGGTCGCGTCCGCCACGACCCGCGCCCGCTCCCCGGGGTGGCGGCCCAGCTCGAGGAACGCGTTGCCGATCAGGTTGATCGTCGTCTCGTTGCCGGCGACGAGCAGCAGCCGCACGAACCCGAGCAGCTCCTCGTCGTCCATGGCCCCGCTCTCGTCGGCGACGCGCACGGCGAACCCGATGAGGTCGTCGGTGGTCTCCGGGCGGCGGGCCGCGATCTGGGCGGCGAGGTACGCGGACAGCTCGGCGCTGGCGGCGTGCGCGGCGGTGATCGTCTCGGGCTCGTCGGGCTTGCGGCGGATGAGCACCTCGATCCAGCCCCGGAACAGCGGGCGGTCGGAGACCGGGACGCCGAGCAGCTCGGCGATCACCGCCGAGGGGACCTGGCCGGCCACGTCGGCGACGAGGTCGAACCCGTCCGGGTCGAGGTCGGCGACGAACGCGCGCGCGATCGCGTGGACCCGGGGCTCGAGCGCGGCCACCGCCCGGGGGGTGAAGGCCCGCTTCACGATGGACCGCAGATCGCTGTGGCGGGGCGGGTCCATGGTGATCATCTCGGGCTGGATGTCCGGCGGGAGGCCCTCGAGGGTGATGCCCTGGGCCGACGAGAACGTCGACCAGTCGTGCAGCACCGCGAGCACGTCGGCGAAGCGGCTGAGCGCGTAGAAGCCCTTCTCGGGGTTCCGGTAGACCGGCGCGTCCTCGCGCAGCCACGTGTAGACGGGCTGGGGGTCGGCGCGCAGGTCGGCGGCGTAGGGGTCGTACCCGCGGGTGGTGTCGGCGGTCGTCATGACGGGCTCCTCTGCTCGTCCGGGGCCGGGTCGGGGGCGACCGGCATCGTGAGCCGGCCGGCACGGGCCGCGGCCTGCATCTCCTCGTAGTCGCGCTGGTTCTGCTCGGCGTAGGCGATCGCGAAGGCGTGCATGGCGCCGTCGAACTGGTCGGAGTCGCCCAGGTAGGCGGCGACGGCGACGCGGTCGCCCGAGCGGGCGTGGCCCCGGGCCAACGTCCAGCCGCACATCTCGCCGAAGGACAGCATCGTCTCGGGGGTCATGGCGTCGACGACCGGTGAGTACTTCCCGTCCCAGAGCTGGCGGAGGTAGTAGTCGCGCTCGTGGCCGTCGAGGCCCTCGCTGCGGGTCCAGCCGAGCAGGATGTCGCTCGTCGCCTGCAGCATGCGCTGCCCCTCGACCACCCGCTGCCCGTGGTTGGCGAAGCCCGAACGGTGGGTGTGGGCCTCGAGGACCGATGCGTTGGCCTCCTTGACCTGCATGAACAGCGGGTCGGTGTCGTCGCGCCCGAGCAGCAGGAAGATCCAGCAGCGGGTGCCGACGCTGCCCACGCCCACCACCTTCCGGGCGGCGTCGACCACCCGGTAGGACTCGAGCAGGTGCCGCCGGTCGGTCTGGAGGCTGCGCCGGTAGGTGCGGAAGCGCTCGGCCAGCCAGGCGATGATCGTCTGGGTGTCTCCACCCATCTCGCGCACCGGGACCACCAGCGGCGGGTCGCTGGCGATCCGGTGCTCGCCGTCGACCACCTCCGTGAGCCGGTCGAAGGCCCGCAGGCTGTTCTTCGCCCGCGACTTCTCGATGCGCTTGCGGAACTGGGCCAGGCCCTCGGCGTTCACGCGGTCGCCCCAGCGGGCGAGCAGGTCGTCGAGGTCGAGCCGGAGGTACCACAGGTCGAGGTTGCGCATCGCGGCGAAGCCCGCCATCGCCTCGCGGTAGGCCCGAGCGGTGCCGGTCACGATCTCGCGCGTGGTCGCCTCGTCGAACTCGCGCTCCCGGGCGGCCAGCACGAAGCTCGTCACGAGGCGCTTGACGTCCCACTCGAACGGGGCCGGATGCGTCTCGTCGAAGTCGTTCATGTCGAAGACGGTCGCCCGGTCCGGGGCCAGGAAGCCGCCGAAGTTGGCGAGGTGCGCGTCCCCGCACGCCTGGACGTACAGCCCCGTCGTCGGCTGGGTCGCGAGGTCGGCGGCCATGGTGATGGCCGCGCCCCGGTAGAAGGCGAAGGGCGACGCCAGCATGCGCTCGTGGCGGATCGGGACCAGATCGGTGACCCGGGTGGCCTCCTGGCCCCCGATCAGCGCGACTGGGTCGAACCGGTCGGCCGGGGGTGCCCAGGCGCCGAGGGTCCGTCGGCCCACCTGCTTGCGGGCGGCCCGGCCGTGGGCGACCCGCTCCTCGAGGCTCGGGTGCGGGATCGGCCGCAGGCTGCTGGTCTCGTCGCTGTGGGCGGCGTGCCAGGTCGCGCCGACCTGGGTGACCGCGGGTCCGGTCGGGACGGGCGGCTCGGTCACCGGCCCTCCGCCTCGAGGTCGGCCCGCGCCTGGGTGAGCGCGGCGCGCGTCGCGTCGTCGACCTCAGGGAACCGGGGGTCGATCCCGACGAGCGCATCGGCGATCGTCGCGGCGGCGGCGATGCGGGCGAACCACTTGTGGTCGGCCGGGATCACGTGCCACGGGGCCCACCGGGTGCTGGTGTGCGAGAGCATCTCGGAGTAGGCGATCTGGTACTCGTCCCAGTGCGCCCGCTCGCGGGCGTCGGCGGGTGAGAACTTCCAGTTCTTCTCGGGCTCGTCGATGCGGGCCAGGAAGCGCCGCCGCTGCTCGTCCTTCGAGAGGTTCAGGAACAGCTTCACGATCTTGAAGCCGTTGTCGGTGAGGTACCGCTCCCAGTGGTTGATCTCGCGATAGCGCCGGTGCCACACGTCGGGGCCGCGGTGCTCGAGGGGCAGGTGCTGCGCCGCGAGCAGCTCGGGGTGGACGCGCACCACGAGCACCTCCTCGTA
>CAIUKV010000125.1 GCA_903899845.1 uncultured Actinomycetes bacterium
CATCGCCCGCACGCCGGCCTCGGTGAAGCGGATCGCCTGCCCCTGCTCCGAGACGATCACGATCTCGTCGTCGCCGGTCGTCTGGACGACCCGGACCAGCTCGTCGCCCTTGGCCAGGTTGATGGCGATCAGGCCGTTGCGGAGGGCCGAGTCGTACTCGGTGAGCCGCGTCTTCTTGACGACCCCGTTCCGGGTGGCGAACAGCAGGAACCGGCCGTCCTCGTAGGTCCGGGTGTCGATCACGGCCTGGATCCGCTCGTCCTGCGCGAGCGGGATGAGGTTCACCAGCGCCATCCCCCGCGCGGTGCGGTCCTTCATCGGGATCTCGTGGGCCCGCACCCGGTAGACCTTGCCCCGGTTCGAGAACATGAGCAGGTAGGAGTGCGCGGTGGTCATGAGCAGGTGCTCGACGTGGTCGTCGTCCTTGCTGCGGCTGCCCCGCACCCCCTTGCCGCCGCGGCCCTGGCGCCGGAACGCGTCGGCGGCGACGGTCTTGACGTAGCCCTTGTGGGTGCAGACGACGACGACCTCCTCGTCGTCGATGAGGTCGAGGTCCTCGATGTCGCCGGTGTCGTTGGTGATCTGGGTTCGGCGCTCGTCGGCGTACTTGCTGCGCAGCTCGCCCAGCTCGGACTTGATCACCCCGAGCAGCTTCGCCTTGCTCTTCAGGATGCTCTCGAGCTCCTTGATGGTCGCCCGCAGCTCGCCGAGCTCGTCGCGCAGCTTCTGGCCCTCCAGCTGGGTGAGCCGGCGCAGCTGCATGTCGAGGATGTAGTTCGCCTGGATCTCGGTGAACTCGAACGGCTTCGCCATGAGACCGGTCCGGGCGGTCTCCACGTCGGCCGCGCCGCGGATGAGGGCGATGATCGCGTCGATGACGTCGAGCGCCTTGACCAGACCCTCGACGATGTGCTCACGGTCCTTGGCCTTGCGCAGCCGGAACTCGGTCCGGCGCCGCACGACCTCGACCTGGTGGTTCACGTAGACGAGCAGGGCCCGGTCGAGCGAGAGGAGCCGGGGCACGCCGTCGACCAGCGCGAGCATGTTCGCCGCGAACGACGTCTGCATCGGGGTGTGCTTGTAGAGCTGGTTGAGGACGACGTTCGCGTTGGCGTCGCGCTTGAGCTCGACCACGAGGCGGGGTTGGTTCCCCGCGGACTCGTTGCGGACGTCGCGGATGCCCTCGATCCTCCGGTCGTTGACCAGCTCGGCGATCTTCTGCCCGATGACCTCCACCGAGGTCTGGTACGGGACTGCGGTGATCACGATCCGCTGGCCGGTCTTGGCCTCCTCGATCTCGGCGATCGCCCGCATCTTGATCGAGCCGCGGCCGGTCCGGTAGGCGTCGCGGATGCCCTCGCGCCCGAGGATGAGCGCCCCGCTCGGGAAGTCGGGACCGGTCACGAACTGCATCAGGTCCTCGACCGTGGCGTCGGGGTTGTCGATGAGGTGGACGGTGGCGTCGATGACCTCGCCCAGGTTGTGGGGCGGGATGTTGGTCGCCATCCCCACGGCGATCCCACCCCCGCCGTTGACGAGGAGGTTGGGGAACCGGGCCGGGAGGACGGTCGGCTCCTCGTTCTCACCGTCGTAGGTCGCGACGAAGTCGATGGTGTCCTCGTCGATGTCGCCCAGCAGCTCCATGGCCAGCGGGGCCAGCTTGGCCTCGGTGTAGCGGGCCGCCGCCGGACGGTCGTTGGGGTCGGGTGAGCCGAAGTTCCCGTGCCCGTCGATCAGCGGGTAGCGCAGCGAGAAGTCCTGGGCCATGCGGGCCAGGGCGTCGTAGATCGCGGTGTCGCCGTGCGGGTGGTACTTCCCCATCACGTCGCCGACGGTCTGCGCCGACTTGCGGTGCTTGCGGTCGGGCCGGGTGCCCGCCTCGTACATCGCGTAGAGGATGCGCCGGTGCACCGGCTTCAGGCCGTCGCGGGCGTCGGGGAGCGCACGCGCGGTGATGACCGACATCGCGTAGTCGAGGAAGGAGCGCTCCATCTCCTCCTGGATCTCGATGTGCTCGATGTTGGCGTTCTCGAGCGTCTCCTGCACGCCGTCGTCGGGCATGGGTCAGATCCGTTCTCTCGACTCGGGATGCCCGCAGCGGGGCCTCGGCGGCGGTGCGCTACGCATCGATGAAGCGCACGTCCTTCGCGTTCTCCTGGATGAAGGTCTTGCGGGACTCGACGTCGTCGCCCATCAGCCGCGAGAAGATGTCGTCGGCGATCGCCGCGTCCTCGACCGACACCCGCAGGAGCGTGCGGGTCTCGGGATCCATGGTGGTCTCGCGCAGCTCCTGCCAGTCCATCTCGCCGAGTCCCTTGAAGCGGTTCACCTCGATCTTGCGGCCCTCGTGAGCGGCCTCGAACGTCCGCAGGGCGGCGTCGTCCTTGAGGTAGTGGCGCTCCTTGCCCAGGTCGGCGCGGAACAGCGGGGGCTGGGCGATGTACACGTGGCCCCGGCGCACCAGCTCGGGCAGCTGGCGGTAGAAGAACGTCATCAGGAGCGTGCGGATGTGCGAGCCGTCGACGTCGGCGTCGGTCATGAGGATGACCTTGTGGTAGCGGATCTTGGCCGCGTCGAACTCGTCGCCGAGGCCGGCGCCGACCGCCTGCACGAGGGCCTGGACCTCCTCGTTCTTGAGCATCTTGTCGAGCCGGGCCCGCTCGACGTTGAGGATCTTCCCCCGGATGGGGAGGATCGCCTGGGTGCGCGGGTCGCGGGCCTGCTTGGCGCTCCCGCCCGCGGAGTCGCCCTCCACGATGAAGATCTCGCACTCCTCGGGTTGGCGCGACGAGCAGTCGGCCAGCTTCCCCGGCATCGCCGACGACTCGAGCAGCGACTTGCGCCGGGTGAGGTCGCGGGCCTGACGGGCGGCCACGCGGGCCCGGGCGGCCTGGGTCGCCTTCGCCACCGCGGCCCGCCCCTCGGTGGGGTGCTCCTCGAGCCACTCGGCGAGCTTCTCGTTGGTGGCCTTCTCGACCAGGGACCGCATCTCGGTGTTCCCGAGCTTCGCCTTGGTCTGCCCCTCGAACTGCGGGTTGCGCAGCTTGACCGAGATGATGGCGGTCAGGCCCTCGCGGATGTCCTCGCCCTGGAGGTTGTCGTCCTTCTCCTTCAGGAGCCCCTTGCCCCGCGCGTACTTGTTGACCACGTTGGTGAGGGCCTTGCGGAAGCCCTCCTCGTGCATGCCGCCCTCGGTGGTGGCGATGTTGTTCGCGAACGAGTGGATGCCCTCGTAGTACCCGGTGTTCCACTGCATGGCGATGTCGATGTCGTAGTCCTCGCCGGCCTCCCGGAACGCGACGACCCGCTTGAACAGCGGCTCCTTGGTCGCGTTGAGGTGCTTCACGAAGTCGGTGATGCCGCCGGTGAAGCGGAAGTCCTGGGTCGCGGGCGGGTCGCTGCGCTCGTCGCGGAACCGGATCTCGAGCCCCTGGTTCAGGAACGCCATCTCGCGGAGGCGCTCGATCAGGGTCTGGGCCCGGAACTCGACCTCCTCGAAGATCGTCGGGTCGGGCCAGAAGGTGACGGTGGTCCCGGTCTTCTTCGAGG
>CAIUKV010000126.1 GCA_903899845.1 uncultured Actinomycetes bacterium
ACGCGACAGCGTCATGTGCCACCGCCGCCAGAAGTCCTGGATGGAGGTGGCGGTGTAGGGGCTGTCGAAGTTGAGCGGGAAGCGGAACCCGAGCAGGAGCGCGAGCCCGATCGCCATGTCGGTGTAGCCGCTGAAGTCGGCGTAGATCTGGACGGCGTAGGCGTACACCCCGACGAGCAGCTCCAACGACGAGCGCTGCCCGGGGGTTGCGAAGACCTGGTCGACGATCTCGGTGGCGAGGAAGTTCGCGAGCACCACCTTCTTGAACAGCCCGATGAAGATCAGGAAGAAGGCGCGGCTCGCATCGATCCGGCGCGGGTCCTTGGGCTCGTCGATCTGGGGCATGAACTCGGCGCCCCGGACGATCGGCCCCGCCACGAGGTGGGGGAAGAACGAGAGGTAGGTGGCGAAGTTGATCAGCGACCCCGGTTCGAAGTCGCGGCGGTAGACGTCGATGACGTAGCTCAGCGCCTGGAAGGTGAAGAACGAGATCCCCACCGGCAGCGCCACGTTGACGAGGGTGTTGCCCGCGTCGATCCCGAAGGCCCCGAGCACGTCTCGCGACGACGACAGGAAGAAGTCGGCGTACTTGAAGTAGGCGAGGATCCCCAGGTTGAAGACGACGTCGAGCGTGAGCAGCGCGCGTCGGCGGGCATCGGCGGCGCTGGCGTGGATGGCCCGGGCGAACAGCTGGTTCACCACGGTGGACGCGGCCAGCAGGAAGACGAAGTGCCAGTTCCAGTAGCCGTAGAAGAAGTAGCTCGCCGCGAGCATGAAGAGCTTCCACCGCTCGCGCGTGGGCATGAGGTACCAGCTGACCGGCAGGACCACGAAGAAGAAGAGCGCGAAGGTGACGGTGGGGAACAGCATCCGATCGCCCGGTCGGTCCGAGGGTGCCGGTGCATTCTCCCACCGGTCCGGGTGCGACCCGGCGCACCCCGGGCCGGGTCGGGGCGGTCAGCCCTGTTGGCGCCGGCCCCGTTCCACGACCGCCGCCCGCCGCCGTTCGACCTCGGCGAAGTCGACCCGGTAGGAGCGGAACACGGCCTGCTCGTTGGCCAGCGCCTCGCCCGCGCTGAGGCGGGCGTTGGCGTCGGCGAGCGCCTTGAGGTGCCGGACCGCGGGGCCGTCGTTGCCCGCGATGTCGCGGGCGAGGCGCTCGGCGGTGGGCAGCAGGTCGGCGTGGGGCACCACGTGGTTGACCAGGCCGATGCGATGGGCCTCCGCGGCGTCGACGTAGTTGCCGGTGAGGCTCATCTCCTTGGCCCGGCGCAGCCCGACGGCCATCGGGAGCAGCACGCTCATGCCCCCGCCCGGGGTGACCCCGACCCGGGCGTGGGTGTCGGCGAAGCGGGCCCGCTCCGAGGCGACGAGGAAGTCGCAGGCCAGCGCGAGCTCGAGCCCGCCGGTGACCGCCGGGCCGTTCACGGCGCCGATGACCGGGGTGGTCATCCGCCACAGGGCCTGGATCGGGTTCTGGGGGGTGCCGTCGGTGCCGCCGCCCCCGCGCAGGTTCTCGCCCCCGGCCCCCAGCTCGCGCAGGTCGAGGCCGGCGCAGAACGCCGGGTCGGCGCCGGTGAGGACGACGGCGTCGATGTCCTCGTCGAGCTCGGCGGCCCAGAGGGCGGCCGCCGACGCCCGGTGCAGCGCGGTGTTCAGCGCGTTGCGGGCCTCGGGCCGGTGCAGGGTGACCGTGCAGACCCGGTCGGCGACGACGACCCGGACCAGGTCGGGGTCCACGGGGTCGGGCGCCACGGGGGCGTGGGCCTACCGGCGCCCGGCGTTCGGCCGCCGGCCGTGGTTGGCCTTCTTGCGGCGGGCGTTGAGCTTGCGCTTCTTGGTCTTCTTCGACACGAGAGGCTCCGGGACGACGGCGGGCGGGACCCGAGAGCGTAGGCGGTCCCGGCCCGGTCCGGCGAGGTCGACGGCCGCCGCCTACCGGGCCGGTGGCGCCGGATTGGTGGTGGGGATGGCCGCGGTGGCGTAGGCGGTCCGCTCGACCCGCTCGGCGATCCGCCAGCCGTCGGGGGTCCGCACCAGTCGGTCGTGGTACTCCCCGCCGCAGAAGAACAGCGTGCCGTCGGCCATCGCCATCGGGTTGTGGAACATCGAGACCGCCGTGGCGGTGTCGCCGTCGAGGACGACGCGGCGGTTGCCCACGAGGTGCTGGTAGGCGGGGAAGAGGCCGAGCACGTCGGTGAGCCAGGCCTTGATCGCCGCGTAGTCGCCCGCGATCCCCCCGGCGCTCGTGTAGTCGACGTGCGCATCGGGGGTGAAGACGGAGTCGAGCAGGTCGAAGGCCCGGTCGTCGATCGCCTGGGCGTAGCGGGTGAGCAGCTCGTCGATCTCGAAGCGGTCCTGGAGCTCCTCGAGCGTCGGTCGGTGCGTCGGTCGGTGCGGTTGGTCCACGGTGCGCCCCCTTGGTCCGGTGGCGCAGTCTGGCACGCCGGGGGCCCGGGCCGCGGGCCTCGCTAGCCTCGGCGCCGTGGAGCACCTCGGCCTCGTGGGCCTCGCCGACTCGGGACACGCCGAGCTGTTCCGCGCCCTCACCGGCATGGACGTCGGCCACGCCGCCGACCGGGTGCTCGGGGTGGTCGCCCTCCCCGACGCCCGGCTCGACGCCCTCGCGACGATGTCGGCCTCGAAGCGGACCGTCTACGCGACCTTCCAGATCGCCTATCTGCCGGGACTGTCCACCGAGGCGGGCAAGGGCCTCGGCAGCCGCCTGCTCGGGTCGTTGCGCGACTGCGACGCGCTGATGCTCGTGGTGCGCGCGGCCGACGGCAACGATCCGGCCCGTGACCTGCGGGCGCTCGAGGACGAGCTGGTGCTCGCCGATCTGGGCTCGGTCGAGCAGCGCCTGGCGAAGCAGCAGCGGGCCCTCAAGGGGGACCGCAGCCTGGCCGGCGAGATCGCCGCGCTCGAGCGGGCCGAGGCGATCCTGTCCGAGGGCGAGCCGATCTACCGCTCCGACCTCACCGCCGACGAGCGCGCGCTGCTCGCCCCGGTCTTCCTGCTCACCAACAAGCCCGCGCTGGTCGTGGTCAACGTCGACATCGACCAGCTCGACCGGGCCGACGCGGTCGCGGCCGGCTTCGGCGCCGATGCGCTCGCGGTGTGCGTCGAGATCGAGGGCGATCCCGACGTGGTCGCCGCCGAGGGCGGCGAGCGGGCGACGCTGCTCGCCGACCTCGGTGTCGCGGAGTCGGTGGTGCCCCGGCTGGCCCGGTCGGCCCTGGCGATGCTGGGCAAGGCCACGTTCCTCACCACCGGCGACAAGGAGTCGCGCGCCTGGATCTTCCGGGTCGGCGCCGCCGCGCCCGAGTGCGCCGGGGTGATCCACTCCGACCTCCAGCGGGGCTTCATCCGGGCCGAGGTGATCGGCTGGCAGGAGCTGCTCGACGTGGGCTCGTGGGCCCGGGCCAAGGACGCGGGCACCCTCCGCGTTGAGGGCAAGGACTACCGCTTCGCTGACGGCGACGTGGTCGAGATCCGCTTCAACGTCTGACGCCGCGTGGGCGTGGCCTCGCCGCGTCACGGCGACCGGGGCCGCGGTCGGGGCGCCCGTGCTCTGGATCGACGGCCGGCCCCGCCCCGACGTGCCCGTCCGCGTCGCCGCGACCCGGTCCGCCCGGCGCCGGGGCCTGCTCGGGCGGGCGACGGTCGCCGGCGGCCTCGTCCTCGCGCCGTGTCGTCAGGTGCACACGATCGGCATGCGGGTGCCGATCGACGCCGTGTTCGTCGCCCGCGACGGTCGGGTGCTGCGGATCGCGCACCTCGCGCCCGGGCGGGTCTCCCGTCCCGTGTGGCGGAGCCGTTGGGTGCTCGAGGGGCCGATCGGCGGGGCCGCGGCCTGGGGGATCCGGGTGGGCACCCGGCTCGAGGTGCGCGAGCATGCGGGGCATGACGCCCCGGCTCCCGAGGATCGGCGTGGCGCTCGGGGTGGTGGCCCGATGAGCGGCGAGGGGGCCCTCGTGCTGGTCGCGACCCCGATCGGCAACCTCGGAGACCTCTCGCCCCGGGCGGTCGAGGCGCTCCGGACGGCCGACGTGGTCGCGGCCGAGGACACCCGGCGCACCCGCGCCCTGCTCACCCACGCGGGGATCCCGGCCGGGGCCCGCCTCGTGTCGGTGCACGAGCACAACGAGCGGGCCCGGGCCGCCGAGCTGGTCGAGCGCATCCGGCGCGGGGCGCGTGTCGTGCTGGTCACCGACGCGGGGACGCCCGGGATCTCCGACCCGGGGGAGCGCCTCGTGCGGGTGTGCGTCGACGCCGGCGTGCGGGTGGAGACCGTGCCGGGCCCGAGCGCGGTCCTGGCGGCACTGGTCGTGTCCGGCCTCCCGACGGCCCGGTTCGTGATGGAGGGCTTCCTGCCCCGGTCGGGCCGGGAGCGGACCGAGCGCCTGGCCGCGGTCGCCGGCGAGCCCCGCACCACCGTGCTGTTCGAGGCGCCGCACCGCGTCGCCGAGACCCTGGCCGACCTCGCCCGCGTGTGCGGTGGGGACCGGCCCGTCGCCGTGGCCCGGGAGCTGACCAAGCGGTTCGAGTCGGTCTGGCGGGGGACCCTCCTCGACGCCGTGGCGCACGTGGCGGCCGAGGCGCCGCGCGGCGAGCACGTGCTGGTGGTCGGGGGTGCCCCGCCGGCCGCCGAGCCCGACGACGCCGCCGTGCGCGCCGCGGTCGAGCGGCACCTGGCGGCCGGCGCCTCGGCCCGGGACGCCGCCGCCGAGGTCGCGGCATCGCTCGGGGTGCCCAAGCGGCGGGCCTACGAGATCGCGACGGAGCTCCGGCACGCCTGAGCCGTCCTCGTTCCGGTGGGCGGGTCGAGGGAGCGGGCCGGGGAGCGGGCCGGGGAGCGGGCCGGGGGCGTGGGTATCGTGGCCGCGTGCCCACGCCGTTCTACGTGACGACGCCGATCTACTACGTCAACGACGCACCGCACATCGGGCACGCCTACACCACCGTGGCCGCCGACGTGCTGGCGCGGTGGCGCCGGCTGTGGGGCGACGACGTGGTCTTCCTCACCGGGACCGACGAGCACGGGCTGAAGGTGCAGCGGGCGGCCGAGGCCCAGGGCGTCACCCCGGCCGAGTGGGCCGACCGCACGAGCGAGCGCTTCCGCGACGCCTGGCGCCTGCTCGACATCACGAACACCGACTTCATCCGCACCACCGAGCCCCGCCACTACGCCGCGGTGTCCGAGTTCCTGCAGCGGGTCCACGACAACGGGTACATCGAGCTCGACGCCTACGAGGGCCTGTACTGCGTGCACTGCGAGGCGTACTACGCCGAGGACGAGCTCGTGGGCGGCGCCAACTGCCCGATCCACGACCGGCCCGTGGACCACGTGACCGAGGAGAACTACTTCTTCCGCCTGTCGCGGTTCACCGACCGCCTGCTCGAGCACTACGAGCGCCATCCGGAGGCGGTGCAGCCTGAGACCCGCCGCAACGAGGTCCTCGGCTTCATCAAGCAGGGCCTGCGCGACTTCTCCATGAGCCGGACGTCGATCACCTGGGGCATCCCGCTCCCGTGGGACCCGGCCCACGTCACCTACGTGTGGTTCGACGCGCTCTTCAACTACTGCACCGCGATCGGGTACGGGTCCGACCGCGCGCGCTTCGACCGGTACTGGCCCGTCGACTACCACCTCGTCGGCAAGGACATCCTGCGCTTCCACGCCGTGTTCTGGCCCGCGATGCTCATGGCCGCGGGCGAAGCGCCGCCGACGTGCGTGTTCGCCCACGGGTACCTCCTCGTGGGCGGCGAGAAGATGAGCAAGACCCGGCTCAACCAGATCGCGCCGGCCGACCTCGTCGCCGACTTCGGCAGCGACGGGTTCCGGTACCACTTCCTCGCCGACCAGCGCTTCGGCCCCGACGGCGACTTCTCGTACGAGGCGATGGTGGCGCGCTACAACGCCGATCTCGCGAACAACTTCGGGAACCTCGCCAACCGTGTGCTCAACATGGCGGTCAACTACTGCGGCGGCGTGGTCCCCGGCACCCGGGCCGACGGTCCGCTGATGGCGGCCGCCGGGGCGGCGTTCACCGGCGCGACGGCGGCGATGGAGCGCCTCGACTACGCCGCCGCGTGCGGAGCGGTCTGGGACCTGATCCGGGCGACCAACGCCTACATCGAGGACACCGAGCCCTGGAAGCTGCACAAGGCCGGTGAGGTCGCCGCGGTGCACGGCGTGCTCGGGGACTGCCTCGAGTCGCTGCGGATCGTGGCGTTGCTGGCCGCGCCGGTGATCCCGCGGGCGGGAGCCGAGCTCTGGCGCCGCCTGGGCCTGCCCGGCCGCCCTGAGGACGCCCGGCTCCCCGGGGCCGCGGCCTGGGGCGGGCTTCCCGCGGGCGCCCCGCTCGAGAAGGGCGACCCGCTGTTCCCCCGGTTCGAGCCCCCGGCCCCGTGAGCGACGGTCCGGGGTCCGGGGCCCGGTGGGTGGACGCCCACTGCCACCCCCAGCTCGACGCCACCACCGACGCCCCCGAGGCCGTGCTCGAGCGGGCCCGCGCCGCCGGGGTGGTCGCCCTGGTCGTGGTCGGGACCGACCTCGCGTCGTCGCGTGCGGCGGTGGCGCTCGCCGAGCGCCACGGCGACGTCCACGCGACGGTGGGGCTGCATCCCCACGACGCCGACCGCCTCGACGCCGAGTGGGACGCGCTGGCCGAGCTCGCCGCGCACCCGCAGGTGGTCGCGGTGGGTGAGGCCGGGTTCGACCTGCACTACCGCCACGCCGAGCCCGCCGTGCAGGAGGCGGCCTTCCGGTCCCAGATCCGGTGCGCCCACGCGCTCGACCGGGCCCTGGTCATCCACTCGCGGGAGGCGTGGGACGACACGTTCCGGGTCCTGGTCGAGGAGGGCGTGCCCCGGCGCACGGTGTTCCACTGCTTCACCGGCGGCCCGGCCGAGGCCGAGCGGGCGCTCGCGCTGGGCGCGGCGCTGTCGTTCAGCGGGATCGTCTCGTTCCGCAACGCCGACGCCGTGCGGGCGGCGGCGGCGGTCTGCCCACCCGACCGCCTGCTGGTCGAGACCGACTCCCCGTACCTCGCGCCGGTGCCCCACCGCGGCCGCGAGAACGAGCCCGCCCTGCTCCCGGCGGTGGGGGCCGCGCTCGCCGCCGCCGTGGGCCGCTCCCCGGCGACCGTGGCCGCCGAGACCGTCGCCGCGGCGGTGGCGTGGCTCGGGGTGACGATCTCCTGACCGCCCTGACCGCTCTGACCGCCGGTCACCGGATCCCCCGGGCCCGGGCCGCCGGAACGGGTGTCCGACCCGTGCGCTAGCGTTCGGGAGCCCGTGGAGTGGGGGCACGCCGACGCAGCGGAGGGCCGCGGCGATCCGAACCGAACCGGAATCCGAACCGCCGCCCGACCCGGCGGCCGGGGCGAGCACGCCGGCCGAAGCCAGCGCGCCCGCGGGACCGGACGCGCCCGCCCCCCGGCGCGGCCACGGCCATCGGATCCACCGGGCGAGCCGCGCGCACCTGTGGCGCGCCGTGCGCCCGAGCCCGGCCCGGGCCGAGCCCCACGACTCGGGCGCCTGGCTGCCCCTCCCCGGCGACTCCCTGCCCGTCCTCGACCCGAACGTGGTGGGCACCGCGGGGCCCGGCCCGACCCGGTCGGCCGCACCCGACGCACCCCCGACGGTCCCGCCGCCCTCGCCCGCCCGGTCCCGCCCCCACGACCCGGCGGCCTGGCTCCCGATCCCGGTCCCCGCCGACCTGCCCACGGTCGAGGACCTCCTCACGCGCCAGTGGGAGCCCCAGGACTCGCCGGCCCGGGCCGAGCCCCACGACCCGGCGGCCTGGCTGCCCCTCCCCGAGGTCGCCCCGGAGGGCGCGGCCCCCACCCCGCCGCGACCGCGCCGGTGGGCCGTCCGGTCCGGGGGCGGCCGGGCCCGGGCGGCGGTGATCGGGGTGGTCCTGGTCGGGCTCCTCGTCGGTGGGGGCCTCGGCCTGCGGGCCGTCCTCGGACACGGCCATTCGGTGGAGGTCCGGGCCGACGGGGCGCGCACCGCCGTCACCGCGGGGGCCGAGACCGTGGGGGGGCTGCTGCGCGACGAGCGGATCCGTCTCGGCGAGTTCGACCGCGTGATCCCGGCGCCGGCGACCCGGCTGCGCGACGGCCTCACGGTCACCGTCCTGCGGGCCTTCCCGGTGAACCGCGACCTCGACGGCGAGATCCAGACCGTCTTCACGACGTACGCCTCGCCCTCCGACTACGTGCGGCGCGAGCTGGGTGCCGAGGGCCGACTCGTGATCCGCAGCGGACCCCGGCGGCTCCAGGCCGACTCCACCATCATCCTGCGCACGCCCCGCACCGGCGTGCTGCTCGTCGACGGCGCCCAGGTCGACTACTCGATCCCGGCGCTCGACCTCGACGAGCTGCTCGCGCAGTACAGCGTCGACCTCGGTCCCGAGGACTTCGTGCTCGACCGCTCCGGGGCGACCGTCGGGCGTGACGAGCGCCTCGTCGACGGCGGTCAGTACACCGTCGTGCGGGTGGGGCGCGAGATCGTCCGCTTCGACGAGCCCTACACGGTCCCGCCCGAGCGGCGCCCCGACAACTCGATGAACGTCGGTGAGACCCGGGTCGAGGAGGGTCGGGAGGGCACGATGAGCGTGGCCGCCGAGATCACCCGCCGCAACGGCGACGAGGTGAGCCGCAAGATCATCTCGCGTCTCCCGGCGGTGCTGGCCCGGCCGACGATCACCTACTACGGCACCAAGGCCGATCCCATGTGGGACCGGATCGCCCAGTGCGAGACCGCGGGCGACTGGGGCATGCAGGGCCCGCTGTACTCCGGCGGCCTCGGCTTCTACAACCGCACCTGGGACGCCTTCGGCGGGCGGGTGTACGCGCCCAACGCCGGGCTCGCCACGCGGGAGGAGCAGATCCTCGTCGCCGAGAACATCCGCAACCGGGTCGGCATCGACGGCTGGGGCTGCGCCCACACCCTCGGCTACGTGCGCTGAGCCCGACCACCCGGGTTCCCGGGACCGCCGACCGCTAGGTTCGGCGCCCCATGGTGCCCCTGACCCCCGGGTCGATCCGCGACCTGCTCGCCCGTCACGGCTGCCGGCCGAGCCGAGCGCTGGGCCAGCACTTCCTCGCCGATCCCAACCTGGCCCGGCGGATCGTGCGCCTCGCCGACGTCCCCGCCGACCCGGGCGGGCGCGTGGTCGAGCGGGTGGTCGAGATCGGCCCCGGCATCGGCTCGCTCACGGTCGCGCTCGCGGAGTCGGGGGCGTCGGTGGTGGCGCTCGAGCTCGACGGGCACCTGCTGCCCGTCCTCGACGACGTGCTCACCGGTGCCGGGGTGGCCGCGCGCGTCTCGGTCGTCCACGGCGACGGGCTCACCGCCGACTTCCGCACCCTCACGGCGGGCCGCGAGTGGGTGTGCGTGTCCAACCTTCCCTACAACGTGGCCACCCCGATGGTGGTGCGCCTGCTGGAGGAGTTCCCCGAGATGCGGCGCGCCCTCGTCATGGTGCAGCGCGAGGTCGGCGAGCGGCTCGTGGCCGGCCCCGGGACCAAGGCGTACGGCGCGGTGTCGGTGAAGGTCGGGTACTACGCCGAGGCTCGGATCGTCGGCCGCGTGGCGGCCACCGTCTTCGTGCCGCCCCCCGGGGTGGCGTCGGCGCTCGTCCGCATCGACCGGCGGCCGGCACCGCCGGTCGACGTGCCCTCGCCCGAGGCCCTGTTCACCCTGGTGCGGACCGGCTTCGCCCAGCGGCGCAAGACCCTGCGCCAGGCCCTCGCCCCGGCGCTCGGCACGCGGACCGAGCCGGTGCTGGTCGCGGCCGGGATCGACCCCCGGGCCCGGGCCGAGACGCTCACCCTGGCCGACTGGGCCCGGGTGTGCCGGGAGGCCGCGTGAACCGCCTCGGTCGGGTCCGGGCCAGCGCCTACCCCAAGCTCACCCTCTCGCTGCGGGTGCTCGGCCTGCGCCGCGACGGCTACCACGAGATCGAGGCGCTCACCGTGTCGTTGGGCCAGCCCAGCGACGTCGTCGAGGTCACCGCGGTCCCCCACCCCGGCGGCGTGTCGTTCACCGTGGAGGGCGAGACCCAGCAGGTCCCGGCGGGCATGGCGAACCTCGCGGCGCGCGCCGCGGAGGACGTGATGCTGCGGGCGGGTCGCTCGGGCCACGGGGTCCAGATGGTCCTGCGCAAGCGCATCCCGGCCGGTGCTGGCCTCGGTGGTGGCTCGGCCGACGCGGCGGCCACCCTGGTCGCGGTCCGCAAGCTGCTCGACCTCGACCTCACCGACGACGACCTGCACGAGGTCGCCGCCGGTCTCGGCTCCGACGTCCCGTTCTGCCTCCGGGGCGGCGCGGCGTGGATGCGGGGTCGGGGCGAGCTGATCGAGCCCGTGCCCCTGCGCCCCGGCCTGGGCTTCCTCGTGGCGCTCCCGCCGTTCCGGCTCGCCACCCCCGCGGTGTACCGGGCCTGGGACGAGCTCGGCGGGCCCCGGGCGGCCCGGGAGGTCGAGGCGCGTGGTGCGGTGGCCCGGTACGTGGAGACGCTGGCCAACGACCTCGAGCCCGCCGCCGAGGCGGTCGAGCCCGCGCTGGTGGAGTTCCGGACGTCGCTCGAGCGGGCGGCCGGCCGCCCGGCGATCCTGGCGGGCAGCGGGTCGGCCTACGTGGTGCCGCTCGAGCGGGGGGTGGACCCGGGGGCCCTGGCCGAGTCGGTGGGGGCCCGGCTCCGGGTGCCGGTGGCCGGGGCGCGCAGCAACGCCGTCGGCGTCCGGCTGGGAAGCTGACGATCCCGGGCTGCTGAGGACCGCGGCGCCAGGGGCGCCGGCCGACCGGACGGTCGGGCGCGTGCGGCTACTTGCCCTGCTGGCGACGCTGCCAGCGGGTCTTCTTCAGCAGCTTCTTGTGCTTCTTCTTGCGCATGCGCTTGCGGCGCTTCTTGATGAGAGACCCCATGGCGCGGAGGACCGTAGCCGCTCGAGGCCCCTCCGGCCTACTCCCGGTCCGGCACCGGGGCGGCCGGGTAGGGTCGGAGCACCCTTCGGGGGTGGTGTAACGGCAGCACGGGGTCCTTTGGAGTCCCAGGTCGGGGTTCGAAACCTCGCCCCCGAGCCCCTCGGTCGGATCGCCCCCGGACCCGTCCCGACCCCCGAGTTCCCGAGTCCCCGGTTCCACGAGTTGGCGAGGAGGAGCGCGTCCGATGGCCCACCGGCCCCTGTCGGCAGTGGTCCTGGCCGCCGGCGAGGGCACGCGGATGCGCTCGGCGACGCCGAAGGTCCTCCATCCGCTCTGCGGCCGGGCCATGGTGCTCCACGTGCTCGACGCGCTGGCGGCCCTGGCGCCGGCCCGGTGCGTCGTGGTGGTGCGGCGCCGCGGTGACGCGGTCGAGACCGCGATCGCCGCCGGGACGGACCCCGGGGTCCCGGTCGAGTTCGTCGAGCAGGCCGTGCCGCGGGGCACGGGCGACGCCACCGCGGTGGCGCTGGGCGCGTTCGCCGACGCCGACGCCGACGACGACGACGTGATCGTGTGCAGCGCCGACATCCCGCTCGTCGACTCCGAGGCGCTCGGCGGGCTGGTGACCGAGCACCGGCGCACCGACGCCGCCGCGTCGCTGCTCACCGCGGTGCTCGCCGATCCCACCGGGTACGGCCGGATCGTGCGCGACGCGCGGGGGGAGGTCGCCCGCATCGTCGAGCAGTCCGACGCCACGCCCGACGAGCTCACGGTCACCGAGGTGAACCCGTCGATCTACTGCTTCCGCCGGAGTCTGCTCGCCCCCGCCCTGCGCCGGGTCCGACCCGACAACGCCCAGGGCGAGTACTACCTGACCGACGTGATCGGGGTCCTGCGCACGACCGGGCACTCGGTCGTGGCGGTGCCGGCCGCCGACCCGGCCACGACCCTCGGCGTCAACGACCGCGTCCAGCTCGCCGAGGCCGAGGCCCGGCTGCGGGCCCGCGTGAACGCGGCGTGGATGCGGGCGGGCGTGACCATGGTCGACCCGGACCGCACCTACGTCGACGTGTCGGTGACCCTGGCGCCCGACGTGCGCCTCCTGCCCGGGACGATCCTCGAGGGCCGCACGGAGATCGGATCCGGATCGGTGATCGGACCCGACTGCCGCCTCGTCGACGCCACGGTCGCGTCCGGCGCGGTGATCGAGTCGAGCGTGGTCCGGTCGGCGACGGTCGGGGCCGGGGCGCACGTGGGGCCGTTCGCCCACCTCCGGCCCGGCACCGCGCTCGGGGCCGACGCCCGGGTGGGGAGCTTCGTCGAGGCCAAGAACGCCGAGGTCGGGCCGGGGGCCAAGCTCCCCCACCTGGCCTACGTGGGCGACGCCGAGGTCGGCGCCGGCGCCAACGTCGGGGCGGGCACGATCACCGCCAACTACGACGGGCGCGACAAGCACCGCACCCGCATCGGCGCCGACGCCCGCACCGGATCCAACTCGGTGCTGGTCGCCCCGGTCGAGCTCGGCGACGGGGCGACCACCGGGGCCGGGGCGGTGGTGACGCGCGACGTCCCGTCCGGGGCGCTCGCCATCGGCGTGCCCGCCCGGATCGTGGAAGGGTGGGCCGCGGCGCGCGACCATGACGGAGGCGCGCGCGCCGGAGACGCGCAAGACGGAGACGCGGACGCAGCTCGCGACGCGGCGGGGGAGCCGGGAGACCGGGGGCCGGGGGTCTGATGGAGTTCGTTCCGAAGAAGCGTCTGCTGCTGGTCGCCGGTCGCGGCAACCTCGAGCTGTCGCGCGAGATCGCCGCGTGTCTCGGCGAGCCGCTCGGCGAGATGATGCTGTCCACCTTCTCCAACGGCGAGCTCTACTGCCGCTACGGCGAGAGCGTGCGCGGCGCCGACGCCTTCGTCATCCAGAGTCACTGCGATCCGATCAACGACCGGATCATGGAGCAGCTGATCATGATCGACGCGGCGAAGCGCGCCTCGGCGAAGCGCATCACCGCCGTGTGCCCGTTCTACGGATACGCCCGTCAGGACCGCAAGGCCGAGGGGCGCGAGCCGATCACCGCCCGGCTGCTCGCCGACCTGCTCAGCATCGCCGGCGCCGACCGGGTGGTGACCGTCGACCTCCACACCGGTCAGATCCAGGGCTTCTTCGACTTCCCGGTCGATCACCTCACGGCCGTGCCGCTGCTCGCCTCGCACATCGCCGGGACGATCGACGGGGAGGTGACGGTCGTGTCGCCCGACGCCGGCGGCGGCAAGCTCGCCCGGCGCTACGCGAACCACTTCACCGAGGTCGGGATCGAGTCCGAGCTCGCCTTCATCGACAAGCGCCGGCCCAAGGGCACCCAGAACGTCGCCGAGGCGATCGAGGTGGTGGGGGAGGTCGAGGGCAGGGTCTGCGTGCTCGTCGACGACATGATCGACACCGCGGGCACCATCGCCGGCGCGGCCCAGCTGCTGCACCGGCGGGGGGCGGCCGACGTCGTGGTGGCGGCCACCCACGGGGTGCTGTCGGGCCCGGCCGTCGACCGGCTGCGGAACGCCCCGATCCGGGAGGTCGTGGTCTCGAACACCCTCGAGATCCCGGCGGCCAAGCAGTGGGACGGCCTGCGGGTCGTCTCGATCGCCCCGATCATCGCCGAGGCGCTGTCGGCGGTGTTCACCGAGGCCAGCGTGAGCGAGATCTTCCACGGCGACAACGTCTAGGATCTCGGGTCCTCGGGGAGCGGCGCCACCCGGTGCGCCCCCCGCCCGCCCGCCCGGCGCCGCCTCGGCCCGGCTCCCGCACCGCCTCCCGAACCGCCTCCTGCACCGCCGAACGGAAAGCACCCAGTCATGGCCGACGACGTCGTTGTGATCGCCGAGCCCCGCACCGAGCGGGGCTCCGGACCGGCCGGCCGGCTCCGCCGGGCCGGGCGCCTGCCCGCCGTGGTCTACGGCCTCGGGGGCGAGGCCACGGCGGTGACCGTGCCGACCCACGACCTGGACCTGATCCTGGCCCGGGGCGCGAACTCGCTCATCACCCTGCGGCTCGGCGGCGCCGACCAGCTCGCCCTGGCCCGCCAGGTCCAGCGCCACCCGGTGCGGGGTGACCTGGTCCACGTCGACTTCGTGCGGGTCGACGTCGACGTCGCCATCGCCGCCGACGTGGCCCTCGTGTGCTCGGGGGAGCCCGAGGGCGTCCGGCGGGGTGGCCTCCTCGAGCAGCAGGTGTTCACCGTGCCGGTGTCGGCCAAGCCCCAGGACATCCCGGCCTCGATCGAGGTCGACGTCGCCCACCTCGACCTCGGCGGCCAGCTCCGGGTCGGCGACCTCGACCTCCCGGCGGGCGTCACCTGCACGCTCGAGCCCGACACCCTCCTCGCGATGGTCACCGTGCCCCGGGGCCTGGCGGCGCAGATGACGTCCGGCGAGACCGAGGGCGAGGGTGACGGCGGCGAGGCCGGCGGCGACGCCGGGGCCGACGAGGCCGACGGGGCCGAGGGCTAGCGAGTCCCCGGGGTGGGGCTGCGTCGCGGCGGCCCGCGCACGGGCACCCCGGCCGACCTGCTGGTCGTGGGCCTCGGGAACCCGGGCGCCGAGTACGCCCGCACCCGCCACAACGTCGGCGCCGACGTCGTGGAGATCCTCGCCCGTCGGCACGGGGCGCGCCTGCGGACCGGCAAGGAGCGGGCGACGGCCGACGAGGTGCGCGTCGGGGGGAAGCGGCTCGCCCTCGCGGTGCCCACGACCTACATGAACGACTCGGGCGTCGCCGTGGGCGCGCTCGCCCGGCGCTACGGCGTGGACGCGCCGGCGATCGTCGTCGTCCACGACGAGCTCGACCTCCCGGTCGCCGAGCTCCGGCTCAAGGCGGGCGGTGGTCTCGCCGGGCACAACGGCCTGCGCTCGATCAAGGCCCATCTGCACCGTGACGACTTCCTGCGGGTCCGGATCGGGGTGGGCAAGCCCCGTTCGAAGGAGCAGGGCGCCGACCACGTCCTGACCCGGTTCTCCGCCGCCGAGCGGCGGTCGGTCGACGTCACCCTCGAGCGGGCCGCCGACGCGGTGGAGACGATCCTCGCCGACGGCATCGACGCCGCGATGCAGCGGTTCCATTGACCGCCCCACCGCCCCCGCTCGCGCCGCTCGCCCCGCTCCTCGCCCAGGAGGCGGCGATCCGGGCCGTGATCGACCGCGACCCGGTGGTGGCGGTGCCCGACCCGGCCCGGGCCTGCTTCGTCGCCGGCCTGGCCCACGCCACGACCCGGCGCCCGATCCTCGTGGCGGTGCCGACCCGCACCGAGGCCGAGCGCCTGGTGCACGACCTGGCCCAGTTCCTGCCCCCGGAGGCGGTCGAGGAGTTCCCGGCGTGGGAGACCCTGCCGTTCGAGCGGGTGTCGCCGTCGGTGGAGACGATGGGCCGGCGGCTCCGCACCGTCTGGCGCCTGCGGTCGGGCGATCCGCCCGCGGTGGTGGTGGCCCCGGTCCGGGCCCTGGTGCAGCGCCTCGGCCCCCACGTCGAGGACGTGGAGCCCCGCCGGGTCGAGGTCGGTGCCACCGTCGACCGCGACGAGCTGGTGCACGCGCTGGTCGCGATGGGGTACCGGCGTGAGTACCAGGTCGAGGCCCGGGGCGAGGTGGCGGTGCGGGGCTCGATCATCGACGTGTACCCCTCGACCCTCGACCACCCGGTGCGCATCGACCTCTGGGGCGACGAGGTCGAGCGCTGCGCCGCGTTCGCGGTCGCCGACCAGCGCTCGACCCGCGACCTCCCGGGGGTCACGATCTTCCCGGCCCGCGAGCTGCTGGCCACCCCCGAGGTGCGGGCGCGTGCCGCCGCTCTGGTGCGGGAGCAGCCGTGGGGCGCCGCGCACTGGGAGCGGCTCGCCGAGGGGGCCTGGTTCGACGGGATGGAGTCGTGGCTGCCCTGGCTGTGCGCCGAGGAGCACCTGCTCCCGGACCTGTGTCCGCCCGAGACCGTCGTCCTGGCCTGCGACCCCCGGCGGCTGCGGGACCGGGCCCAGGAGCTGCTCGAGGACGAGGCCGCCCTCGCCACCACGCTCGCGGCCACCTGGGGGGCGGTGGGGGAGACCGCCCCCCGGCTGTCGCTCCCGTTCGACCGGCTGCTCGCCCACTCGCCCACCGGGGCGACCAGCGTGCTGTCGTCCCCCGATGCGCCCGGCACCCCCGCGCTGGCGGCGACCGGGGTCGACCCGGTGGTCGCGACCACCGCCGGGTTCGGGCACCGTCTCGCCCAGCTGCGGGCCGACGGGTACTGCGTGGTGGTGGCGGCCGACGGCACCGGGAGCGCGCGTCGGCTCGCCGACGCGCTGCACGCCGAGGGCGTCGACAGCACCGCCGACCTGATCGCGCCGGGTGTGGTGGGAGTCGTGGTGGCGCCGCTCGAGCGCGGCGCTGTGCTCGGCGGGTCCCGCATCGCGCTCGTCGCCGAGGCCGATCTGACCGGTCGGCGCCGGGTCCACCGGCGCGCGCGCGGCGCTCGGCGCTCGGTGGACCTCTACGAGGACCTCGCCCCGGGCGACCACGTCGTGCACCAGACCCACGGGGTGGCCCGCTACGAGGGAATGGTCACCCGGGCGATCGGCGGGTCGGAGCGCGACTACCTGCTCCTGGCCTACCGGGGCAACGACAAGCTCTACGTGCCGACCGACCAGGTCGGCGTCGTGCGCAAGTACACCGGCGGCGACGTCCCGACCCTGCACCGGATGGGGGGTGCCGACTTCGAGAAGGCCAAGGCCCGCGTCCGGGCCGCGACCCGGGAGATCGCCCAGGAGCTCGTGGTGCTCTACCGGCGCCGGCTGGCCACCCCCGGGGTGGCCTTCTCCGCCGACACCCCGTGGCAGCGCGAGATGGAGGACGCCTTCCCGTTCGAGGAGACGCCCGACCAGCAGGCGGCGATCGACGCGGTCAAGGCCGACATGGAGCGGCCGGTCCCGATGGACCGGCTGGTGTGCGGCGACGTCGGGTTCGGCAAGACCGAGGTCGCGGTGCGGGCCACGTTCAAGGCGGTGCAGGACGGCAAGCAGGTCGCGGTGCTGGTGCCGACCACCCTGCTCGCCGACCAGCACGGCCAGACCTTCCGCGACCGGTTCGCGAACTACCCGGTGCGGGTGGAGGTGCTGTCGCGCTTCCTGACCCCGGCCGAGCAGAAGCGGGTGGTGGCCGGTCTCGCGGCGGGCGACGTCGACGTCGTCATCGGGACCCACCGCCTGCTGTCGGAGGACATCGCCTACCGCGACCTGGGTCTCCTCGTGGTCGACGAGGAGCAGCGCTTCGGGGTCCAGCACAAGGAGCGCATCAAGGCGATGCGGGCGAACGTCGACGTGCTCACGCTCTCGGCGACGCCGATCCCGCGGACCCTCGAGCTGTCGGTCACCGGCATCCGCGACCTCAGCCTGGTGAGCACGCCGCCCGAGGACCGCCAGCCCATCCTGACCTACGTCGGCGAGTACGACGACCGCGTCGTGGGCGAGGCCATCCGACGCGAGCTGCTGCGCGAGGGACAGGTGTTCTACGTGCACAACCGGGTCCAGGACATCGAGCTCGTCGCGGAGCAGGTGGGGGAGCTGGTGCCGGAGGCCCGGGTCGCGGTCGCCCACGGGCAGATGGACGAGGGCCGCCTCGAGCAGGTGGTGCTCGACTTCTGGGAGCAGCGCTACGACGTGCTCGTGTGCACGACGATCGTGGAGAGCGGCCTCGACATGCCCATGGTCAACACGTTGGTGGTGGACCAGGCCGACCGGCTCGGGCTCGCGCAGCTCTACCAGCTGCGCGGCCGGGTGGGTCGCCGGGGCCAGCGGGCCTACGCCTACCTCCTGCATCCGCCCGAGCGCGTCCTGTCCGAGGAGGCGCACGAGCGGCTCCGGACGATCGGCGAGTTCACCGAGCTCGGCTCGGGGTTCCGGATCGCGATGCGCGACCTCGAGATCCGAGGTGCCGGGAACCTGCTCGGGGGCGAGCAGTCGGGGCACGTCGCCGCCGTGGGCTTCGACCTCTACTGCCAGCTCGTGACCGAGGCGGTGGCCGAGCTCGAGGGCCTCGCCCCGGAGCCCGCGGCCGACGTCACGATCGAGATCCCCGTCGCCGCGCACCTCCCGGTCGGGTACGTGGCGCGCGACGACGTGCGGATGGAGGCGTACCGGCGCCTCGCCGCGGTCACCGAGCCCGCCGACGTCGCCGACCTGCGGGCCGAGTGGGAGGACCGGTACGGGCCGTTGCCCGATCCGGCCGAGGCGCTGCTCGCCATCGCGCGCCTGCGGGTCGAGTGCGTGCGCCTCGGCATCCGCAGCGTCACGCTGGCCCAGCGGGCGGTGCGCATCCGCGGGCTGGCGCTCAAGGCGTCGCAGACCGTGCGGCTCCAGCGCCTGGCCCCCGGGGCGAAGGTGGGCGCCGAGGAGGTCATGCTCCCGTGGCCGGGCGCACCCGACCGGGCCGCGGCCGAGCTCGCCGACGCGCTCGAGGCGCTCGTGCCCCGGGAGACGGCCGAGGCGACCGGGTCGGGCTGAGTAGGCTCCGCCCGTCATGGACGCCCGCCTCCGTTCCGTCGTCGTCGCCGTCGCCGTCCTCGTGGTCGCCGCCGTGGTCGCGGCCGCCGTGGGGCTCGGGACCGCAGGGGCGACGGCGGTCTGCGTCGGCGACCGGACCGTGTCGAAGTCGGCCCTCGACGGCCAGCTGGCCGAGTGGGCCGACCTCGAGGCGGCCGGCATCCGGACCACCGCCGGGGCGGTGTCGGCCGATGCCGGCGCCACGGTGACCACCTTCGCGGTCTACGAGCTGCTGATCGAGCGGTTCCTGGCCCGGGTGGGCGAGACGGTCCTCTCCGAGGACCGCCAGCTGGCCCGCGCCGCCGCCGGGCAGATCCCCGGGTTCGCCGACCAGCCCGCGTCGTTCCGCACCCGCTACGTCGAGCAGCAGGCGGCGTTCGCCGCGCTCGGCCGGCTGGTGGGCACCGACGACCAGGGGGAGGCCGCGCTGCGGGTCCTGCGGCGGGAGGCCCGCCGGTCCGGGGTCGAGGTCGCCCCGGTCTACGGGCGCTGGTCGCCGGTCCGGGTGGCGGTGGTGCCGGTCGTCCCGCCCCCCGTCCGGTAGCCGCACCCGTGGCGTCCGTGCCCCGGGTGGTGGTGGTCGGGCTGGGGCCGGCCGGGGCCGACCTGGTGCTGCCGACCGCCCGGGCCGAGATCGACCGGATCCCGGTGCGCTTCGCGCGCACCGCGCGGCACCCGGCCGTGACCGACCTCGCGGCCGTCGGGGTGACGTTCACGCCGTTCGACGCCGTCTACGACGCCGCCGCGGCGATCGCCGACGTGTACCCCGAGATCGTCGCGACGCTCGTCGACGCCGCGCGCGCGCACGGGGAGGTCTGCTACGCCGTGCCGGGCAGCCCGGTGGTGGCCGAGCGCACGGTGGAGCTGCTCGCCGACGCGACCGCGGCGGGGACGATCGCCTGCACCGTCGTCCCCGGTCTGTCGTTCGCCGATCTGGCCTGGGCCCGGGTCGGCGTCGACCCGATGGGCGGGGCCCGCGTGCTCGACGGGCATCGACTCGACCCGGTCGCGCTCGAGGTGGGGGGCCCGGTGCTGATCGCCCAGGTCGACGACGCCCTCGTCGCGTCCGACGTCAAGCTCGCGCTGCTCGACCGGCTCGATCCGGACGCGCCGGTGACGGTGCTGGCGCGGCTCGGACGTCCCGACGAGGCGGTCACGACCGTCCCCCTCGCCGACCTCGACCGGGTCGCGCCTCCCGACCACCTCACCGCCGTGTTCGTCGAGCTGCCTGCGGGGGTCGCCGATCGCTTCGGCGAGCTGGTCGCGCTGGCCCGCCGCCTGCGGGGCCCGGGCGGGTGCCCGTGGGACGCGGAGCAGACCCATCGGTCGCTCACCCGGTACCTGATCGAGGAGGCCTACGAGGTCGCCGACGCGATCGCGGCGCTCCCCGAGGGTCCGACCGCCGCGCCCGCAGGCGAGGCCGCGGTCGCGGCCACCGGGGCCGAGGCGGCCCTGGCCGACGAGCTGGGAGACCTCCTCTTCCAGGTCGTGTTCCACGGCGTGCTCGCGGAGGAGTCGGGGGCGTTCACCACCGCCGACGTGGCCCGGGGCATCCACGACAAGCTCGTCCGCCGTCATCCCCACGTCTTCGGCGACGTCGAGGCCGACACCGCCGATGCGGTCGTGCGCAACTGGGAGCAGATCAAGAAGGGCGAGCGGGGTGCGACCTCCCTGGTCGACGGGATCCCGTCCGGCCTGCCCGCGCTCCTCCAGGCGCACAAGCTGTTCCGCAAGGCCGCGTCGGTGGGGCTCGACCCGGGCGACGGCTGGGACGCCGCACGGGCGCTCGCAGTGGCCGCGGCCGCCGCGGCGCTCGGTGACGCCGCCCCGGCGGGCCCGAGGCCGTGG
>CAIUKV010000127.1 GCA_903899845.1 uncultured Actinomycetes bacterium
ACATCGAGGCCAGCATCCTCACCACCGCGGCGCTGGCCGACCTCGGCGTGCCGACCATCTGGGCCAAGGCGGTCAGCGGCGAGCACGGGCGCATCCTGGAGCGGGTCGGCGCGCACCACGTGGTCTTCCCCGAGTACGACGCCGGCGTCCGCATCGCGCACCTGGTGAGCGGGCACATGATGGAGTACCTGGAGTTCGACCCCGGGTTCGCCCTCATCGAGACGCGGGCGCCCTCCGACATGGTCGGGCACCGCCTCGACGACCTCGCGCTCCGCACCCGGCACGGCGTCACCATCGTGTGCGTGAAGCCGACCGGCGGGTCCTTCACCTACGCGACCGCCGACACCGTGGTCGGCGCGGACGACATCCTGGTCGCGGTGGGAGAGTCCGCCCGGGTCGAGGCCTTCGCGCGCCTCCGCTGACCCGGCACCGCCCTAGCGGAAGGCGAGGTCGTCGGGATCGGCCGACCGGGTCCAGGTCCAGTAGGTGGGGATCGGCCACGGCGACACCGTCCACACCTCGCCCCGGACGTTCTTGTAGTGCGAGTGGGTGACCGACGGGTGGGCCCACACCATCTGGGCGATCTCGGTGCGGTAGCGGTCCACGTAGGCGTCGTGGGCGGACCGGGTCACCTCCACCACCCGGTGCCCACCGCCGAGGGTCCGGCCGATCGCGTCCATCACGTAGTTGACCTGGCACTCCGACTGGAAGATCAGGCTGCCCCCGTGGGCGAGGTTGGTGCCCGGGCCGTACACGCAGAACAGGTTCGGGAAGCCCGGCACGGTGATCCCGAGATGGGCCGCAGGCCGGTCCCCCCAGACGTCGTGCAGCCGTCGCCCGGCCCGCCCGCGCACCTCCAGCGGCCAGAGGAACTCGGTGTGGCGGAACCCGGTCGCCAGGCAGACGACGTCGGCCGGGTGGTGCACGCCGTCGGTCGTGACCACGCCGTCGGCGACGATCCGATCGATCCCGGTGCGCACGAGGTCCACGTTGGGCTTCCGGAGGCAGGTCAGCCACGAGCCGTTGTCCTGGAGCGTCCGCTTGCCGGTGGCCGGGTAGTCGGGGACGACCTTGGCCAGGAGCTCGGGATCGTCGCCGACCTGGCTCTCGATCCACGCCGTGAACAGCTGGCGCGTCACTTCGTTGCCGGCCGACACCGCCCGGCCGCCGTCGTCGTAGTCCGGATCCACCCGGGAGTTCTCGATGCTCAGTCCCGACCCCGGATAGAAGGTGAGGAACCGGAACCACCGGCCGTAGAACGGCACGTGGCGCATCGCCCACGTGTCACCCGCCGGCACGGGCAGGTGGTAGTTCGGGTTCGGGAACATCCACTGCGCGGTGCGCTGGAACACCGTGAGGTGCGCGACCTCGTCGGCGATCGTCGGTGCGATCTGGAAGCCGCTCGCCCCGGCGCCGATCAACGCGAACCGCGTCCCCCGGTGGTCGACGGAGTGGTCCCACGCCGAGGAGTGGAACACGGGGCCGGCGAAGTCGGCGAGGCCGGGGATGTCGGGCCACTTGGCCCGGTTCAGCGATCCGACGCAGCTGATGACGAAGCGGGCGTCGAGGGTCTCGGTGCCGCCGTCGGCGGTGCGCACCTCGACCGCCCACCGGCCGTCCCCGTCGTCCCAGGTGCAGGCGGTCACCTCGGTCCCGAAGCGCGTGTGGGCGTGCAGCCCGTGGCGGTCCATCACCCGCTCGAAGTACTCCTGGAGCTCGGGCTGGCGCGAGAAGTACTCGGTCCAGTGGTCGGCGGGCTCGAACGAGTAGCAGTAGAAGTGGCTGCCCACGTCGACCCGGGCCCCCGGATACCGGTTCTCGTACCAGGTGCCGCCGGGGCCCGCGTTCTTCTCGACGATCGTGAACGGCAGCCCCGCCTCGCGCAGGCGGATGCCGGCGAGCAGCCCGGCCTCGCCCGCACCGATCACCACCACCGGCGCGTCGGCGGCGACCTCGGCGGAGAGGTCCGCCCCCCAGGTGACGGCGTAGGCGTCGGCACCGTCGAGGTTGAGGTCGGTGACGAACATCGGCACGACCGCCGGATCGACCTCGGCGCAGGCGAGGTACGTCATCATCTCGTGGAGCACCGCCGGCTCCGGCGGGGGCGGCAGCACGCAACCCTCGTCGCGGAACCGGGCCAGCGCCGCCGCGGCCCGGCCGCGGGCCTCGGCCTTCATCGCCTCGGGCATGTAGCCCTGGTACTCGTTGAGGAAGAGTCCCTGGGGCCGGATGTCGCCGCGGACCCACTCGGGGTCGCCGGTCACGTGCACCATCGCGCACATCAGCGCCGGGACGCTCACGTCCTCGAGCATCGCCGCGATGGTGGCGTCGTCGTCGGTGAACGGGACCCCGGCGTGGGGGTTCCCGGTACGAGGGTCGCCGGAGGTCGCCACGGGCTCAGAAGGGCCGGGTCGCCGGACCGGTCCGGGGTCCCGGGGTGAACGTCACCGGCATCCGCAGGACGCCGTTCATCATCACGTTGGGGGCGTAGGGCGCGTAGCCGTCCGGGTCGATCTCGTAGTCGGGGATGCGGCGGAGGATCTCCCCCAGCATCACCTCCGCCTCGACCCGGGCCAGGTGCATGCCGATGCATCGGTGACCGCCGAGGCCGAAGGCGAGGTGGGGGTTGGGGTCGCGGTCGAGCACCACCTCGTCGGGCCGGTCGAACACGGCCGGGTCCCGGTTGGCCGCGATCCAGCTGATCCAGAGTCGATCGCCCTTGCGGACCGGACACCCCCCGAGGTCCACGTCGCGCGACGCCGTCCGGGTGAGCGACTCGTTGGGCGTGCAGTAGCGCAGGAACTCGTCGATCGCGCGGGGCAGCCGGCCCGGTTCGTCCACCAGCCGCTGCCGGTCCGCGGGGTGGGTCCCGAGGTGGTGCAGCGCCGACGCGACGAGTGAGGTCGTCGTGTCGACGCCCCCGGCCACGAGGTTCCACATCACGCCGGTCACCTGCTCGTCGCTCAACGGGCCGCTCGCCCGCTCCAGCCCCACGAGCAGCGAGGTCACGTCCTCGGCCGGGTGGGCCCGCCGGTGCTGGGCGTGCGCGAACAGCTCCCCGGTCATCGCCGGGGCGTGCTCCATCACCGCCATGAACTCCGGCGAGGTCTGGGGGTGGGCGGCGGTCGCGTGGAAGAACTCGGCGTAGTAGCGCCAGTTGTCCACCGGGAGCCCCATCATCTGGAGCGTGAGCACGGCCGGGACCGGCGACGCGAAGTCGAGCACGAGGTCGCCCGCCCCCGACTCGACCACCTGGTCGAGGAACCAGGTCGCCACCGCCGCCATCGCCGGCCGGCCCGCCTCCACCGCCGCCGGCGAGAACACGGGGTTCAGGGCCCGGCGGAGGTCCTGGTGGTCGGGTCCGTCGACCTCCGACACGCCCTGGGCGGGCACGTCGGGGTGGCGTGGGTACCCGATGATCCCCTCGTAGTCGACGCCGTCGGGCGCACCGGGCCGGTACTGGTGCATGAACGTGTCGTTGTCACGCGCGACGGCGAGCACCTGGTCGTAGCCGGTCACGAGCCAGAAGCCGTCGTGGGCGGTGTCCCAGACCACCGGGCAGGTGGCCCGCAGCTCGGCGTACCGCTCGAGCCGGCGCTCGAGGAACTCCGGGGCGTGCGGGTCGAGGTCGATCGGGTCCACCGGCGGGTCCGGCCTCAGTCGAACCCGAAGAGCCGGGCCGCGTTGTCGTGCACGATCGCCCGGGCCTCGTCGGCGGGGATCCCGGCGAACTGCTCGTCGTTCACCGCGCGTGACTTCGGCCAGGTGCCCTCGGGGTGCGGGTAGTCGTTGCCCCACATCAGGGTCTCGATCCCGGTGACGTGGCGGTTGTTGATCGCCACCGGGTCGTACATGAACGTGGCCGCGCACTGACGCCGGATCAGCTCGCTCGGCAGCATCGACAGCTTCGGCCGCGCGTACATCGCGTGGTCCCGGTAGATGGCGTCGGCCTGGGTCATGATCCACGCGAGCCACGAGGCGCCGGTCTCGACCGTGACCACCCGCAGGCCCGGGAACCGGTCGAGCGCCCCGCCGGCGGCGAGCGACAGGATCACCATCGGACCGTCGAGCTGCGCGCCCATCACGTAGTTGATGACCGCGCCGCCCGGACCGCGCACGATGCGGGGCTCGTAGCCGGTGCCCGAGTGGAAGGTCAGCGGCCGCCCGATCTCCTCGGCCACGGCCCAGACCCGGTCGTACTCGGGGTCGTTGTAGGGCCGGGTCGCGACCCGGGCCGGGAGCATGAACGCCCGGAACCCGGCGTCGGCGAGGCGGCGCATCTCGGTGATCCCGTCGTCGAGGTCGAGCATCGGGACCGCCCCGACCGCGAGCAGCGTGGGCTCGGCGCCGAACACCTCGGCCGCCCAGCCGTTGTACGCCCGGCACAGCTGGGCCTGCAGCCGCGGGTCGTCGGAGGCGAAGCAGGCCTGGAGCGCGAAGGTCGGGAAGATGACCTCGGCGCCCACGCCGTCGGCGACCTGGTCGCGCCGTCGGGCCTCCACGTCCCATCCGCCCACCACCGCGGTGAGCAGCTGGTCGGCGGTCATGAGCTTGCGAGGGTCGAGCCCCTCGGCGTGGAGGGAGCGCCAGCCGTCGGCCTCCACGATGCGCGGCGCCCGGTCGCGGTAGGCGGCGTCGACCCGCTCGGCGTAGAGCTCGATCGGCTCGGTCACGTGGGAGTCGGTCGAGATGCACAGGGTCCCGGTGTCGTGGGTCAGCGTGTCGGTCATCGGTGCATCATGGCACGGGCGCCGACCGGCAGACCCGGCGGACCCGGAAGCCCGGTGGCCCGGCGTCGCCGGTCCGGGTCAGTCGCTGCGGTCGAGGCGGGTGACGGTCTCGGTGTGGTGGGTGTGGGGGAACAGGTCCACCACCACCGACTCCACGGGGGCGAACCCCCGCGCCGTGAGCAGGGCCACGTCGCGTCCCGCGGCGGCCGGGTCGCAGCTCACGAGGACGATCCGCTCGGGCTCGGCCCCCACCAGCGCGTCGGCCGCCCGGCGCCCGAGGCCGGCCCGGGGCGGGTCGGCCACGACCAGGGTGGCCCGGGGCGCCCGGAACCGCTCCACCGGGGTGACCACCACGGTGGCGTCGTGCTCGGCGAGGTTCACCCGGGCGTCGGCCGCGGCGCTGCGCCCGGACTCGGCGCACACCGCCCGCCATCCGGGCCGGTCGGCGAGCAGGCTCCCGGCGAACAGCCCCACCCCGGCGTACGCGTCCACGAGCACCCCGGTCGGGCGGTCGAGCACCGGGCCGGCCAGGGCCGTGACCACCTCCACCAGGGCGGCGGCGCCGTCGGGTCGGCTCTGGAAGAACGAGGCGGCCGAGACCCGCCACCGCCGGCCGTCGATCTCCTCGTGGATCCAGGCCCGGGTGCCCCGGCCCAGCTCGTCGACCCCGACCACCCGCACGTCGTCGGGCAGCGCCACGCCGGTGCGACCGGGGGTCACCACCGCCATCCGCTCGCCGGTGCCCGCCCCGGCCCGCAGGGTGACCGTGGTCGCGTCGGCGAAGTCGCCGTCGCGGATCATCGCGTCGATCAGCGGGTGGGCGATCGGGCAGTGCGTGAGGGGGACGACCTCGTGGCTCGCCGCTCGCCGCAGGCCCGCCCGCCCGCCGACCACCGCCAGGCGCAGGGTCGTGCGGAAGCCCCAGGGGTCGAGCGCCGGGCCCGGCCGCACGACCGGGTCCGCCCAGCCGCCGAGGCGCCGGAGCGCGTCGGCGACCACCTCGACCTTGGCCGGGACCTGCGCGGGCTCGGCCAGGTGCATCCAGTCGCACCCACCGCACCCCTCGCGGGCGTGCGCGCACGGCGGCTCGGTCCGCTCGGGCGCCCGGTCGAGCCAGGCCGTCACCACCCCCCGGTCGGCGCCCTGGTGCCGACGGAGCGCGACCGCGACCCGCTCACCGGGCAGGGCACCCTCGACCAGGACGATGCGGCCGTCGGGGCGGCGGCTCAGGGTCAGCCCACCGGCGACGAACCGCTCGGCCACGACCTCGACCGGCCCCCCCACCGGCCTCCCGACCGGCCCGGGGCTCGGGCCCTCGGGTGCGGGGGTCTCGGGTTCCACCGGCCGCAGGGTACGGCCCGTCGGGGTCGGGGCTCAGGACCCCGGCGCGCGGAACATGAACGTCTCCATGGTCGGGCGCAGCGCG
>CAIUKV010000128.1 GCA_903899845.1 uncultured Actinomycetes bacterium
CGGCCCGGAGCGCGACGGGACGATCGGGGGGCCGGTCGGCTACCGGGAGGACGGGGCCAGCAGCGCACACACCGCGTCGACGAGCCCGTCGATGGTGTGCTCGGTCGCCTCGGCCGCGACCGTCAGCCCGAGGTCGCGCGCGGCGGCCGACGTCACCGGACCGATCGACACGACCGCCGGGACCGGTTCGGGGAGTGGTCCCGCCTGGTCGGTGAAGTTGCGCACGGTCGACGACGAGGTGAAGGTGACCGCGTCGAACCGGCCGGCCCGGACCCGCTCGAGCACCGCCGGGTCGGGAGCGGTGGCGACCGTCCGGTACACGGGGAGCACGTCGACGGCGTACCCGCGGGCGCCGAGCCCCTCGGGCAGCACGTCCCGGGCCTGCTCGGCCCGGGCCAGGAGCACCCGGGCCCCGGCCCGGGTCGGGTCGGGGAACGCGTCGAGCAGGGCCTCGGCGACGAACCGATCGGGCACGAGGTCGATCGTGATGCCGTGCTCGGCCACCGCCGCGGCGGTGCCCGGGCCGATGGCGGCCACCCGGACGCCGCCGAGCGCGCGGGCGTCGAGGCCGGCGGGTGCGAGTCCCTGCGTGAAGAACGCGTGCACGCCGTTCACCGAGGTGAACACCACCCAGGCGTAGTCGGCGAGCGGCGGCACCGTGAACGGCACCGGCTCGATCGCGATCGCCGGGAGCTCGAGCACGCCGGCCCCGAGCCGCTCCAGGCGCGTGCGCAGCTCGCTCGCCTGCTCGCGGGCCCGGGTCACGACCACGGTGCGGCCGAACAGCGGCCGGGACTCGAACCAGGCGAGGTCGAGCGCGGCCACCGCTCCCACGACGATCGCCGCCGGGGCCCGGACCCCGGCGGCCCCGATCGTGGCGAGGGTGGCCCGGACCGTGCGCTGGTCCGGACGGGTGCCGTCGCGGACGGCGGCGACCGGGGTGTCGGGGGCGAGGCCGCCCGCCATCAGCCGGTCGGCGATCCCGCCGATGCGGGCCGCGCCCATCAGGATGACGAGGGTGCCGCCGGTGCGGGCGAGGGCCTCCCAGTCGACGTCGGTGGTGGTCTTGGTCGGGTCCTCGTTGCCGGTGACCACGGTGAAGTGGGTGGACCGGCCCCGGTGGGTGACCGGGATGCCGGCGTAGGCGGGGGCCCCGATCGCGCTGGTGATGCCGGGCACGACCTCGAACGGCACCCCGGCCGCGGCGAGCGCCTCGGCCTCCTCGCCGCCCCGGCCGAACACGAACGGGTCGCCGCCCTTCAGCCGCACCACCTCGAGCCCGGCCCGGCCCCGGTCGACGAGCACCGCGTTGATCTCGTCCTGGGTCAGGTCCACCTGGCCCGGGGCCTTGCCCGCCGAGACCATCTCGGCGTCGGGCCGGGCGAGGTCGAGCAGGTCGGCGGTGCCGAGCCGGTCGTGCACCACCACGTCGGCTCGGGCCAGGAGCTCGGCGCCCCGGCGGGTGAGCAGCCCGGGGTCCCCCGGTCCGGCGCCCACGAGGTAGACGGTCATCGGTCCCTCCCGGTGACGGGGGCCGCCGTGGTCACGGGGCCGACTCCAGCAGCGCCCGTCCCCCGTGGCCCTCGAGCAGGTCGTGGGCCGCCTCTCGCCCGACCGCGTCGGGGTCGGTCCCGGCGGCCCGGGCCCGCACCACGGTGTGCCCGTCGAGCGAGGCCAGCAGGACCTCGATCGTCACCCCGGTGGCGGTGGCGACGGCGAGCGCGCCGCAGGGCAGGTTGCAGCCCCCGCCGAGCTCGGCGAGGAAGGCCCGCTCGGCGGTGACCGCCCGGTGGGCGGGCTCGTCGGTGATCGGACCGAGCAGCGCCCGGGTCCGGTCGTCGTCGGCGCGGCACTCCACCGCGATCGCCCCCTGACCCACCTGGGGCAGCATCGTCGCCGGGTCGAGCCGGTCGGTCGCGCGGGGGCCGAGCCCGAGGCGGTCGAGGGCGACCGCAGCGACGAGGACGGCGTCGAAGTCCGCTGCCCGGTCGAGGCGGGTGCCGATGTTCCCCCGCAGCTCGCCGAAGGTGAGGTCGGGGCGCAGCGCAGCCAGCTGGGCCCGGCGCCGGACCGATCCGGTGCCGACCCGCGCGCCGGTCGGGAGCGCGGCGAGGGTCGACCCGACCAGGGCGTCGCGCACGTCGCCGCGCTCGGGCACCGCTGCGAGCGCGAGGCCGGGCGCGGTCACGGAGGGCAGATCCTTGGCCGAGTGCACCGCGAGGTCGGCGGTCCCGGCGAGGACCGCCTCCTGGACCTCCTTCACGAACACCCCGGTCCCGCCCAGGGCGTGGATGGGCGTGTCGGTGCGCCGGTCACCCGTGGTCGTGACGACCACGACCTCGGCGGGCACCCCGAGCCGCGCGATCACCGCGTCGGTCTGGGCCCGGGCCAGCGCGCTCCCGCGCGTCGCGACGCGCACCGGCGCCACGGGTCGTCAGCCCTCGTCGGTCAGCGGTGGGAGGGCGAAGAGCTCGGCGACGGCGTCGGCGTAGAGGTCGCCCCGGTCGGTCCCGGCGGCCTGCTTGAGCCGCACGGTGGGCTCGTGCAGGAGCTTGTTGACGAGGGCCCTCGTGGTCGCGTCGAGGGCGTCGCGCAGGGCCGGGTCGACGCCGGCCCGCTCGACCTCGCGGCGGCGGAGGTCCTCCACGTGGGCCCGCAGGGCCGTGACCACCGGGGCCATCTCCCGGGCCGTCCGCTCGAGGCGGTAGCGGTCGAGCTCCTCGGCGATGATCTCCCGGACCCGGCCGATCTCGGCCCGCCGCTGCTGGAGCGACTGCTCGCCCATCGCCCGGAGGGCATCGATGTCGAGCAGGGTGACGCCGAAGACCTGGGCGACCCCCGGGTCGACGTCGCGGGGGACGGCCACGTCGACCACGAGCATGGCCCGGTGGTCGCGGCGGCGCATCGCCTCCTCGATCGCGGCCCGCTCGATCAGCACGTGCTCGGCGCTGGTCGACGACAGCACGACGTCGGCCCCGGCGAGGGCCTCGGCGAGCTCGCCGAGACCGACGGCCCGGCCCTGGACCCGCTCGGCGAGCGTCGCGGCCCGGTCGGGCGACCGGTTCGCGATCACGACCTCGCCCGCACCGGCACCCGCGAGGGCGACGGCCATCCGCTGCCCGACGTCGCCGGCGCCGACGACCAGCACGCGGCGTCCCTCGAGCGAGCCGAGGCGCTCGACCGCCAGGGCCACCGCCGCCGACGAGATCGACACGGCGTGGCGGCCGATGCCGGTCTCGGTGCGGGCCCGCTTGCCGACCTCGATCGCCTGGCGGAACGCCCGGGCCACGGTCGGACCGGCGGTCCCCTCGGCGTCGGCCGACCGCCACGACTCCCGCACCTGGCCGAGGATCTCGTGCTCGCCGATGATCATGGAGTCGAGCCCGGCGGCGACGGCGAAGAGGTGGCTGGCGGCGGCGTCGTCGTGGAAGGTGTAGAGCAGGTCGGCGAGGGCGTCGGGGTCGAGCCCGGCGGTCTCGGCCAGGAAGTGGCGTACGTCGTCGACGCCCGGGTGGAACCGGGTGGCCCGCACGTACACCTCGGTCCGGTTGCAGGTGGACAGCACCACCGCCTCGGTGAGGTGCTCACGCGCGACGAGGGCGTGCAGGGCCTTGGGGAGGGCCTTGCCCGGGATCGCCATCCGCTCCAGCAGCTCGACCGGAGCGTTCCGGTGGTTCAGTCCGACGACGACGAGAGACACGTCAACAGGAGCTCCTTCGCCTCGGCCACCCGGCCGCGGCGGATCAGGTCGAGCATGCCGGAATCGAGTGCGGCCTGCCAATCGGCGTCCTCCGACGAGCGCCCGCGGGCCCGCATCTCCTCGCGGGCCTCGGAGAGCAGGTCGAGCAGCACCGAGTACTCGGGGCCCATCTCGTCGCGCACGTGGTTGCGCAGGTAGGCGGCCAGCGCCGGGCTGCGCCCCCCGGTGCCCACGGTGACGACGAGATCGCCCTGGCGCACCTGCGACATCAGGGTGAACGAGCAGTGCGTCGGGTCGTCGGCCGAGTTCACGAACACCCGGCGCGCCTCCCCGGCCGCGAACACCTCCCGGTTGGTGGCGTCGTCGGCCGTGGCGGTCGTGACCAGCCAGGCCTCGTCGAGGTCGCCCGGCTCGAACCGGCGGGGCACCCAGGTCAGGCGGCCCGCGTGGGCCCACTCCGTGACCTGGGTCCCGGCCTCCGGCGCGACGACCACGACGTCGGCCCCCGCCTCGAGCAGCGCCCCGATCTTGCGGGCGGCGATCCGCCCGGCTCCCACCACCACGCAGCGGCGGCCCTCCAGGAGGAGGTTGACCGGGTAGCCGCCGAGCCCGGGACGGCCCACGGGCGCCGGACCCGGTGCACCGGGGGCGGGAGTCACCCGTCCAGGGTACTGCGCACCGCTCGGTAGCCTCCCGGGGCCATGGTGTTCGCCCTCGCCGCGGTCGCGACCCTCCTCGCCTGCAGTTTCGCCCTGGCGACCTTCCAGCGCGCCGCCGCCGGGCGGGGTCCGCACCAGTGGGCCTGGACCGTGGCCCTGGTCTGCTTCGCCGCCGCCTCGGCGGCCCTCGCCCTCGGCGCCTCCACGGGATGGGACGCGGGCACCTACAAGGTCTTCTACCTGGGCGGCGCCATCCTCAGCGTCCCCTGGCTCGCCCTCGGCACGGTGTTCCTGCTCCTGGGCGGGCCGGCGGGCCGCCGGGTCCGGGGCGCACTCGTCTTCCTCAGCGGGCTGGCGACCGGCGTGGTCCTCACGGCGGCGCTCGAGCCGATCTCGGGCCGGACGGTCCCGGTGGGCCGGGAGGTCTTCGTCGCCGCCCTGCCCCGGGTGCTCGCGGCGGTGGCGAGCAGCGGCGGTGCGCTCGTGATCGTGGCCGGGGCCGGCTGGTCGGCGGTCCGGTTGCTGCGGTCGGGGGGCGGACCCGGGCGGGGCCGCCTCGCCGCGGCCAACGCCCTGGTGGCGGTGGGCACGCTGGTCCTGTCGAGCGGCGGCCTGATCCAGGGTCGGGTCGGTGACGACGAGGCCTTCGCGATCACGTTGACCGTGGGCCTGGCCGTGATCTACGCCGGGTTCCTCGTCGCCGACGGCGTCCGCCGCCCCGCGCCGACGCCCGCTCCCGCGACGGCCCCGGTCGTCGGGGAAGCGGCGCATTGCGGCGACGGTCCGCAGCGCGGATAGCCTGCCTCCGTGGCCCTGGAGCAGTACCTCCCGCTGTTCTCCCTGCTCGCGCTCGTGATCCTGTTCGCCGCGCTGAGCTTCGTGGCGTCGCAGCTGCTCGGGCCCCGGCGCCCGACCGCCGCCAAGCAGGCCGCCTACGAGTGCGGGATCGTCCCCGAGGCCGAGCCGGTCGAGCGCTTCCCGGTCAAGTTCTACCTGGTGGCCATGGCCTTCATCGTGCTCGACGTGGAGATCATCTTCCTCTACCCCTTCACCGTGGTCCTGCGCGACCTCGCCGGCTACGGGCTGCTCGCCATGGGGGTCTTCCTGATCGTCGCCCTCGTGCCGTTCGGCTACCTGCTCTCGACCGGAGCGGTGGAGTGGGGTCCGGTGCGCCAGGTCGCGGAACGCGCGGGCGCCCGGGTGCTGCGGGCCGCGGGCATGCCCGGGCGCGACGGGCTCGACCCGGCCCGGACGGCCGACCGCGCGCCGGCGGAAGCGGCGGAGGAGGCGGCCTGATGGGCCTCGAGGCCGTTCCCCACAACTTCCTCACCGGCCGGCTCGAGGATCTCGTCCGCTGGGCCCGCCGCAACTCCATGTGGCCGGCGTCCTTCGGCCTCGCCTGCTGCGCGATCGAGATGATGGCCGCCGGTGCCGCGCACTACGACCAGGCCCGGTTCGGCATGGAGGTGTTCCGGGCGAGCCCCCGCCAGGCCGACCTCATGGTCGTGGCCGGACGGGTGAGCCAGAAGATGGCCCCGGTGCTGCGCCAGGTCTACGACCAGATGGTCGAGCCCAAGTGGGTGATCTCCATGGGCGTCTGCGCCAGCTCGGGCGGGATGTTCAACAACTACGCGATCGTCCAGGGCGTCGACCAGATCGTGCCGGTCGACATCTACGTCCCCGGGTGCCCGCCCGGTCCGGAGACGCTCCTGCACGGGATCCTGCACCTCCACGACCTCGTCCGCACCGGCGAGATCATGAAGCGCCGCGGGGGCCCCGGGGTCGGCGCGGGCGTGCACGTCGACCAGCTCGACGGCGTCCCCTCCCCGGTGCGCATGATCGGCACGACGTCGTGAGCGACGCCGCCTCCGACGTGGCCACTCCCGACGCGGACGCCCCCGACGCGGACGCCCCCGGGATCGCCGATCCCGTGGCCGCCGCCGTGGTGGCGAGGTTCCCGGGCTCGGTCGCGGTGGAGTCGCACGGCCAGTCCGTGGTCTACGTCGACCGCGGGTCGCTGCGGGCGGTCACCGAGCTCCTCCGCGACGAGGAACGCTTCACCCAGTGCTCCGACGTCACCGCCGTCGACCACGCGGCCGACCTCGAGCGGGTCGTGGTCCCCGGGGTCGTGCCCGAGCGGTTCGAGGTGGTCGTGAACCTGCTGTCCCACCCCCGCAACCGGCGCATCCGGCTGATCGCCGAGGTCCCCGAGACCGACCCCGTCGTGCCGAGCGTCACGCCGCTGTTCCCCGGCGCCAACTTCCCCGAGCGCGAGGCGTTCGACATGTTCGGCATCGAGTTCGAGGGACACCCGGACCTCACCCGCATCCTCCTCCCCGACGACTGGGCGGGCCACCCGTTGCGCAAGGACGACCACCCGGCCCGCATCCCGGTCACGTTCAAGGGAGACCCGGCGCCGAGATGAGCAGGCCATGAGCACGACCGAACGGGACCTCCGCGACGCCGCGCGTCTGGAGCACCAGACCGACGAGGGCGCGCAGGAGATGCAGCCCCGTCGCCGTGAAGTCGTCATGACGGGCGGCATCTGGCCCGACGACGACGAGACGATGATCATCAACATGGGTCCGCAGCACCCGTCGACCCACGGCGTGCTCCGGATCATGATGGAGCTCGACGGTGAGACGGTCGTGCGGGCGAAGCCGGTCATCGGGTACCTGCACACCGGGATGGAGAAGACCGGCGAGCAGCTCACCTACGTCCAGGGTGGCACCAACGTCACCCGCATGGACTACCTCGCCTGCCTCTCGAACGAGTTGGTGTTCGCGCTGGCCGTGGAGAACCTGCTCGACGTCGAGCTGCCCGAGCGCGCGGTGTGGATGCGGATGATGCTGGTCGAGCTCCAGCGGATGGCGTCGCACCTCCTGTACCAGGCCGCCAACGGCATGGACATCGGCGCGCTGTCGATGATGATCTACGGCTGGCGCGAGCGCGAGCAGGTCCTGCGTCTGCTCGAGATGATCACGGGCCTGCGGATGAACCACAACTTCATCCGCGTCGGCGGGCTCGCCGCCGACCTGCCCGACGGGTGGCAGGCGGCGACGCTCGAGGTGTGCGACGCGGTCGAGGCCGGGGTCGCGGAGTACGAGACCCTGCTGTGCGACAACCCGATCTGGCAGGAGCGCACCCAGGGCGTGGGCGTCATCACCACCGAGCAGGCCCTCGCCCTCGGGGCCACCGGGCCCATCCTGCGGTCCACCGGCTTCCCCTGGGACCTGCGCAAGTCCCAGCCGTACCTGGCCTACGACGCGGTCGACTTCGAGGTGATCTACACCGACAACGGCGACGCCTACGACCGCTTCCTCATCCGGCTGTTCGAGATCCTCGAGTCGGTGAAGATCGTCCGCCAGTGCGTGGCCCGGATGCCCGAGGGCGACTACCGGGTCCAGGACCGCAAGGTCACGCCGCCGCCCCGCGCCCGCATCGACGAGTCGATGGAGGCGCTCATCCACCACTTCAAGCTCTTCACCGAGGGCTTCAAGGTCCCGGCGGGCGAGACCTACGTCGCGGTCGAGTCCCCCCGGGGCGAGGTCGGGTGCTACCTCGTGTCCGACGGCTCGCCCAAGCCGGTCCGCCTGCACGTGCGGGGGGCGTCGTTCTACAACCTCCAGTCGATGGAGGTGATGGTGCCGGGGAGCATGGTGGCCGACGCCGTCGCGGTCATCTCCAGCATCGACCCGGTGATGGGGGAGGTGGACCGCTGATGGCCTTCTCCGGCACCGAGCGTCGGCGCGCCGAGGAGATCGTGGCCCGGTACCCGCAGTCGCGCTCGGCCACGTTGCCGCTGCTGTTCCTGGTCCAGGACCGCGACGGGTGGGTCACGCCGCAGGGTATCGAGGACGTCGCCGACTTCCTCGGCCTGACCCCGGCGGTCGTCCTCGGGACCTGCAGCTTCTACACGATGTTCAAGCTGTCGCCGGTGGGCAAGCTCGTCGTGTCGGTCTGCACGAACGTCTCCTGCCTCGTCAACGGCGGCCCGCAGCTCCATGAGCACCTGCGCCGCGAGTACGCGCGCAGCGACGACGTCTTCATCGAGGAGGTGGAGTGCCTGGCGGCGTGCGACCGCGCGCCGGCGCTCCAGATCAACTACGACTTCCACGGCCCGCTCACCGGCGAGCAGGCGGTGGACCTGATCGAGCGCCACCGGTCGGGCGAGCTCACGGCCCGCACGATCTCGGGCACGGCAACCGGAGGAGAGGTCTGATGGCCCAGGAGACCCCCGTCGTCACCCGGTTCATGCGGGAGCGCCCCGACGACTCCTGGCAGTTCGAGAGCGCGCGGGCCTACAACGCCGCGTACACGCGCCTCGAGCGGGCCTTCGCGATGGGCCCCGAGGCCATCGTGGAGGCGGTCCAGCAGTCCGGGCTCCGGGGCAAGGGGGGCGCCGGCTTCGGCACCGGCCAGAAGTGGTCCTTCCTGCCGAAGGGCGTGTTCCCCCGCTACCTCTGCATCAACGGCGACGAGGGCGAGCCCGCCACCTTCAAGGACCACATGCTCACCGAGCGCGACCCCCACCAGCTGGTGGAGGGCGCGATCATCACCGCCTACGCGATCCAGGCGAACCACGCCTTCATCTACCTGCGCGGCGAGTTCGCCCTCGGGGCCGACCGGCTCCAGCAGGCGATCGACGACGCCTACGCCCACGGGTTCCTGGGCAAGGACATCGGCGGGTCCGGCTTCGACCTCGAGCTGGTGCTCCACCGCGGCGCAGGGTGCTACATCGCCGGCGACGAGACCGGCCTGCTCTCGAGCCTCGAGGGCGAGCGGGCCATGCCCCGGATCAAGCCGCCGTTCCCGGCCGCCCAGGGGCTCTACGCCGCCCCGACCGTGGTCAACAACATCGAGACCATCTCCACGATCCCGTGGATCATCGCCAACGGCGCCGAGTGGTACGCGGGCATGGGGGTCAACCGTTCCACCGGAACCCGCATCTTCTCGGTCTCGGGCCACGTCGAGCGCCCGGGCAACTACGAGGTCGAGCTGGGCATGACCTTCCGCGAGCTGATCGAGGGGCTCGCCGGCGGCGTGCGCGACGGCAAGCGCATGAAGTTCTTCATCCCCGGGGGAGCGTCCTCGCCGTGGCTGCTGCCCGAGCACCTCGACTCCCCGCTCGACATGGACTACGCCGGGTCGGAGCTGCGCACGATGCTCGGCTCCGGTGCGATCACGGTGTTCGACGAGACCACCGATCCCCTCCTCGTGTCGTGGCGGCTCGCGAAGTTCTACGCCCACGAGTCGTGCGGCAAGTGCACGCCGTGCCGCGAGGGCTCGTCGTGGATCGAGAAGGTCCTCTACCGGATGGTCAACGGCCAGGGCCGCCCCGAGGACCTCGACCTCCTGCTGTCCTTCGGCAGCAACATCGTCCCCGGGCTCAACGCCCCCTTCGCCCAGACGACCATCTGCGCGCTCGGACCGAGCACGATGAGCCACGTCGTCAGCCTCGACCGGTGGTTCCGCGACGAGATCGTGGCGCGGCTCGAGCGCGACACCGCTCGGCGCACGAGCCTCGAGATCGTCACCGTGAGCGCCGGAGCCGACGCATGAGCACCGACGCGGTCCGGATGAGCCAGTGGCCGTCCGAGCAGCCCTACGTGATCCCCGTGGCCCCCGGACCCGACGTGGCCACGGTGACCATCGACGGCAAGGAGGTGCAGGTCCCCCGCGGCGAGCTCCTCATCAAGGTCGCCCAGGACCACGGCACCTACATCCCGCGCTTCTGCTGGCACGAGCGCATGAAGCCGGTCGGCATGTGCCGGATGTGCCTCGTGGAGGTCGAGGGGATGCGGGGGCTCCAGATCTCGTGCGCGACCCCGGTCACCGACGGCATGGTGGTGCACACCCAGAGCCCGGGGGTGAAGGCGGCCCAGGACGGGGTGCTCGAGTTCCTCCTCGTCAACCACCCGCTCGACTGCCCGGTCTGCGACCGCGGCGGCGAGTGCCCGCTGCAGGACCAGACCCTCGCGTTCGGGCCGGGCGAGTCGCGCTTCGTCGAGGAGAAGCGCCACTTCGAGAAGCCGATCCCGATCAGCGAGACCGTCCTGCTCGACCGGGAGCGCTGCATCCAGTGCGGTCGCTGCACCCGGTTCGCCTCCGAGATCGCCGGCGACGCCCTCATCCACTTCGGGGGCCGGGGCAGCGGCACCGAGGTGATGACCTACCCCGACGAGCCCTTCTCGTCGTACTTCGCCGGGAACACCGTCCAGATCTGCCCGGTCGGTGCCCTCACCGCGAGCCCGTACCGGTTCCGGGCCCGTCCGTGGGACCTCGACAGCGTCGAGACCTCGTGCCAGCAGTGCGCGGTGGGGTGCCGCGGCGCGCTCGAGTCGACCTCGAACCGGCTCGTCCGTCTCCTCGGGGTCGACCTCGACCCCGTCAACCAGGGCTGGCTCTGCGACCGCGGCCGCTACGCCTACGAGTGGGTGCACAGCGACGCCCGGGTCGTCACGCCGCGTCTGGCCCGCGAGGGCGGACTGGCCGAGGCGACCTGGCCCCAGGCCCTCGACGCCGCGGCCGAGGCGCTGCGGCGGGCGCGCGACGAGCACGGACCCGACGCGATCGGGGTGCTCGGCGGCGCGCGCGGCACCAACGAGGACGCCTACGCCTGGGCCCGGTTGGCCAAGGGCGTCCTGCGCACCGACAACGTCGACGCCCAGCTCGACGACGGCCTGCCCGCCGAGGTCGTGCTCGGTCTGCCCCGGGCGTCGATCGACGACCTCGACCGGGCCGCCGCGATCGTGATCGTGGGGTCCGACCCGAAGGAGACCCTGCCGGTCCTGTACCTGCGGATCCGGGCTGCGGCCGAGGCCGGCGTGCCGGTGGTCGACGTCTCCACGCACGACAACGGCTGCACGCCGTTCGCGGCGTGCTCGCTGCGCCACCGGCCCGGCGAGGTCGCGACCCCGGTCGCGGCGCTGGCCGAGGTGCTCGGGGGCCGGACCACCGGGTCCGACGCCGACCGGCTCGCCGCCCTCGTCGCCGACCGCGACGGCCCCGTGGTGGTCGTCCTCGGCCGCCCGTCGCTGGCCGAGCCGGCCACTGCGGCCGTGCACGCGGCCGCCCTCCTGGCCGCGGTTCCTGCCGTCCGGTTCCTCCCGGCGCTGCACCGTGGCAACGTCCACGGCGCGCTCGACCTCGGCCTCGCGCCGGGCCTCCTGCCCGGTCGGGTCACGCTCGACGCCGGGCGGGCCCACGTGGGCGCGGTCTGGGGTGGCGTTCCCGCCGCCCGCGGGCTCGACGCCCGGGGCATCCTCGCTGCCGCGGCCGACGGGCGCATCCGCACCCTGGTGCTGCTCGGCTGTGACCCCCTGACCGACTTCCCCGACCGCCCGCTGGTCGAGCGGGCCCTCGCCGCGGTCGGGACGGTGGTCGTGGTCGGCGCCTTCGCCGACGCGGCCGGCGGCCACGCCGACGTCGTGCTGCCCACCACCGTGTGGGGGGAGCAGGACGGCTCCGGGACCAACCTCGAGGGCCGCGTGCAGCGGCTCGCCCGCAAGGTCACCCCCGGCGGCGCGGCCATGGAGGCGTGGCGGATCGCCGGTGAGCTCGCGGCGCGCCTCGGGGTGGACTTCGACCTCGAGCTCACCGCCGAGGTCCAGGACGAGATCGCCCGGGTGGCCCCCGCCTTCGCCGGGGTCGACGCTGCGGTGCTGCGCCGCGCCCGCGACGGCGTGGTGCTCCCGCTCGTCGACCACGCCGACGAGATCGCCTGGGGCCCGGCGCCCCTGGGCGCCGGCGTGTCCTGGGAGCCGATCCCGGCCGGGGCCGACGCCGAGCCGGTTCCCGCCGATGCCGAGGCCGCGGCGACGCCCACGGGCCCGCCCGCGCCGCCCGTCGCCCTGTGGGAGTGGCGGGGCCCGGCCGAGCCCGCGCCGACGGTGCCGGTCGACGCGTACGCGCTCCGGGTCGTGGCCGCCCGCACGCTCTACGGCGCCGACCGGGCGGTGCTCGAGTCACCGTCCCTCGCTGCGTTCGCGCCCCGCGACGCCGTGCTGCTGGTGAGCCGGACCGACCGGGACCGCATCGGCGTGGCCGACGGCGACCGCGTGCGGGTCACCTCGGCCCGGGCCACGGTCGAGCTCCCCGTCGTGGCCGACGCGCGCATCCCCCAGGGCGTCGCCTTCCTCCCCGCCAACCGCGCGGGCGCGGGGATCGGCGACCTCGTCGACCCGGACGCGGCGGTGACCGACCTGCGGGTGGAGACGCTGCGATGATCCCGATCCTGGGCGCCGATCCGCTGTTCCGCGACGGCATCGACGGCACCGTCGTGCTCATCGTGATCGTCAAGACGATCATCGTGTTCACAGTGCTGCTCGTCGCGGTGATGTTCTACGTGTGGTTCATGCGCAAGGTCATCGCCGACATGCAGAACCGCATCGGCCCGCAGCGGGCCGGGCCCTTCGGTGTCCTCCAGACCCTCGCCGACGGCATCAAGCTGTTCTTCAAGGAGCAGTCGTCGCCGGAGTGCGCCGACCCGCCCGTGTTCCGGCTCGCGCCCTACCTGGCCATCATCCCCGCGTTCATGGCCTTCGCCATCGTCCCGATCGGTGGGCTGGTCCCCGTCGCCGGGCGCCAGACCTACCTCCAGCTCGCCGATCCCGGGGTCGGGGTCCTCTGGCTGCTGATGATGTCGGGGATCGGCCTCTACGGGGTGATGCTCGCGGGGTGGGCGTCGGGATCGAAGTACCCCCTCCTCGGCTCGGTGCGGGCGTCGGCCCAGCTCCTGAGCTACGAGGCCGCCCTCGGCCTCGCGGTCGTCGGCGTGCTCGTGCACTCCGGCTCGCTGTCCACCCGCACGATCGTCGACCAGCAGGCCTGGACCGGCATCGGGTCGATCGTCTCGCAGTGGTACTGGCTGCCGGCGATCGGCGCCTTCGTCATCTTCTGCATCTCGGCCATCGCCGAGACCAACCATCCCCCCTTCGACCTGGTCGAGGCCGAGCAGGAGCTGGTGGGCGGGTTCCACACCGAGTACACGGGGATCCGGTTCGCGATCTTCTTCCTCGCCGAGTTCATGAACGTCATCACCATGAGCGCGATCGCGGTGACGCTCTTCCTCGGGGGCCCCGCGGGCCCGGCCCTGGGGTTCCTCGCCGCCGACTCGTGGGTCAACGTCTGGGTGATGCCGGTCTTCTGGTTCACGGTGAAGCTGCTCGTGCTGCTCTACGCGACGGTGTGGATCCGGGCGACGCTGCCCCGGTTGCGCTATGACCAGCTCATGGCCCTGGGCTGGAAGTACCTCATCGAGCTCGCCTTCCTGTGGGCGATGATCTCGGGGGTCGTCGTCGTGGGCGCCCGCGAGGGCTGGAACCGCTGGGTGACCGTCCCCGCCGCGGTCGCCGGCGCCGGCATCGTGCTCGCCGTCCTGTGGGCCTGCCTCCCTCGCCGGGGCGAGCCGGTGGAGGAGATCCGCTGATGGGTCGGTTCAGTGGCTTCGGGATCACCATCCGTCAGGTCGGCAAGGTCGTCACCGGGAACTACCCGGAGGAGAAGCGGCCCAAGCCGGCCCGGTTCCACGGTCGCCACGTCCTCAACCGGTACGAGGACGGCATGGAGAAGTGCATCGGCTGCGAGCTGTGCGCCGGGGTCTGCCCGGCCCGGTGCATCTACGTGCGCGGGGCCGACAACCCGACCGACGCCCCGGTCTCGCCCGGCGAGCGCTACGGCTTCGTCTACGAGATCAACTACCTGCGCTGCATCCACTGCGACCTGTGCGTCGAGGCGTGCCCCACCGAGGCCATCACCGAGACCAAGCTGTTCGAGTTCTCGTTCACGAACCGGTCCGACGCGATCTACACGAAGTCCGAGCTGCTGGTGGACGACACCGGCCGGGCCCGGCGCCAGCCCTGGGAGCTGTGGCTGGGGGGCGAGGACGACGACACCAGCGCGTGGATGCGGGCCACCGCCCCGTCGGGCCAGGTGGCGTTCGAGGGCCGGGTCGGCTGGTCGGGCGAGCTCGGCTTCGGCGTGCGCGCCCCCGAGCAGGGCCAGACCGCTCCGGGCCCGCTCGAGCCGGCGGTCGACCCCGCCGACGGGGCCGCCCACCACGGGCACGGCGACCACGGGCACGGGAGCGGCGGGCACGGGAGCGGCGGGCACGGGAGCGGCGGGCATTGATCCCCGTCCTGTTCTTCCTCGCCGCCGCCGCCACGCTCGCCGGTGCCCTCGGCGTGGTGCTCGCGCGCAACCCGGTCCACGCCGCGCTCTTCCTCGTCCAGACCCTGATCGGCGTGGCGGTGCTCTTCCTGCTCCAGGACGCCGAGCTGGTGGCCGCCGTGCAGGTGATCGTCTACGCGAGCGCGATCGTCGTGCTGTTCCTGTTCGTGATCATGCTGCTCGGGGTGGACCGGGCCGAGTCGATGGAGGACCGCGTCCCCTATCAGCGCCCGGCCGCGATCGCGCTCGGGGTCATCCTGCTGGTGGAGCTCCTCGTCCTCGCCGGCCACGAGTGGGCGACCGGGCAGCCGACGGCGAGCGGCGTCCCGCTCGAGGGTGGCGGGTTCGGGGGCAACGTCGAGCGGGTCGCCCGGGTGCTGTTCACCGACTTCCTCTGGGCGTTCGAGATCACGTCGGTCCTGCTCGTGATCGCCGTCGTGGGGGCGGTGGTCCTGGCCCGGCGCAGCGGCCAGAGGGGCGCGCCCATCGACGCGCCGGAAGGGGCCGACGAGGGCGACGCCGGTGCCGCCGAGGAGGCCCGGGTATGACCCTGGCCGCGCTCGAGATCACCAGCAGCTACTACCTCGTCCTCGCCGCGATGGTGTTCACCATCGGCGCCGTCGGGGTGCTCACCCGCCGCAACGTGCTCGTCATGTTCATGTGCGTCGAGCTGATGCTCAACGCCGTGAACCTGTCGTTCGTGGCGTTCGCCCGGGCGCTCGACGACGTCACCGGCCAGGTGATCGTGTTCTTCGTCCTGGTGGTGGCCGCCGCCGAGGTGGCGGTGGGCCTGGCGATCATCGTCGCCATCTTCCGGCGGCGCCGCCACGCGACCGCCGACGACCTGCGGGCCCTGAGGGGCTGACCCATGGCGACCGGAGCCTGCTCGTGAACGCGCGCGACATCCTCGACTACCTCGGGATCATCCCGCTCCTGCCCCTGGCCGGGGCGGTGATCCTCCTCCTGGCCGGGCGCCGGATCGGCGAGCCGCGGGCGGGGTGGCTCGCCACCGGGATGATGGCGCTCGCCTTCCTGGGGTCGGTGGTGGCCCTGTTCGCGCTGCTCTCGCTGCCCGCCGACGGGCGTCTCCAGGTCAACCAGGTCTTCACGTGGATCCCGGCGGGCACGTTCAGCGTCGGCATGGGCACCCAGGCCGACCCCCTCTCGGTGACGTGGCTCCTCCTCGTGACCGGGGTCGGGCTGTGCATCCACCTGTACTCGATCGCGTACATGCACGGAGATCCGCTCTTCTCCCGGTTCTTCGCCTACCTCAACCTGTTCGCCGCGTCGATGCTGATCCTGGTGGTCGCCGACAACCTCCTGATGACCTTCCTCGGCTGGGAGGGCGTCGGGCTGTGCTCGTACCTCCTGATCTCGTTCTGGTACCGGCGCAACGACGCCGCCACCGCGGGGAAGAAGGCCTTCGTCACCAACCGGGTCGGCGACGTCGGGTTCCTGCTCGCGATGTTCCTCATCATCGCCACCTACGGCACGCTGGAGTACACCGCGATGGCTCCGGCGGCCGAGATCATCAGTGCGGGCACGGCCACCGCGATCGCGCTGCTGCTGATGGTGGGAGCCATGGGGAAGAGCGCGCAGCTCCCGCTCCACCTCTGGCTCACCGATGCGATGGAGGGCCCCACGCCGGTCTCGGCCCTCATCCACGCCGCGACCATGGTCACCGCCGGGGTCTTCCTGATGTGCCGGGCGTACCCCTTCCTCGAGGTGAGCCACGACGCGTCGGTGGTCATCATGTGGATCGGCGCGATCACCGCGCTGCTCGCCGGCACCGTCGCCGTGGTGCAGCCCGACATCAAGCGGGCGTTGGCGTACTCGACCATCAGCCAGCTCGGGTACATGTTCCTCGCCATCGGGGTCGGTGGCTACGAGGCCGCCGTCTTCATGGTGCTGTGCCACGCCTTCTACAAGGGCTGCCTGTTCCTCGGGGCCGGGTCGGTGATCCACGGCAACGGCGACAACCAGGACATGCGGATCATGGGCCGGTACCGGAAGTTCCTCCCCGTGACCGCCTTCGCCATGGTGATCGCCTGGCTCGCGATCGCCGGCATCCCACCCTTCGCCGGCTTCTGGGCCAAGGACGAGATCCTGGTCGAGGCCTACGCCCACGGCGACTACGGCGTGTGGATCGTGGGAACGGTCGCCGCGCTGCTCACTGCGGTCTACATGACCCGGCTGATCTTCCTCACCTTCTTCGGCAACGCGCGCTACGAGGCCGCCGACGCTGCGCCCGCCGTGCCGGTGGTCTCGGGGGGCAGCGACGAGGGCGATCCCGCGGACGCCGACGGTCACGACGGCGACGAGGACCCGTTCGAGGACCACCCGACGGTGGTGTTCGGTGAGCCGCCGCGCCCGAGCCGCCTGCACGGGCACCGGCCCCATGAGAGCCCGGTCCTCATGCTGGTGCCGATCCTCGTCCTCGCCGGCCTGTCGGCCGTGGGTGGGCTCCTGAACCTCCCGTTCGGCAAGCTCGACTTCCTGCACCAGTTCCTCGAGCCGGTGTTCGAGGGGGCCAAGGGCGTGAAGGCGACCACCGCCCAGAAGCTCACGGCCGAGGGCCTGTCGGTCCTCATGGCCCTGATCGGGGTGTCGATCGCGCTGCTCGTCTACCGCCGGGGCCTGCGGTCGCCGGACCGCGATCCCCTCGTCGACCGGTTGCGGCCGGTCAGCACGCTCACCGGCAACGCCTACTACTGGGACGCCGGCGTCACCCGCTTCGTCGGGGGTCCCGGCGAGCGCGGGGCCTCCTGGCTGAACCGGGTCTTCGACGCCCGCATCATCGACGGTGCGGTGAACGGCACGGCCTGGCTGTTCCAGTGGGCCGGCCGCGCCGCCAGCCGGGTCCAGGACGGCTACGTCCGGCGCTACGCGCTCGGCATCCTCCTGGGGACCGTCGCCGTGCTCGGCTTCGTGCTCCTGTGGGCGGGGCGGTAGACGATGGGCTTCCCGCTGCTCCTCGCGATCATCGTCACCCCACTCGTCGGCGCGGTGGTCGTCGCGCTCCTCCCGGCCGCCCGCACCGAGGTGGCCAAGGCCCTGGGCTACGCGTTCACCGGGGCCACCGCCGGACTGTGCGGCTACCTGCTCTGGCACTTCCAGGCCGGCGACCGGGGCTTCCAGTTCGTGTACGACCAGCCCTGGATCCCCGGACTCGGGGTGCGCTTCACCCTGGGTGTCGACGGCATCAGCCTGTTCATGGTGGTGGTCACCGGCCTGCTGTTCCCGCTCGGCCTGCTCGCCTCCGAGAAGTACATCACGCACCGCGTGAAGGCCTACGTGGCCTGGTTCCTCCTGCTCGAGACGGCGATCATGGGGATCTTCCTCACCCTGGACCTCATCGCCTTCTTCGTGTTCTGGGAGCTCCTGCTCGTCCCCATGTACTTCCTGATCCTCGGCTGGGGGTCGGCCCGCCGCAAGTACGCGGCGACGAAGTTCTTCATCTACACGGGGCTCGGCTCGGCCTTCCTGCTCGCCTCCACCCTCGTCCTCGGCTTCCTCCACCAGGCCGACACCGGGGTCCTCACGTTCGACTTCCGCACCCTGGCCGACTGGAACGGCCTCTCGGGCAGCGCCGAGGTGCTGCTGTTCGTGGGCTTCATGGCCGCGTTCGCGATCAAGGCGCCGCTGTTCCCGTTCCACACCTGGCTGCCCGACGTGCACACCGAGGCCCCGACCGCCGGTTCGGTGGTCCTGGCCGGGGTCATCATCAAGATGGGCGCGTACGGCTTCGTCCGCTTCTCGTTCGAGCTGTTCCCCCAGGCCAGCGTCGACCTCGCGCCGATCCTCCTCGTGCTCGCGGTCGTCGGCATCATCTACGGGGCGGTCGTCGCGGCGATGCAGACCGACCTCAAGCGGGTCATCGCGTACTCGTCGGTCGCCCACATGGGCTTCGTCATCCTCGGCATCTTCTCCCTGACGGTGATCGGCATCGACGGTGCGGTCTTCACGATGGTGAGCCACCCGCTGACCACCGGCGCGCTGTTCCTCCTCGTCGGCATGATCTACGAGCGTCTCCACACGCGCGAGATCGGGGAGATGGGGGGGATGTGGAACGTGGCGCCCGTCCTCACCGGGCTGTTCATCGCCGCCATGTTCGCCGGCATCGGCCTCCCCGGGTTCTCCGGCTTCGTCGGCGAGTTCCTCTCGCTCGCCGGTGCCTTCCTCTACGACCGGCCCTTCGCGATCGTCGCCGCCCTCGGGGTGATCTTCGCCGCGGTCTACATGCTCTGGCCGTTCAAGCGGGCGTTCGCGGGTCGGGCGTCCGGTGCCGTGGTCCGGATGAAGGACCTCGACCTGCGGGAGATCGTCGTGGTGGTGCCGCTCCTGGCGCTGTCGCTGTTCCTCGGGCTCTACCCGAAGCCGGTCCTCGACCGGATCGAGCCGGCGGCCGACCGGGCCGTGCGCAACTTCGAGCGCAAGACCGACTACCGCAGCCCCGAGGAGTCCCGTGACCGCCGCGACACCGAGCGCCGGGTCGAACGGGAGCAGCGCCGGGCCGAGGCCCGGGAGGGTGAGAAGTGATCGCCGCCGCCCCCATCGCCACTCCTGCGGTCGACCTCTGGGCGATCGCGCCGATCATCGCGCTGGTCGCCACCGGGGTCGGCCTGGTCCTCATCCGGGCCCTGCTGCGGCGGAACCAGGCGGTGACCCCGGTCTGCTTCTCGGTGGCGGTCGTCGGTCTGCTCGTCGCCGCCGGCCTCCTGGCCCGGCAGTGGCACCGGGTCCGCGACGACGGCCCGATCGTGAGTCTCGCCGACATGGTGCGGGTCGACCCGTTCGCGGTCTTCCTCGGCATCGTGATCGTGGCCGCCACCCTCGCCGGGCTGCTCCTGGCCTACGCCTACCTCCGCCGGGAGGATCTCGAGGCCCCCGAGTACTTCGCCCTGCTGCTGCTGTCGGCCGCCGGGATGCTGATGATGACCACGGCGAACGACCTCGTGGTCGTCTTCGTGGCCCTCGAGGTCCTGTCGATCCCGCTCTACGTGCTCGTCGCCTTCGACCGGCGGCGGCTGCGGTCCCAGGAGGCCGGGCTCAAGTACTTCGTGCTCGGTGCGTTCTCGTCGGCGGTGTTCCTCTACGGGATCGCGCTCGTGTACGGCGCGACCGGGACCACCTCCCTCAGCGGGATCGCGACGTTCCTCGCCGGCAACACCCTGTTCGAGCAGACCACGCTGCTGGTCGGGCTCGGGCTCCTGCTCGTCGGCCTCGGCTTCAAGGTCGCCGCGGTGCCGTTCCACATGTGGACCCCGGACGTGTACCAGGGGGCGCCGACCCCGGTGACCGCGTTCATGGCCGCCGCGACCAAGGCCGCCGCGTTCGCCGCGGTCCTGCGCATCGTGCTGACCGCCTTCCCGCAGTACCGCGACGACTGGCGCCCCATCCTCTGGGTCCTCGCCGCGCTGTCGATGCTCGTGGGCGCCGTCGCCGCCCTGGTCCAGAACGACGTCAAGCGGACGCTCGCCTACTCGTCGATCGCCCACGCCGGGTACATCCTCATGGGGGTCTACGCCGCGAGCTCCCGGGGCCGCGAGGCAGCCTTGCTCTACCTGCTCGTCTACGCCTTCATGGCGATCGGCGCGTTCGCGGTCGTGATGATCGCCGCCCCCGGACCCGACGACGCCAAGCACTCCTACGACGACTACCGGGGCCTGGCCGTCCGCCGTCCGGTGCTCGGCGGGCTCCTGATCTTCTTCGTGCTCGCGCAGGCCGGCGTCCCCTTGACCAGCGGGTTCGTCGGCAAGCTCGAGCTGTTCGGCTCGGTCGCCCAGGCGGGCGAGACCAGCGACTACGTGCTCCTGGTCATCGGGGTCCTGTCCGCCGTGATCGCGTTCGCCTTCTACCTGCGGATCGCGTGGACCCTGGTCACCGCCCCCGACGACGACACCGCGGTGGCCGCGGCCTACTCGACCCGACCCCGCCGGGTCGACGGCTGGACCGGGATCGTCCTGGCCGGCGCGGCGGCGCTGACCCTGGTGGTCGGCGTCCTGCCCGGGACCTTCATCCACTTCGCCCGCGACGCCGTCTTCTTCTAGGCGGCCGGGAGCCGCTCCCGAGCGTCGGGGTGCGGCAGTATGGGGCCGTGGCCGACGACCCCAGGCAGGCGCAGAAGCAGGCCGCGGCCGAGCGGGCGCTCGAGTGGGTCGCCTCCGGGACGGTCGTCGGCCTCGGGACCGGCTCCACGGCGGTGTGGGCGATCCGGGGGCTCGGGGCCCGGCTCGCCGACGGCCGCCTCCGTGACGTCGTGGCCATTCCGACCTCCGACGCCAGCGCCGCCGAGGCCCGGGCGGTGGGGATCCCGCTCGTGACCTTCGACGAGCACGCGGTGATCGACCTGACCATCGACGGCGCCGACGAGGTCGATCCCGGGCTCGACTGCATCAAGGGCTACGGCGGCGCGCTCCTGCGCGAGAAGGTGGTGGCCCAGGCCACCCGGCGCCAGGTCATCGTCGTCGACGACTCGAAGCCGTCCGCCCGGCTGGGGACCCGGTGCCACGTCCCGGTCGAGGTCCTGCGCTTCGCCCGCGCGACCGAGCAGGCGTTCCTCGAGTCGCTCGGGGCGACCGTGACCCTGCGGACGGCCGACGCCGGCCCGTTCGTCACCGATGAGGGGAACTGGATCCTCGACGCCGCCTTCGGCCCGATCGCCGACGCGCCGGCCCTCGCGGCGCGGCTGGCGGCCCGGGCCGGCGTGGTCGAGCACGGCCTGTTCCTCGGCCTGGTCCACGACCTCCTGATCGCCACCGCCGGGGCGGTGGAGCACCGCGCCCGGCCCTGAGCCGTCGTCAGTCGAGGCGGCGCTTCCACCAGCGCCGACGCCGCTGCCGGTCGGGTCGCACCTCGTGGTCGTCGAGGGCGCGGTGGGCCAGCGCCAGGGCCTGGTCGATCAGCACCCGGGCGCCCGAGAAGTCGAGGAAGTCGCGGTCGTCGTCGGGGGCGGGGAGCACCACGAGCTCGACCTCGTCGGGGACCCACCGCAGCTCGAGGTCGAAGCGCTGCTCACGCGAGATGGCCACGGAGCGCACGACCACGTCGAGCGGTGAGCGGACCGGCCGGTCCGAGATCGGGTCCGACACGTCGAGGACGAAGATCCGGTCGACCGGTCCGGCGAGGGCGTGGGAGATCGGCACCAGGTTCACGATGGCCCCGTCCACCAGGACGGCGTCCCCGAGGCGGATGGGCGGGTAGATCCCGGGCAGTGAGGCGCTCGCCAGCAGCACCGGCGGCAGCGGTCCGGTCGCGAACACCATCTCGTCACCCGAGTTGAGGTCGGCCGCCACGACCCGCAGGGGCACGGCGAGGTCCTCGAACCGGTCGACGACCTGGGACCGCTCGATCAGGGCGATCAGGCCCTCGTTGCTGATCAGGTGGTCGTCGCGACGCAGCAGGTTCCAGGCCCGGCGCAGCGTGCCGCCGGGAAAGAGCGCCTCGCCGGTGAGCGACGCCCAGGTCTCCTCCATGGCCCCGACCGTGGCCAGGCTCGGATCGGTGGCGATCGCCGCGCCGTTGAGCGCGCCCACCGACGTCCCGATCACCACGTCGGGTCGGATCCCCCGCTCGATCAGGGCGCGCAGCATGCCGACCTGGGCCACCCCCTGGTTCCCGCCCCCCGAGAGGACGAAGGCGGTCCGGGGTCCACGGGCTCGGGGGCTCGGGACGCGCGCCACGGGCCCATGGTCGCAGATCGCGCCCGCCCGGTCCGGGAGCCGACGCGGGGCCCGACGCGGGGCCCGACGCGGTTTGTCCGGCGAGCGAGCCCGCTGCATAGACTGCCCTCGCAGGCCCACTGGGGTCCCGACGGAGGCTGCGCGCGTGACGGAGTTCTACCGGAGCTACCTCGCCGTGGCCGTGCTGATCCTGGCTGCCATCGGCATGGTGGGCTTCATGCTCGGGCTGGGCCGCCTGATCCGGCCGGTCCGGGCCCAGGAGCAGAAGTACATCCCGTACGAGGCCGGGTCCGACCCGACCGGGACCTTCGGCCAGTCGAACGTCCGGTACTACGTCTTCGCCCTGCTCTTCGTGATCTTCGACGTCGAGGCCGTGTTCATCTTCCCGTGGGCGGTGAACCTGGAGAGCCTCGGCTGGTTCGGCCTGGTCGAGATGACGATCTTCGTGGTCGTGCTCACCCTGGGGCTCGTCTACGCCTGGCGCAAGGGAGTGCTGCGGTGGGCCTGATCGACAAGGGCCGGGCGCCCAAGCCGCTCACCTGGCTGCTCAACTACAGCCGGAAGTACTCCCTGTGGATGTTCCAGTGGGGACTGGCCTGCTGCGCGATCGAGATGGGGGCCGCACTGGCGAGCCCGCGCTACGACATGATGCGCCTCGGTGTCATCCCGTTCCCGGCCAGCCCGCGCCAGGCCGACCTCGTGGTCATCTCGGGGACCGTCACCGACAAGATGGCCCCGGCCATCCGACGTCTCTACGAGCAGATGCCCGACCCGAAGTACGTCATCTCGATGGGCTCGTGCGCCAACTGCGGTGGCCCCTACTGGGACTCGTACTCGGTCACCAAGGGCGTCGACCAGATCATCCCCGTCGACATCTACGTGCCGGGGTGCCCGCCCCGGCCCGAGGCGCTGCTGCAGGCGATCGTCATGCTCCAGGCCCAGATCCAGAACGAGGGGATCGGCAACGACCAGCTCCAGAAGCGCTGGCGCGGCGAGCCGGTCGTGATCGACGATCCCCACACGGCGCCGGTGGTGCTCGGCCCGAAGCCCGAGCCGACGGCGGTGCCCGTTGTCTGACGAGACGCCCGCCGTGACCGAGGGCGACGACGCGGCCGAAGCCACCGAGGCGTCCCCGAACCCGGTCCACCTCGATCTCCTCGACCGGCTCGAGCGGGCCCTGCCCGGTGCGGTGGTCGAGCACGGCACCGCCTGTGGCGAGCTCGTGGTGCGGGTCACCAACGCCTCGTGGGGCCCGCTGGCCGAGGTCGCCCGCGGCGACCTGGAGTGCGACTACCTCTCGTTCGTCTCGGCGATCGACTGGGCGCCCACCCCCCGTGACGGCGGCGAGGACGCCGGGGGCGACACCTCCGCGCCGGTGCAGCCGACCGACATGACGTTCGGCGTGGCCGGCTCGGCGGGGCGGTTCCAGGTGTTCGCCCGCGTGCAGTCCACCGCCCGGGGCTGGGGCGCGACCTTCAAGGTCGACGTCGACGAGGCGACCCCGCTGGTGGCGTCGTGGGTCGGGGTCTACCCCGGGGCCGACTGGCACGAGCGCGAGACCTGGGAGATGTTCGGCGTCCGCTTCGACGGCCACCCGAACCTGCGCCAGCTGTACCTGCCGGCCGGGTTCGAGGGGCACCCGCTGCGCAAGGACTTCCCCCTGCTGGCCCGGGTCGTGAAGCCCTGGCCCGGGCTGGTCGACGTCGAGGCGATGCCCGAGGAGGCGGCTGCGGTCACCGCTGGTGGCGACGGTGCAGGAGACGGTGCAGGAGGTGGCGAGTGAGCACGACCGAGATGCCGAGCGCCCCGGACTTCGAGCTCGAGCGGAGCGCGATGCGTCATCTCGCCGATGCCCAGATGAACGTCGAGCTGGACACCGGCGACATGATCCTCAACCTGGGCCCGCAGCACCCGGCCACGCACGGCACGCTGCGCCTCGTCGTCCGGCTCGACGGCGAGCGGGTGATCGCGGCCGACCCGGTCATCGGCTACATGCACCGGGGCTACGAGAAGCTCACCGAGTTCCGGACCTACCCGCAGATCACCACGCTCATCAACCGCATCGACTGGCTGTCGAGCTTCGCCAACGAGGTGCCGTTCGTCCACGCGGCCGAGCAGCTGATGGGCATCGAGGCGCCGGCCCGGGCCCAGTACATCCGCACGATCCTCACCGAGCTCTCGCGCATCGCGACCTTCGTGCTGTTCCTCGGCGAGATGGGCCTGCAGGTCGGCGCGCTGACCCCGGCCTTCTACGGCTTCCGCGACCGTGAGCACGTCCTCAACCTGATCGAGGGCGCGACCGGCGGTCGCTTCCACCCCAACTTCAACCGCATCGGTGGCCTCAAGGACGACCTCCCGTGGGGCTGGGTGTCCGAGACCCGCCAGGTGATGCAGCTCGTCCTCGACTCGTGCGACCAGTTCGAGGACCTCGTGGTGGGCAACGAGATCTTCCTCAGCCGCACCCGGGGCATCGGCATCATCCCCGGTGACATCGGGACCGCCTACGGCGTGTCGGGATCCAACCTGCGCGCCTCGGGCGTCGACTGGGACCTCCGGCGCGACGGGGTGCCGTACCTCGCTTACCCCGACCTCGACTTCAAGGTCTGGACCCACTCGGCCGGCGACTCGTTCGCGCGGTACTGGGTCCGGCTCCAGGAGACCCGGGAGTCGGTGCGCATGGTCCTCCAGCTCCTCGACGGGCTGCCCGCCGGTCCGGTCATGGCCAAGGTGCCGCGGATCATCAAGGTGCCCGAGGGCGAGGCCTGGGTCGAGACCGAGAACCCCCTCGGGCAGATGGGGTACTACGTCGTCTCCAAGGGAGCGACCGGGCCGTTCCGGGTCAAGATCCGGTCGGCGTCGTTCAGCAACGTGTCGATCCTGCCGTGGCTGCTCCGCGGTGTGTACGTTCCCGACGTCGTGACGATCCTCGCCTCGCTCTACTTCATCCTGGGGGACATCGACCGGTGAACGCCGTCGCGCTCACGACCCTCGGGATCGAGATCGGCTGGGGTGCCGCCCTGGCGATCAAGACGCTGGTGATCCTGCTGATCATCCCGGCGGGAGCGCTCATCCTCGGGTACGTCTTCCTGCTCAAGATGATGAGCCACATGCAGAGCCGGCTCGGCCCGATGGACCCGGGCGGGTTCCACGGCTGGTTCCAGCTGATCGGCGACGGCCTCAAGTTCGTGCAGAAGGAAGACCTCATGCCCGACGGGGCCGACCGCAAGGTCTTCGCCGGCGCCCCGGCCGTGGTCCTGATCTCGACCTTCCTGGTCTTCCTCGTCATCCCGATGGGCCCCGACCTCGTGGTCAAGGACCTCGACATCGGGGTGTTCTACGCGCTGGCGGTGTCGAGCCTGTCGGTCATCGGGATCCTCATGGCGGGCTGGTCGAGCGCGAACAAGTACGCCCTCCTCGGCGGGCTGCGGGCGGCCGGGCAGCTCATCGCCTACGAGCTGCCCCTGCTCCTCGCCGTCATCGGGGTGGTCATCCAGGCCGGCACGATGAGCCTCAACGGGATCGTGGTCGCCCAGCAGCAGCAGTCGATCTTCGGGATCGACTGGATCGGGAACCCCTACATCCTCACCCAGTTCGTCGGCTTCCTGATCTTCCTCATCGCCGCCCAGGCCGAGCTCACCCAGACCCCGTTCGACATGCCCGTCGCCGAGAGCGAGCTCGTCGGCGGGTACCACGTGGAGTACACGGGCTTCCGGTTCCTCTTCTTCTTCATGGGTGAGTACGGCACCGCCTTCGCGTTCTCGGCGATCGCCGCGACCCTGTTCCTCGGCGGGTACGCGCTGCCGTGGGTCGAGGGCGACCTCGCCAACTGGATCGGCCCGCTCGTCCTCTTCGCCAAGCTCATGCTGGTGGCGTTCCTCATGTTCTGGGCCCGCTTCACCTTCCCCCGGCTCCGTGAGGACCAGCTCCAGGCGTTCGCGTGGAAGTTCCTGATCCCGCTGGGTCTGGCGAACCTGCTCGTGACGGCCCTCTTCAAGGTGGCGTTCTGATGGCCCGCAAGAAGATCCCGGGGATGATCGGGGGTCTCGGCATCACGTTCAAGACGATGCTGAAGCCTGCGGTCACGGTGCAGTACCCCCACGAGAAGGAGGAGCCCCCGACGCGGGCCCGTGGGGTGATCGCGCTCAAGGAGGAGAACTGCACCGTCTGCATGCTGTGCGCGCGCTCGTGCCCCGACTGGTGCATCTACATCGAAGGTCACAAGGAGAAGCGCCCGCCCCGGCGTGAGGGCGGACGCGATCGGACGGTCAGCGTCCTCGACCGCTTCGACATCGACTACGCCCTCTGCATGTACTGCGGGATCTGCGTCGAGGTCTGTCCCTTCGACGCGCTGTTCTGGAGCCCGGAGTACGAGTACTCCGAGCACAACATCGCCCGTCTCCTCCACGACAAGGTGAAGCTGGGCGAGTGGATGGAGACCGTTCCCGAGCCCGAGCCGCTCGAGGTCGGCGCCGAGTCGGCCAAGAAGAAGAAGTAGCCCGGCCATGTGGGAGCAGCAGGTCGCCTTCTGGGTCATCGCGGTCGCCATGGCCGGCGCCGCGATCGGGGTCGTCCGCGCCAACAACGTCGTCCACGCCGCCCTCTTCCTCATCGTCGTGTTCGCCGGCAGCGCGGCGCAGTACATCCTGCTGCTCGCCGAGTTCGTCGCCTGGGTGCAGGTGCTGATCTACATCGGCGCAATCATCGTGCTCTTCCTCTTCGGCGTCATGCTCACGCGGGCTCCGATGCGCGAGGAGCGGGGCAAGCTCGACAACTCCCAGCGCCTGGCCTCCGCCGTGGTGGCCCTGTTCCTGTTCGGCGTGCTCGCGGTGTTCCTCATCGACGCCTTCGGCGGGACCGAGCTCCGATTCCGGGACTCCATGGTCGAGGTCGGGAGCGCGGCGAGCGTCGGGGATTCGATCTTCCGCCAGTTCGTGATCCCGTTCGAGGTCGTGTCGATGCTGCTCCTCGCCGCCCTGGTGGGCGCGGTCGCCCTGGCCCGGAGGGACTGACCCGATGCCGATCAACTACTTCCTGATCCTCAGCGCGTTCCTGTTCTGCGCCGGTGCGTACGGCGTCCTGGCCCGCCGGAACTCGGTGCTGGTCCTGATGAGCGTCGAGCTGATGCTCAACGCCGTGAACATCAACCTCATCGCGTTCTCGGCCCAGGCCCAGGACGTGGCCGGCCAGGTCTTCGCGCTGTTCGTGATCACGATCGCCGCCGCCGAGGTCGGCATCGGTCTGGCCATCGTGCTGCTGATCTACCGCAACCTCCGGAGCCCCGATCTCGATCGGGTCGAGCAGCTGAAGGGCTGATTCGTACGATGCTCGACAACGTCTGGATCATCCCGCTCATCCCGGCGGTCTCGTACCTGCTGATCCTCTTCTTCGGCAAGCGCATGCCGAAGAAGGGGGCCGAGATCGGGATCGCCGCCCTCGGCGCGGCGTTCGTGCTCGCCTGCATCACGGCGATGCAGTGGATCGACAAGGTCGAGGCCGCGGTGAGCAAGGAGGGCGGCGCCGCCACGGGCCTGGCCGCCCTCGGGCGCAGCGTCGTGGCGGCGGCGACCGGCGCCCCCGAGGTCGAGCCGGTCGTGCGCGGGGTCACCTGGTGGGAGAACGGGCCGGCCAAGTTCGAGATCGGCGCCCGCGTCGACGGTCTCGTCGTGATGATGCTGGTGGTCGTCACCCTCATCTCCCTGCTGGTGCACGTCTACAGCACGGCCTACATGCACGAGGACCGTCGCTTCACCCACTACTACGCCGCCCTCTCGCTGTTCTCCGCCTCGATGCTGTTCATGGTCATCTCGGCGAACCTGCTGCAGCTGATGGTCGGGTGGGAGCTGGTCGGTCTGTGCTCGTTCATGCTGATCGGTCACTGGTGGGAGGAGAAGCCGAACTCCAACGCGGCGCTCAAGGCCTTCCTCACCACCCGGACCGGTGACGTCGGCCTGATGACGGGCATCATCATCGTCTTCTTCGCCGCGGGATCGTTCGACATCTCGGTCGTCAACGAGTACGCCCTGAGCCCCGAGGTCAACCACGGGCTCATGATGTGGGCGTCGGTGGCGCTGATGTTCGGCATCATGGGCAAGTCGGGCCAGTTCTTCCTGCACACCTGGCTGCCCGACGCCATGGCCGGCCCGACCCCGGTGTCGGCCCTCATCCACGCCGCGACCATGGTCGTCGCCGGCGTGTTCCTGGGTGCCCGCGTCTACCCGGTGTTCTGGGAGGGCTTCAGCATCGGCGGCGGCGGGCTCAACATGATGGCCGTCGTCGGCGGCGTCACGATCATCGTCGGGGCGGCGCTCGCGTTCGTCCAGAACGACATCAAGAAGGTGCTGGCCTACTCGACCGTCAGCCAGCTCGGCTACATGGTCATGGCCCTCGGGGTCGGCGCCTGGCTCGGTGCGGTGTTCCACCTCTTCACCCACGCCTTCTTCAAGGCCTGCCTCTTCCTCGGGGCCGGCTCGATCAGCCACTCGGCCACCCACCACTCCTTCGACATGCGGGAGATGGGCGGGCTGCGCAAGCCCATGCCGGTCACCTTCTGGACGTTCATCGTCGGCACCGTCGCCCTGGCCGGCATCTTCCCCTTCGCGGGGTTCTGGTCGAAGGACGAGATCCTGGCCACCGCCGACCAGGGTGACTTCCGGATCTTCCTCGTGGTCGGTCTGATCGGTGCGGCCATGACCGCCGCCTACATGACCCGCTGCGTCTACCTCACCTTCTTCGGGCAGTACCGGGGCCACCACCACCCGCACGAGTCCACCCCGGCCATCACCGTGCCGCTGGTGATCCTCGCCGTCCTCTCGGTGGTCGCCGGCCTCCTGCAGTCGGCACCGTTCGAGATCAAGAAGTTCCAGGAGTGGTTCGAGCAGGTCGGTGGCCTGCCGAAGGAGATGATCATCCCCGAGTTCGACTACGGGCTCGCGGCAATCTCGGTCAGCCTCGCCACCATCGTGGTCGGGATCGCCGCCTTCTTCGTCTTCCGCCGGGAGGAGCACGGGGCCCTCAAGGGCCTCACCCAGCGCAACCGGGTCGCCCACGCGGGCTATCGGTTCCTCGAGCGCAAGTACTACCTGGACGACCTCTACGAGGGCGTCATCGTCGCCGGGGTCAAGGGGCCGATCGCCCGCGGCTCCAACTGGGTCAACCAGTACGTCATCGACGGCGTCGTCAACGCCGTCGGGCGGGGGAGCGCCCGGGCCGGTCGCTGGGCCTACGACGTCTTCGACCAGGAGGTCGTCGACGGCGCGGTCAACGACATCGGGCGCGAGACCGCACTGGCCGGCGGCGGCATGTCGAAGCTGCAGTCCGGAAGACTCCAGCGGTACGCCCTCTTCCTGCTCGCCTCCGTCGGGCTCATCGCCCTCGCGGTCTACATCGTCAACGTCGCTTAGCTGAGGGGATCACACGGCACATGGACTGGTTCGATGACTGGGCGCTGACCCTCGCGGTCTTCACCCCACTCGTCGGGATGGCGATCATCTTGCTCATCCCCCGGGCGGAGGAAGCTGCGATCAAGGTCGTCGCCCTCCTCACGTCTCTCGTGACCCTGGCGATCGGGGTCGGCATCCTCGTCGACTTCGACTTCGGGAACACGGCCAAGATGCAGTTCCAGGTCGACAAGGAGTGGATCCCGGTCATCAACGCCCGGTACCACCTCGGGATCGACGGCATCTCGCTGCCGCTGCTCATCCTGACCATGGTCATCGTGCCGTTGTGCATCATCTACTCGTTGGACCACTTCCCGGAGCCGCACAACCCGAAGGCGTTCCTGGCCCTGATCCTGCTGCTCGAGGTCGGGATGATCGGGACCTTCGTCGCCCTCGACCTCGTGCTCTTCTTCATCTTCTTCGAGGTCGTCCTCCTCCCGATGTTCTTCATGATCGGGGTCTGGGGCGGCCCGAACCGCGAGTACGCATCGATCAAGTTCTTCCTCTTCACCCTCTTCGGCTCGGCGCTGATGCTGGTGAGCTTCCTCGCTCTCTACTTCCTGTCCAAGCGGTCGACGTTCGACATCAGCACCCTGGCCTCGTTCGAGGGCGCCGGGATCACCCGGGGCACCCAGGTCCTGCTGTTCGCGGGTCTCTTCCTCGGCTTCGCGATCAAGGTGCCGATGTTCCCGTTCCACACCTGGCTGCCCGACGCCCACACCGAGGCTCCGACGGTGGGTTCGGTGCTGCTGGCCGCCGTGCTGCTGAAGCTCGGCACCTACGGCTTCATCCGCATCGCACTGCCGATCCTGCCCGAAGGCGCGCAGGTCTGGGCCCCCTGGATCGGGCTCCTGTCGGTGGTCGGGATCATCTACGGCGCACTGTGCTGCCTGGCGCAACGCGACATGAAGCGGCTGATCGCCTTCTCGTCGGTCGCGCACATGGGCTTCGTGATGCTCGGCATCGCGACCCTCACCGACTTCGGCGTCAACGCCGCCGTGTTCGGCATGGTCGCCCACGGTCTCATCACCGGGATGCTGTTCTTCCTCGCCGGTTCGATCCAGCACCGCTACCACACCCGGGAGATGTCCCGCTTGGGCGGTCTGCTCGTCTCGGCGCCGAAGATGGGCTGGATCCTCGGGTTCTGCGCCATGGCCTCCCTCGGCCTGCCCGGCCTGGCCGGGTTCTGGGGCGAGTTCCCGGCGGTGCTCAGCGCCTTCGAGCCGTCGCGCCTGGCCAACGGCATCCTCGGCAACACCGACAGCACGCTCTGGACCTTCCGGACCTTCATGGTCGTCGCCGCCATCGGCACGGTCCTCGCCGCCGGCTACCTCCTCTGGATGTACCAGCGGGTCGGCATGGGGACGCCCAAGCCGGAGTTCGAGGACGCCCACATCCACGACGTCCACCGCCCCGAGTGGGTGGCGTGGACGCCGCTGCTCCTGGGCATCGTGGTCTTCGGTCTGTTCCCGAACCTGATCTTCTCCATCACCAACGACGCCGCCAGCTCGATCACCCGAGCCTTCTCGGGCTAGGAGCCGTTCCGTGGGAACCCCGTACTTCGACTACCACGCGCTCGCGCCGGTCATCGTGCTGGCGGCCGTCGCGCTGCTCGCCTTGGTCGTCGACTTCGTCTGGAAGGACGGCGGGCGCCGGGCCGTGCCCCAGATCGCGGGAATCGGGATGCTCCTCGCGCTGATCCCCGTGTTCACCCTCGCGGCCGACGGCGAGACGCGGGTGATGTTCGGCGGCGCGTTCGTGGTCGACAACTACGCGCTGGCCTTCGCCGGGTTCTTCCTCATCGTCGGCTACGTCGCGGTCCTGCTCTCGTACGACTACATCGACGAGGGCGACTACTACCGGGGCGAGTACTACGTGCTGCTGCTCACCTCGGTGCTGGGGATGGTCGTCCTCGCCTCGGCCCGTGACCTCATCACGATCTTCGTGGCGATCGAGACGGTCACCCTGCCGACCTTCGTGCTCGCCGGTTGGCGGAAGCACGACATCCGGTCCAACGAGGCGGCGATCAAGTACTTCATCATCGGGGTCCTGTCCTCGGCGGTGATGCTCTACGGGATGTCGCTCATCTTCGGTCTGAGCAACAGCACCCTGCTCTCCGAGATCGGCTCGGTGGCGGGTGGCGACAATCCCGCCCTCTTCGCGGTCGCGATCTTCCTCACCCTCGCCGGCTTCGCGTTCAAGGTCTCGGCGGTGCCCTTCCACTTCTGGGCGCCCGACACCTACCAGGGCGCCCCGCTCCCCGTGACGGCGTTCCTGTCGGTCGCGTCGAAGGCGGCCGGGTTCGTGGCCATGCTCTCCGTCGTCGCCCTCGGCTTCTTCGCCAGCCCGAACTCCTGGCAGCCGGTGATCTGGGTGCTCGCCGCCGCCTCCATCGTCGTGGGGAACCTGGCCGCACTGCGCCAGACCGACGTCGTCCGGATGCTCGCCTACTCCTCGGTGGCCCAGGGCGGGTTCATCCTGGTGCCCTTGGCGGTGTCGGGCGACAACGACGCGGCCCGGGCCGGCTTCCAGGGCGTGCTCGTCTACATCCTCATCTACGCCGCGATGAACATGGGCGCGTTCGCGTGTGTGATCGCCAACGCCCGGCGGACCCGCTCGACCGAGATCCAGTCCTTCTCGGGTCTGGGCCGGTCCAACCCCGCGATGGCGGTGGTGTTCACGGTCTTCCTGTTCTCGCTCGCCGGGATCCCGCCCTTCGCGGGTTGGTTCGCCAAGTTCGTGATGTTCCGCGCCGTCCTCGACGCCGGGACCACGGCCGCCGTCGTGCTGGGCGTGCTGGCCGCGGTGTTCTCGGTGGTCGCGTTCTTCTACTACGGCACGGTGATCCGGCGGATGTGGTTCCACGCCGCCGTCGATCTCGGCGACACCGGATCGCCGCGGGTCCCGGGTGCCCTGGTGGCGGCGATGGCCATCACCACCACGGTGGTGGTCGTGATCGGCGTCTACCCGCAGCTGTTCGCCAAGATCGGGGATCTCGCCTTCCGCGCGACCTGAGGGTCCGGCCGGCGGCGCATCCGCCGAACCCCGACGAGGGAGAGCAGATGGAGCTCGAGGCCCGGCTCCGGGAACGGATCCGTCGGGAGGGACCGATCGCCTTCGCCGACTTCCAGGAGGCGGCGCTCTACGACCCGGTGGCGGGCTTCTTCTCCCGGGGCGGGGGAGCGGGCCGGGCCGGGCGCGACTTCGTCACCAGCCCCGAGGTCGGTGGGCTGTTCGGGATGGTGGTGGCCCGGGCACTCGATGCCACGTGGGACCGTCTGGGCCGACCGGACCCGTTCCTGGTCGTCGAGGCGGGGGCCGGGCGCGGGCGACTGGCCGCTGACGTCCTGCGGTCCGACCCGGCCTGCGCGCCGGCGCTGCGCTACGTCCTGGTCGAGCGCTCGGCCCAGCTCCGCGAGGAGCAGCGGTCCCGGCTGCCGGTCGAGCCCCCCGACGAGGCGCTCGGCCCCTTCGTGCGGGGCGACGACGAGGTGCCCGCGCCCGAGCCGGGGCGGGGTCCGATCGTGACCGCCCTCGACGAGCTGCCGGCGGTGGCGATCTCGGGGGTGGTGCTGGCCAACGAGCTGCTCGACAACCTCCCGGTCCACGTGGTCGAGCGGACGGCGTCGGGGTGGGCCGAGGTCCGCGTCGACTGCCACGACGTCGGCTTCACCGAGACCGTCGTCCCGGCGGCACCGGCGCTGGCCGCCGAGGCCGACCTCGTGGCCGAGGGGGCGGTGGTCGTCCCGGGCAACCGGATCCCGGTGCCACGCGCGGCCCGGGCATGGCTGGAGGCGGTGAGCGCGCGGCTCCGGGCCGGCGAGGTCGTGCTGTTCGACTACGTCGACACCACGTCGTCGCTGGCGGCCCGGGGCCACTCGGCCTGGCTGCGCACCTACCGAGGGCACGAGCGGGGCGACGATCCCCTGCGGGACCCCGGGACGCAGGACATCACCTGCGACCTCCCGCTCGAGTACCTCCGCCACGTGACCGCGCGCCTGGGCCTGTCCGTGGTCGAGTACCGCACGCAGCGCGAATGGCTGGCCGGGCACGGCATCGCCGACCTCGTCGCCGACGGCGACCGCATCTGGCGGGAGGGGGCGGCCCGGGGCGACCTGGCCGCGCTGGCCGGGCGGAGCCGGGGGGTCGAGGCGGCCGCGCTCACCGACCCCGCGGGGCTGGGGGCGCACCGGGTCCTCGTGCTGCGCCGCGACGCCTCGGGATAGCCTGCGCCCGACCGGGGCCGCCGGCCCCGGCCCGGGGACGGCCGGCACCCGACCACGAACGCGCAGCCCGAGGAGCCCGATGTCCGAGCCCGACGCCCCCGAGACCATCGCCTCGCTGCTCGACGAGGAGCGGACCTTCCCCCCGCCCGCCGGGTTCGCCGCCCGGGCCCGGGTCACCGACCGCGCGGCCGCCGAGGCCGCCGCCGACCCGGAGGCGTTCTGGGCCGCTCGGGCCGCGGAGCTGGTCACGTGGACCGAGCCCTGGCACACCGTGTGCGAGTGGGACCTGCCGTTCGCGAAGTGGTTCGTCGGCGGTCGCCTCAACGTCGCCGAGAACTGCCTCGACCGTCACGTCGCGGCCGGGGCGGGCGATGTGGTGGCCTACCACTGGGAGGGTGAGCCGGGCGACACCCGGACCATCACCTACGCCCAGCTCCTCGACGACGTGAGCCGCCTCGCCAACGCGCTGCTCGAGCTCGGCGTCCGCAAGGGCGACCGGGTCAACGTGTACCTCGGCATGGTGCCCGAGCTCCCGATGGCGCTCCTCGCCTGCGCCCGCATCGGCGCGGTGCACTCGGTCGTGTTCGGGGGCTTCTCGTCCGATGCGCTGCGTGACCGGATCAACGACGCCGGGGCCAAGGTCCTGATCACCGGCGACGGCGCCTGGCGCCGGGGCCAGATCGTGCCGCTCAAGGAGACCGCCGACGTCGCGCTCGCCGAGTGCCCGACGGTCGAGCGGGTCCTGGTCCTCGCCCGCACCGGCCAGGACGTCCCCATGCACGACGGTCGCGACGTCTGGTGGCACGACCTGGTTCCGGGCCAGTCCACCGAATGCCCGCCGGAGCCGATGGACGCCGAGGACCTGCTCTTCCTCCTGTACACGTCGGGGACCACCGGCCGCCCCAAGGGCATCATGCACACCACCGGCGGCTACCTCACCCAGGTGGCGTACACGCACCGCGAGGTGTTCGACCTGCGACCCGACGACGACGTCTACTGGTGCGCGGCCGACGTGGGCTGGGTCACCGGCCACTCGTACATCGTCTACGGCCCACTGGCGAACCGCACGACCAGCGTCATGTACGAGGGCACGCCCGACCACCCCGACAAGGACCGGTTCTGGGCGATCGTGGAGAAGTACGGCGTGACCACGCTGTACCTGGCCCCGACGGCGATCCGCACCTTCATGAAGTGGGGCACCGAGTTCCCCGGACGGCACGACCTCACGTCGTTGCGGCTCCTCGGATCGGTCGGGGAGCCGATCAACCCCGAGGCGTGGATCTGGTACTGGGAGGTCATCGGCGGCGGCCGGTGCCCGATCGTCGACACCTGGTGGCAGACCGAGACCGGAGCGATCATGCTCAGTCCGCTGCCGGGCGCCACCACGCTGAAGCCGGGCAGCGCCACCTTCCCCCTGCCCGGCGTCGGCGCCGAGGTGGTCGACGACACCGGGGCCCCGGTCGGGGTCCCCGGCGGCGGGTACCTGGTCCTCACGCACCCGTGGCCGTCGATGCTGCGGGGGGTGTGGGGCGATCCGGAGCGGTACCGCGAGACCTACTGGTCGCGGTTCCCGGGGCGGTACTTCCCCGGCGACGGCGTGAAGCGCGACGACGACGGCTACTTCTGGCTGCTCGGTCGCGTCGACGACATCATGCTGGTCTCGGGGCACAACATCTCGACCGCCGAGGTCGAGCATGCGTTGGTCGGGCACCCGTCCGTCGCCGAAGCCGCAGTGGTGGGCAAGTCCGATCCCACCAGCGGGCAGGCGATCGCCGCGTTCGTGATCCTGCGCGGTGGTGTGGACCCCTCGGAGGCGCTCGTGGCCGAGCTGCGTGAGCACGTCGGGGCGACGATCGGGCCGATCGCCAAGCCGAAGACGATCCTGTTCACCGAGGACCTCCCGAAGACGCGCTCGGGGAAGATCATGCGTCGACTCCTCAAGGACGTCAGCGAGGACAAGGCCCTGGGCGACACCACCACGCTGGCCGATCCCGGTGTGGTCGAGAGCATCAAGGCTCGCCACCTCTCGCAGACGGCTGCCGACGGGGAATGACCGGGATCCCCGACAACTGGAACTGGCACACCGGACCGGTCGCTCCCGGCCGGGCCGCGGTCGTCGACATCGACGGGGTCCTCTCCGACGCGGCGAGCCGCCAGCACTACCTCGAGGCTCCGCGCCGGGACTGGCAGGGGTTCTTCGACGCGTGCACCGACGATCCGGTGATCGAGGAGATGCGGGTCCTCCTCGACCTGCTCCAGCCCGACCTCTCCGTCGTCCTGCTCACTGCCCGCCCCGAGCGGCTCCACGCGATCACCGAGGGGTGGCTGCACCGGTACTCGATCCGTTGGGACCTCCTGATCATGCGGGGCGAGGACGCCGCCGGGTCGACCAGCGAGTTCAAGCAGGGGACCGTCGGCGAGCTGCGGCGGTACGGCTTCGAGCTGCTCCTCGCGTTCGAGGACGACCGGCGCAACGTCGAGATGTTCCGCTCGGTCGGCGTCCCGTGCGTCTACTTCCACTCCGGCTACTACGACTGACCCACCGCGGCGTGCAGCCATGACGACGGCGACCCTGCTGGCCCTGGGTGCCGCGTTCCTGCACGCTGCCTGGAACCTCCTCGTCAAGACGAGCGACGACCGGTTCCTCGCCGCCTGGGGCCAGTTCCTCATGGGTGCGCTGCTCTTCGCCCCCGTGCTGCTCGTGATCGGCCCACCCGGGCTCGACGTCGTGCCGCTGCTCGTCTGCTCCAGCGTGGTGAACGTCGTCTACGTCGGCGCGCTGGTGCAGGCGTACCGCACCGGCGACTTCTCGCTGGCCTACCCCTTGGCGCGCGGCGGCGGCGCGCTCGTCGCCGCGGTCGGGGGCGTCTGGCTCCTGTCGGACGAGCTCGGTCCCGGGAGCTGGGTGGCGATCCTCGTGGTCGTCGCCGGCCTCGCGTCCCTGGTCCGTCCGGGTGCCGCCACCGCCGCGCTCGGCTGGTCCGCGCTCACCGCCGCCGCCATCGGCACCTACACGACCATCGACGTCGCCGGGGCCCGCCGCTCGTCGGGGTTCGGGTACGGCATCTCGGTGATGATCGGCGCCGCCCTCGCCGTGTCGCTCGCCGGCGTCGCGGTGGGCCGGGCGCCGGCGTTCGTCCGGTCGTTCCGGACGGCGTGGTGGCGCTACGCCGTCGGTGGCGTGTGCACCACGCTCGCGTACTCGATGGTGCTGGCGGCCGGGCGGCTCGCCCCGGTCGGGTACGTGGCGGCGCTGCGCGAGTTCTCGGTGGTGATCGGCGCCCTTGCCGGCTGGGTCCTGCTCGACGAGCGCTTCGGGCGCCACCGGGTGTACGCCTCCGGGGTCGTGGCGGCGGGTCTGACCCTGCTCGTCGTCCTGCGCTGACCGGGGCCGGGCGGGGGCGGGTCGGGCGCGAGTCGGCGCGGGTCAGTCGCGGAAGTTCGTGAACTGCAGGGGGATGCCGAAGTCGTGCTCCTTCAGCGACTGGATCGCCGCCTGCAGGTCGTCCTTCTTCTTGCCGGTGACGCGGAGCTGGTCGCCCTGGATCTGGTGGGTCACGCCCTTGGGCCCCTGCTCCTTGAGGAACTTGCCGATCTCCTTGCCCTTCTCGGTGGAGATCCCGACGTTGAGGGTCACGACCTGGCGGACGGTGCCCCGGGACGCCTCCTCCACCTTCCCGTAGGAGAGGGCCTTGAGCGACACGCCCCGCTTGACGAGCTTCTCCTCGAGCACCTGGACCAGCGCCTGGAGCCGACCCTCGCTCTCGGTGTGGAGCTCGATCGTCTTCTCCTTCAGCTCGACCGTGCTGTCGGTGCCCTTGAAGTCGTACCGGGTGGAGACCTCACGGGCGGCCTGGTCCACTGCGTTGCGGACCTCCTGCTGGTCGATCTCGGACACCACGTCGAAGGACGGCATCGTCGTCGCTCCCCCCAGGATCTCGGGACACCGGGGTGCTACTTTACGTGGCCCCCAGGGTCGGTACCCGAGTGGCCAAAGGGGGCAGTCTGTAAAACTGCTGCGCAAGCTACGCTGGTTCGAATCCAGCCCGGCCCACTCCCACCAACGTCGTCCGGCGTCCGGCGACACCCCGTCCCGGGGCGTGCGCCCGACGGGTCCCGAGGGCTCAGGCCCTGCGCCCCGCCCGTGCGCCCCGCCCGGATGGGGAATACTGAGCACCGTCGAGGGAGGCTCGGAGTGCGGCGACGGATCGTGGGGATCGCAGCGGTGCTGATGTCCGTCGTGGTGGTCGCGGGCTGCGCCGACTCCGGCTTCAACTACGTCAAGAGCTCCGAGGACCGGACCTACTTCAAGGTCCCCGACCGGTGGACGCTGTTCGACGAGCGCGACCTCCTGCGGGTGCTGGGCGCCGACATGACGGCGGCCGAGCGGCGGGACGAGCTCGCCGACACCTGGCGGGTCGCCTTCGACGCCGCCCCCCAGCCCTCGCTCCGGCACCTCGGCGCACCCGACGCCGAGCATCCGGTCGGGCTCGCGGTCGTCCGGAACCTCGACTTCGACACCTCCGACAAGGTCTCGCTCTCCACGCTGCGGAACTACTTCTTCGACGTCGACAAGGCCCTCGAGGAGGGCACCGCCGACGTGGGCGAGTACGAGGAGATCCAGCGTGACGGCGGCTTCCGGGGCAGCCACATGGTCGCCACCATCGAGGTCGACGGCACGCGGATGACCATCGACCAGACCATCCTGCTCGACCAGGCGACCCGCAAGCTCTACGGCCTGCTCGTCTCCTGCTCCGTCGGGTGCTTCGACGAGAACCGGGGCAAGATCAGGACCGTGGTCGATTCGTGGACCGTGAGGGAGGAGTGACGATGGACCCCGCGCTGCCCGTCCCGTCCCGGGAGTACACGAGTCGACCCCGCGAGAGCGAGCGGCGGACCCGACGCCCGATGACCTGGTGGGACCGGGTGAAGTTCCTGCTGCTGCTCGGGGGGCTGTTCGGGTTCTTCGTCGCCGCCGAGATGGGCGACAACCCCCTGCTGCCGTTCGGGGAGGCCGTCGACCTGACCCTGCGGGCGCAGTGGTGGATCGTCGTGCTCCTCGGGGTCGAGGTGCTGCGCCAGGTCCACTTCCTCGTCAGCGAGCACTCGGTCCGGTACTACCTGTTCTGGCGCGAGCGGGTCTTCGCCGCGGGCAACCGACGCCTGAGCGGGATGAGCGCGTACACCCGGTACCGGGTGGCGCGGGCGGTCAAGTGGACGATCGTCGTCATCGCCGGGCTCGTGGTGGTGGCGCGTCTCTTCGACACCACGGTCTTCCGTGCGCCGTTCGACCTCATCAACTGGATCTCGGAGAACTCGCCGACCTACCTCCAGGCGATCGTCTACCTGTCCATCTGGGTCGGCTTCCAGGTGTTCCTGTTCGGCTTCCTGCTCACCCGGGGTGGGGTCGAGACCTTCTTCCCCGACGACATCGAGACCCGCTTCAGCGACGTCTGGGGCCAGGATCAGGTCCTGCGCAAGGTGCAGGAGAACATCGCCTTCCTCGAGGATCCCGAGCGGATCGAGAGCAAGGGCGGCTACGTCCCGGGCGGCCTGTTGCTGTGGGGCCCGCCGGGGACCGGCAAGACCCTGATGGCGGAGTCCATCGCCGGCGAGACGGGCAAGCCGTTCGTCAACATCGACGCCAGCATGCTCAACGTCGGCATCGGCATCCTGAAGGTCAAGTTCCTGTTCCGGCGGCTCCGGCGCTACGCGCTCCGCTACGGGGGTGTGGTCGCGTTCTTCGACGAGGCCGACGCCATCGGCAACCGGGGCCTGCTCGCGGGCATGCCCGGCGCGGGTGGCGGCTTCCGGTCGGCGCCCGGGCCCTTCGGTGCGGCCCGGTCGTGCTGCGGGATGTCGTACGTCTCCGACGCGAGCCGGTCGGCGCTCCTCCACGGTGCGGGCTCGGGCGACGGCGTCGAGGAGGTGGTCGAGGGCCGGCGGCGCAACCGGTTCTTCATGATGGGCGGCGCGGGCGGTGGCGGTGGTGGTGGCCTGCTCCAGGTGCTCCTCGCCGAGATGTCGGGCCTGAAGAAGCCCCGGGGCGTCGTCAACCGGTACGTGCGCCGGGCGTTCGGGATGAAGCCGAAGCCGCCGCCCAAGTACCGCATGCTGCTGATCATGGCCACGAACCTGCCCGAGGCCCTCGACCCCGCCATGCTGCGGCCGGGCCGCATCGACCGCATCTACAAGGTCGGCTACCCGTCGAAGGCGGGGCGGATCCGCACCTACACCGGCTACTTCGACAAGGTCCCCAACGAGCTGACCGAGGAGGACATCGACCGGCTCGCCACGGTCACGCCGTACGCGACCGGCGCGACGATCAAGGACCTCGTGAACGAGTCGCTGATCAGCGCCTTGCTCGACGGCCGGGAGGCGGTCACCTGGAAGGACGTCGTCAAGGCGAAGCACCTCAAGGACCTGGGGCCGCCCGAGGACGTCGAGTACATCGAGCGCGAGCGCCACGCCACCGCGCTGCACGAGGCCTGTCACGCCGTCGTCGCCTACCGGGTCCGCCAGCACCTCGTCATCGACCTGGCCACGATCGAGAAGGGCGGCAACTACCTCGGCATGGTCAGCTCGATCCCGCCCGACGACATCTTCACCCACTGGCGCTCCGACTTCGAGGCCGACGTCATGGTGTCGCTGGCGTCGCTCGCGGGGGAGAAGATGTTCTTCGACGGCGACAGCTCCTCCGGGGTCACCGGCGACCTCGAGACCGCCACCCAGCTGGCGACGTTGATGGAGGGGTACTGGGGCATGGGCTCCACCATCACCTCCCACGCGATCACCGACCGGCTCGGCATCGGCCGCCCGGGCCCGGGGGAGGACAAGGAGCAGCGAGGCCTCCTGAAGGGGACCCTCGCCGGTCGGATCGAGTCGAAGCTGCGTGATCTGTTCGACCGGACCGAGGTGCTCCTCCGGGAGAACCGGGGCGAGATCCTGGCCGTCACCCACGCGCTGGAGACCCACAAGACCCTCACCGGGGCCGACATCGAGGCCGTGATCGAGGGCACCGAGGGCCTGCTGGTCGACGGACGGGCGTACCGGACCCCCGAGTTCCGGGCCGTGGCCGAGGAGTACCACTCCGAGGTGGTCCGGGCGCACGCGACCCACACGGCCGTGGCCGTGGCGCTGCCGAGCCTGCCGCCGGTGCCCGGCCTCGACGCGGTGCCGCTGGTGGCGGGTGGGGCCGACGACCACCCGGGGGTGCCCCCGGCGGCGGTCGATCCCGGTCCCGGGGCCTAGAGCAACCGCTGCATCACGACGACGTCGAGCCAGCGGCCGAACTTCCGCCCGACCTCCCGCTCCAGCCCGGCCGGCTCGAATCCGCAGCGCGCGTGGAGGGCGATCGACGCCTCGTGCCCGCCCACGATCCGGGCGAACACCGCGTGGAACCCGTGGGCCTCGGCCCGGCGGAGCAGGTCGTCGAGGAGCATCCGGCCGACCCCCCGGGTCCGCCAGCCCTCGTCCACGTAGACCGAGTCCTCGACCGAGGTGGCGTAGGCGGGTCGGCTCGGGCGCCACGGGGAGAGGGCCCCGAAGCCGACCACCGCCCCGTCGTCGTCGACCGCCACCACGGCCGGGTGGCCCCCGGCGTGGTCGTCGAGCCACGCCACCTGCTCCTCGAGGGTCCGGGGGACCAGGTCGAACGTGACGGTCGAGCCGAGGACCTCCCGGTTGTAGATGGTCCGGATGGCCTCGGCGTCGCGCCGCTCGGCGGGTCGGACGGTCAACGGCACGAGGGGCACGGTAGCCCCGACGACCGCAGCGCCCGGTCCGCCCCGGCCGGGCGGGCCGGACATCTCCCGGCGGCCCGGATCCGGACCGGCCCCGACCGGCTTCGGGGGGTCCGCACGGCGACGGCTATCCTTTCCGGCCTTGCCCTTGTAGCTCAGTGGCAGAGCACTTCCATGGTAAGGAAGGGGTCGTGGGTTCAATCCCCACCGAGGGCTCGCTCCGGCGACGGCAGGTCCGTCGTCGGTTGCTCGGCGGTGTAGCTCAGTTGGTCAGAGCACGCGGCTCATAATCGCGGCGTCGCGGGTTCGAGTCCCGCCACCGCTACACACCAGGCACCAGGTACCAGGAATCCACCCGAGGGCACCCGACCCTCCGCACGTCCCGAGGAGACACGCTTCCGATGGCCAAGGCGAAGTTTGAGCGTACGAAGCCGCATTTGAACATTGGGACGATTGGTCATATCGACCATGGGAAGACGACGTTGACGGCGGCGATCACGCGGGTGTTGTCGGAGCAGAACGAGGGGACGTCGTTCACGGCGTTCGACATGATCGACAAG
>CAIUKV010000129.1 GCA_903899845.1 uncultured Actinomycetes bacterium
CCGTCGTCGGTGTGCCAGCGGGTCGGCACCGGCGACCCCGGCTCCTTCACCAGGACGCTGTCCTCGTAGAGCCAGAGCCGCTCGGAGCCCAGCACCGTGCGGGTGACCGCGGGGATCGGACCGAGCGTCGCGAACTCCCGGAACTCCGCCCGGCTCCGCCAGTGGTCGACGCCACCACGGAACCGGGCCGTCGAGGTGTCGCCCGCCATCGCGCTGAGGTCGGCGAGCTCGGGGCTCACGATCAGCGCGTCGACCGCGGCGCGCATGCGCTCGACCCCGGCCGGATCGACGACGCCCCGCACCACGCACGCGCCGTCGGACCAGAACTGCTCGGCGGCCGCCTCGAGCTCGGTCGTCATCGTCGCCTCCCGGTGCGGCCGGGGCGCCTGCCCGGCGGCGCGCACCGTAGCGCGCGACCATCGGGGGATGACCACGCCCGCCGTGCCCGGACCCGACGGGATCGATCTCGGGCGTGCCGAGCGCGGCACGTTCGTGTTCTGCCCGGGCTTCCTCGTGGCCCCGGGGGCCTACGCCGCGCTCCTCGGACCGGTGGCCGACCGGGGGTTCCGGGTGGTCGTGCCCCGTCTCGCGCGCCCCGGTCCGCGCCTCCTCCTCGGCGGCGTTCCGATCTCCGCCGAGGCGACCCGGGCCGCGGCGGTGGTCGGGGCCGTGGCCGGCCCCGGGCCGGTGTGGATCGGCGGCCACTCGCGCGGCGGGGCGGTCGCCTGGACCGTGGCCGCAGCGGGCCTCGCTCCCGTGGCCGGCGTGGTCGTGGTCGATCCGGTGGCCGGCGGTGGCCCCCCGTGGGCCGGGGCGCCCGCACCCGCGCCCCTCCCGGACGGCCGGCCCGCCCTCGTCCTCGGCGCGGCGATCGGCGGACGCTGCGCACCCGCCGGGCGCAACCACCGGTGCTTCGCGGCAGCGGCACCGCAGGCCGAGCACATGGTCGTGGCCGACTGCGGGCACGCCGACGTGCTCGACGACCGGACCGCCCGCCGGGGTCGACGCCTCTGCGGCGGCGGCACCGACCCGGCCCGGGCCCGCGCCGTGGCGGCCGACCGGATCGCCACGTTCCTCGCGGCGGCCGAGCCGCCGCGCTAGAGGTCGGCGATCGCCACCGGCAGGCCGGTCCGCGCGCTGCGGTAGGCCGCCTCGACCAGCTGGTGCGCCGCGAGCGCGTCGCGCACCCCCGGCGACGGTGGCGTCCCCGCCGCGAGCGACCGGGCGAAGGCCCGATGGGCGAGGTACTGATACACGTAGAAGGGTCGTTCGACGTCGACCCCGTCGCGCACGAACGACTCGCGGCACAGCGCCGCGGTGTCGATCCGCTCGGCCGGGCCCGACCGCTCCTTCACCAGCAGCGAGTCCTCGGGCGCTCCCACCACGAAGTCGGTGGTCGCCTCGATCGCCGCCTGCTCGAGGAACACCTCGATCCGGCGCTCCTCACGGTCGATCACCCCGTTGAAGATCGTCAGGAGCGTCCCCACCACCCCGCTCGCGTGCTCGATCGTGAGCGCAGCGGTGTCCTCGACGTCGTACCCGAACACGTGGCGGGTGCGGGCGTAGACCCGGGTCACCGGACCGAACAGCCAGCACGCGATGTCGCACGAATGGATCGAGTGCTCGAGCAGCGCGCCGCCGCCCGCCTCCGCCGCGCTCGACCGCCACGCCGTGTGCCCCTCCATCACGTCGGTGGTGGGCCAGAACTGGTCGTCACGGATCACGTAGCCCATCGGGCGGCCGTAGCGCGCGTCGGCGACCACCTCGTGCAGGAAGCGCATGATCGGGTGGAAGCGGGACTGGAACCCGACCTGGGTGGGGATGCCCGCCCGCTCGACCAGATCGACGATCTCGGTGACCACGGGGAAGGTCGGCGCGAGCGGCTTCTCGGTGAAGCACGGCTTGCCCGCCTCGGCCACCGCGGCGATGAGGTCACGGTGGTGCTTGGTCGGGGCGATCACGAGGACCGCCTGCACGTCCGGGTCGGCGATCAGGTCGTGCCCGTCCGCGTACCGGCGGGTCACCGGGCCGGCGATCTGCTCCACCCGCTCGATCCCGGCCGGGTCGGGGTCGGCCAGGGCGACCAGCCGCACGAGGCCGTCGTCGCCGAGGAGGCGCAGCGACACCGCGTGGGCCCGGCTGATCGACCCGCACCCGATGATCCCGACCGAGAGCGCCACGGCGCGGACGCTACCCCGGACCGGACCCCGACCCCGGACCGGCCCCAGACCCCGACCCCGGACCGGCGCACGCACCGGCCGGGGCTCCGGCGCCGATCCCGCCGTTCGCTAGCCTCCCCGCGTCCCGGCACCCCCGGCCCCCTGCGAGGTCCCCATGCGCCCCGACCCCCGATCCCCCGTCGTCGTCGGCGTCGCCCAACGGACCTGGCACCCCGGTCCGGAGCCTGCGCCGGCGCCGCTCGTCCTCTGGGAGACGGTGGCCCGCGCCGCGGCCGACGACGCCGGGCGCAGCGGTGTGCTCGACCAGGTCCAGGGCGTCAACGTCGTCCACTGCGCGACCTGGGAGTACGACGACCCCGCGGCGCGGCTCGCCGAACGGCTCGGCGCGCCGGCCGGCCCGCGTGACACGTCGTCGCTGGCGGGCACCGCGCACCAGCAGATGATCGACGCCGCCGCCGAGCGCATCCTCGCCGGCGACACCGACGTGGAGCTCGTCGTGGGCGGCGAGGCGCTCTGGACCGTCCGCACCTACGCGCGCGCCGGCGAGACCCCGCCGTGGGACCTCGGCACCGCGCCGGTCGGTCCCCCGATCGACCTGCAGGCCTGGTACCTCCCCACCGAGCTCGCCCACGGGGTGATCCCGGCCTGGCTCACCTTCGCGCTCCTCGACGACGCCCGCCGTCACCACCTCGGCATCACCCCGGCCGACCACCAGGCCCAGATGGGCCGCGACCTCGAGGCGATGGCCCGGGTCGCCGCCGCCAGCCCCTACGCGTGGCGCCCGACCGCGCGGTCGGCGGCCGAGATCACCACCCCGGCGCCCGACAACCGCTGGGTCGCCACGCCGTACACCAAGCGGATGGTCGCGGTCCCCGACGTCGACATGGCCGCCGCCACGATCGTCACCTCGGCCGCGGCCGCGGACCGGCTCGGGATCCCCGAGGACCGGCGGGTGCACCTCCGGGCGTGGGGCTACGGCCAGGACTCGGCGCACCTCGCGGCACGCGACGACCTCCACCGGTCGCTCGCGATGCAGACCGTCTTCGCCGACACGTTCCGGCGGGCGGGCCTCACCCTCGACGACGTCGGGGTGATCGACCTCTACTCGTGCTTCCCGTCGTCGATCGACTTCGCCCGCGACGCGCTCGGGCTCGCGGCCGACGACCCGCGCGGCGTGACCGCCACCGGTGGTCTCCCGTTCCACGGCGCGCCGAGCGCGAACTACGTCGGACACTCGGTCGCGGCGGTGGTGGAGCGGATCCGGGCCGGCGCGGGCGCCGGGCTCGTCACCGGGGTCGGCATGCACATGACCAAGCACGTGGCCGCCGTGTACGCCGACCGCCCGGGCCCGGTGCTCACGCCGGACCCGGCGCTGGAGGCCGGCCTCGCCGCCCGCCCCGAGCGCACGGTCGTCGCCACGGTCGACGGCACGGTCACCGTGGCCGCCCAGACCGTCGTGCACGACCGCACCGGCACGCCGACGACGGCGATCGTGATCGGCACGGGTGCCGACGGCACCCGGGGCTACGCCCGCACCGAGGACCCGGGCGTCATCGCCGACATGCTCGCGGCACCGTGGACGGGCCGCGAGGTTGCGGTCGTGCCCGACGGCGCCACCAACCGCATCGTCGCGCCGGCCCGCTGAGCCGGGGCCCGGCGGGGCGCGCGGTCAGTCGACGCTGTCGTCGACCGGCACCTCGAGCGGCGCGCACCACGTCCCCGGCGCCGGGGTCATGAGCTCCTCGCGCCAACGGGTGACCCAGGTGCGGGCCCGCTCGTGCCACGCCTCGATGCGGGGATCGCCGTCGACCCCCGCGACCGCGGGATCGAGCACCCCGCGGGCGACGTCACGGGCCTTGGCCATCCGCACGTGCTGCTCGGGCTCGGTGGCCCAGACGGTGCACACCTCGGTGTCGTGCATCATCACCTCGTAGAGCCCCACGAGCCGGTGGCCGTACTCGGCCATGAGCGGCACCCGCTCGGCCCGGACCGCCGCGAG
>CAIUKV010000130.1 GCA_903899845.1 uncultured Actinomycetes bacterium
CCGGACCCGCCGGTGCCGCCGCTGCCGGCGGTGCCGGGGCTGATGAAGCCGTCGCAGGGGGCGCCGCCCCCCGCCCCGTCGCTCACCGGACCCCCGCCGCCGCCCCCGTCGCCGGCGTCGCACGAACCCCCGGCCAGACCGCTCGCCCCGGTCGGCCCGCCGCCGGCGCCGCCGGAGCCGTCGAGGACGACGGAGCCGCAGATGGTCGCCTCGCCCCCGGCCGCTCCGGGCCCGCCCGGCCCACCGACGCTGCAGTCGGCCGGGGTCCCGGCACCGCCGCAGACGCCCCCACCGACGCCCCCACCGATGCCCCCGCGCCCGCCGCCCCCCCCGGCCACCGCGACCCGGTGGACGAGGCCGGTGCCGCCCTGGCGGACGTCGGTGGACCCGCCGCCACCACCCGCCCCGGCCCCGCCGACCGAGGCGCTGCCGCCGTCCCCACCGAGGGTCCCGCCGAAGCCGCCGCTCCCGCCGGCCTCGGCGGTGGCATCGCTGCCCGGGCAGCCGACGGTGAAGGTGAGGATCTCGCCGGGCGTCGTGGTCAGGGTCGCGGTGACGGTCCCGCCGGGCGCGGCCGTGCGGGGTGCCGGGATCGCCGGGACGATCCCGGTCGTCCCCATGCCCCCGGTGCCGCCCACGAGCTCGACGTCGACGCGTGTGGCCCCCGCCGGGACGGTCCACGGGACCGCGGCACCGGTGCAGTCGAGCGTCACGGTCTCGGTCACGGTCTCGGTGGTCGTCCCGCCCGACGTGGCGGTCCCCGGACGGGCGCCGACGGCGGTCGTCGCCGCGGCGACGAGGAGCGTGGCGACGGAGAGGACGACGGCGCGACGCGGGAGCACCGGGGGACCCTAGCCCGGGCGTGGTGCGGGCGCCCTCCGGGGTGCGAACATGCGGAGGCCCGGGTCCCGACCCGGCACCGACCAGGGAGGAGATCGCAATGGGAACGCTCGACGGCTACTCGGTGCTGGTCACCGGCGGCGGCAGCGGTATCGGCGAGGCCTGCGCGGCGGCGCTGCTGGCCGACGGGGCCGCGGTCACGATCTGCGGACGCAGCGCCGACCGACTCGACGCCGCTGCCGCACGCCTCGGGGGGACGGTCGCCCGGGTCGCCGCCGACGTCACGGTCGAGGCCGACATGGAGGCGGCGGTGGCGCACGCGGCCGAGCACGGCGGCGGGCGCCTCGACGCGGTGGTGGGCAACGCCGGCGGATCGCTGCACATGGGGCCGCTCGTGATGGCCGACCTCGACGCGGTGCGGGCCACGGTGGAGCTCAACGTGCTCGGCGCGTTCGTGACCCTCAAGTGCGCCGCCCCGCTGCTCGCCGAGTCGGGACGGGGGTCCTACGTCGGCGTGTCGTCGCACGCGGGGCGCGACACCTTCCGCTTCCTGGGTGCCTACGGCGCGGGGAAGGCGGGCATGGACCACCTCCTGCGGGTCTTCGCCGACGAGCTCGGTCCCTCGGGAGTGCGGGTGAACACCGTCCTCCCCGGGGTGATCGCGACCGAGCTGATGGTCGCGATCACCGACGGCGGCCCGGTCCTCGACTCGTACCTCGCCGAGATCCCGCTGGGGCGGGTTGGCGAGCCCGAGGACGTGGCCGCGTTGGTCCGGTTCCTGGTGGGCCCCGAATCGGGCTGGATCACGGGCCAGGCGATCTCGGTCGACGGTGGGCAGTCGCTGCGCAAGGGCGCCGACTACGGGGCGTTCGCCGAAGGCGTGTACGGCGCCGATCCGCGGTGGCGCCTGGTGGCGGGCTCGTGATGCCGGCGCTCGACGTCGCGGGCAAGGTCGCGGTCGTCACCGGCGGTGCCAGCGGCATCGGTCGGGCCACCGTGCTCGAGCTGGCCCGCCGGGGGGCCCGGGTGGTCGCGGCCGACATGCACGAGGACCGGCTCGAGGAGGTCCGGGTCGCGGTGGAGGCGACGGGCGCCCGGATCCTCACCGTGCGCTGCGACGTGAGCCTCGACGCCCAGGTCGAGCACCTGCGCGACGAGGTGCTCGAGGAGATGGGGCGCGTCGACCTCCTGATGAACAACGCCGGGGTCGTCGCGCTGGGGCCACCCGAGACCATGACCATGGCCGACTGGGACTGGATCCTGCAGGTGAACCTCTACGGGGTCGTCCGGGGGGTGCGGGCGTTCCTGCCCCACATGCTCGCCCGGGGGAGCGGGCACGTGGTGAACACCGCGTCGGTCGCGGGCCTGTTCGCGTACGCCTGGGACTCCATCCCCTACATCACGGGGAAGTTCGCGGTGGCCGGCTTCACCGAGGCCCTCGCCCTCTACGCCAACCCGCTCGGGGTCGGCGTCACCCTGGTGTGCCCCGGCCTCGTCGACACGAACCTGGGCGAGACCGCGCGCTTCCCGGGGATCGACGACCCGGGCCGGTGGCTGCAGGCGATCGAGCTGCCCGACCCGGTGGCGCCCGAGGAGGTCGCGACCCGCGTGTGCGACGCGGTGGCGTCGGGTCGGTTCCTCGTGACGACGGCCGACGATCTGGTGCGCGAGCGCGTGCGGGAGCGGGCGGCCGACCACGACGGCTTCGTCGCGGGGATGATCGCCCGGCTCCCCACCCCGCCCAACCTGCACCAGGCCTGAACGCTGCGTCGGTACCGGGCCGTCGCCGGGTCGTCGCCGCGTCGTCGCCGGGTCGTCCGCGGGCAGGCGGTCAGGCGACGCGCAGCGGGATGTGCTTGATGCCGTTGATGAAGCTGGAGCGCAGGCGCGGGCACTCGCCGGTGATCTCGAACTCGGGGAACCGGTCGAGCAGCTCCTCGAACATCACCCGGATCTCCATCCTGGCGAGGTTGGCGCCGAGGCAGTAGTGCGGGCCCCCGCTGCCGAACGCCATGTGCTCGTTCGGGCTCCGGCCGATGTCGAAGCGGTACGGGTCGGGGAACATGGTCTCGTCGCGGTTCGCCGAGATGTGCCAGAACACGACCTTGTCGCCCTCGGAGATCTGCTGGCCGCCGAGCTCGGTGTCGCGGGTGGCGGTCCGCCGGAAGTTCATCACCGGGGTGCCCCAGCGCAGCATCTCGTCGATGGCCGACGGCATCAGCGACCGGTCGGCCCGGAGCCGGGCCAGCTCGCCCGGGTTCTCGTGGAGGGCGATGATCCCGTGCGAGATCAGGTTCCGGGTGGTCTCGTTGCCGGCCACCGACAGCAGGAGGAAGAACAGGTCGATCTCGAGGTCCGAGAGCACCTCGCCGTCGACCTCGGCCTTGGTCAGGACGCTGATGAGGTCCTCGTGGGGCTCGAGCCGGCGCTTCGCCGCGAGCTCGGAGGAGTAGGCGTAGAGCTCCATGGAGGCCATGGCCCGGTCCTCCTCGGTGAGCGCGTACTCGGGGTCCTCGCCACCGATCATCCGGTTCGACCAGTCGAAGATCCGGTGCCGGTCCTCCTGGGGCACGCCCATGAGGTCGGCGATGACCTGCAGCGGCAGCTCGGCGGCGACATCGACCACGAAGTCGCACGAGCCCTGCTCGGCGACCCGGTCGAGGATCTCGCGGGTCCGGAGGCGCATGGTCTCCTCGAGCGCGGCGACCATGCGCGGCGTGAACCCCTTGTTCACGAGGAGCCGGTACCGGGTGTGCAGGGGCGGGTCCATGTTCAGCATGATGAGGCGCTGCTGCTCGAGCGCCTCCTCGGGCATGTCCCAGAGGTACACCGCGCTGCGCATGGACGAGAAGGTCTGCCAGTCGCGGTTCACGGTCGCGCACTGGTCGTAGCCGGTCACGGCCCAGAACCCGCCCCCGACCGACTCCTCGTCGGGGTGCCAGTAGACGGGGGCCTCACGTCGGAGCCGGGCGAACCACTCGTGGGGCACCCCGGGCACGTAGGCGTCGGGGTCGGTGAGGTCGATGTCGGACAGGCCGGGCACGGTCGGGCGCATCGGGGGACGGTACACCGGGCCGCCGGGGCTTCAGTAACGTGGGGCACGCCCGGTCCGGCCCCGAGGGGAGACGAGCCCATGTACATCGGTCTGACGGCGGAGCAGGAGGCCCTGCGCCAGGAGGTCCGGGCCTACTACGACGAGCTGCTGACCCCGGAGGTGCGGGCCGAGCTCGTCGGCAACGGCGGCGTCGGTCCCGCGATGCGCCGGGTCGTCCGCCAGATGGGCGAGGACGGCTGGCTCGGGGTCGGCTGGCCGACCGAGTACGGCGGCCGAGGCTTCACGCCGGTCGAGCAGTTCCTCTGGTTCGACGAGTCGATGCGGGCCGGTGCGCCGGTCCCGATGCTCACCATCAACACGGTCGGGCCGACGATCATGCGCTACGGCTCCGACGAGCAGCGCGAGTTCTTCCTCCCCAAGATCCTGAAGGGGGAGATCCACTTCTGCATCGGCTACTCCGAGCCCGGGGCCGGGACCGACCTCGCGGCGTTGCGGACCCGCGCCGACCGCGACGGCGACGAGTACGTCATCAACGGCCAGAAGATGTGGACGAGCCTGGCGAGCGACGCCGACTACATCTGGCTCGCGGTGCGCACGAACCAGGAGGCCAAGAAGCACAAGGGCATCTCGCTGTTCGTCATCCCGATGGACACGCCCGGCATCAAGGTCGTCCCGATCCGCGTGATGGGCGAGTCCAACATCAACCAGACCTACTTCGAGGACGTCCGGGTGCCCGCGTCGATGCGGGTCGGCGAGGAGAACGCCGGCTGGCAGATCATCACCGCGCAGCTGAACCACGAGCGGGTGACCCTGTGCTCGTCGGGGATCGTGGAGCGGGCCCTCACCGACGTCCGCGCCTGGGCCCAACGGTCGGTCCTGCCCGACGGTCGCCGCGTGATCGACCAGGAGTGGGTCCAGGTGTCGCTGGCCCGGGTGCACGCCCGGCTCGAGTTCCTCCGGCTCCTCAACTGGAAGATCGCGTGGGCCTCCACCACCGGCGACCTCCACCCGGCCGACGCGTCGGCGACCAAGGTCTTCGGCACCGAGTTCTACATCGAGGCCTTCCGGCTGCTCATGGAGGTCCTCGGTGAGCGGGCGTACCTCAAGGACGACGCGCCCGGGGTCGAGCTGCAGGCTCGGCTCGAGCACCAGTACCGCGGCCTGATCATCCTCACCTTCGGCGGGGGGACCAACGAGATCCAGCGCGACCTCATCTGCGTGTTCGGTCTCGGCATGCCCCTTGCCCCTCGCTGACGACCCGGCCCGAGCCGGGAGGAGACGACCAGTGGACTTCAACCTTTCCGACGAGCAGCAGGACCTGCGGACCCTCGCCGCGCAGATCCTGGAGGGCGAGCTCTCGACCGAGCGGCTCAAGGAGGTCGACGCCGGTCCCGACCGCTTCGACCGCGAGCTCTGGCGCACGCTGGCCGCGGCCGGCCTGCTCGGGGTGGCGGTGCCCGAGGCGCACGGCGGCCTCGGCTACGGGTTCCTCGAGGCCGCCGTCGTGCTCGAGCAGATCGGGCGCACCGTGGCGCCCGTTCCCTACCTCGCCACGGTGGTGCTCGGGGGTCTGCCGATCGCCCGGTTCGGGACCGACGCCCAGCAGTCCCGGTACCTGCCCGGGCTCGCGGCCGGGGAGACGGTGTGCACGGCGGCCCTGGTCGAGTTCGGGGCCGACCCGCACGCCCCGCGCACCACGGCGCGCCGTGACGGCTCGGGCTGGGTCCTCGACGGCGTGAAGGAGTGCGTGCCCGCCGGGACGGTGGCCGACGCGATCCTGGTGCCGGCCCGGACCGACGACGGCGGGATCCTGCTCGCGCTCGTGGCGGCCGCCGCGCCCGGGCTGACCCGGGAGCGCCAGGACACCACGAACGGCGACCCCGAGGCCCGGTGCACCCTGGTGGGAGTGCGGGTCGACGACGCCGACGTGCTCGGTTCGCCGGCCGACGGCGCCGCGAACCTCGCCTGGATCGTGGAGCGGGCCACCGCCGCGCAGTGCGCGGTGATGGTCGGCGTGTGCGAGGTGGCGCTCCGGATGACCGCGGAGTACACGAAGACCCGCGAGCAGTTCGGGCGGGCCATCGCCACCTTCCAGGCGGTCGGTCAGCGTGCGGCCGACGCCTACATCGACACCGAGGCCATCCGGCTCACCGCCTGGCAGGCCGTGTGGCGGCTCGCCGAAGGGCTGCCCGCCACGGCCGAGGTCGCGGTGGCCAAGTTCTGGGCCGCCGAGGGCGGCCAGCGCGTCGTCCACGCGGCCCAGCACCTCCACGGTGGCATGGGCGTGGACCGCGACTACCCGCTGCACCGCTACTTCCTGCTGGCGAAGAAGCTCGAGCTCGCGCTCGGGGGCGCCACCCCGCAGCTCGTGCGCCTCGGCGGCATCCTCGCCGCCGAGCCCGTCTGACCTCCGTCCGGCCGTGGCGCCCGCCGTGGCCGAGGCCGTCGTTGACCACGACGGCCTCCGCCACACCGTGCTCGACTGGGGTGGGTCGGGCGAGGCGTTGCTCCTGCTCCACCCCAACGGCCTCTGCGCCGGGTTCTTCGACCCGCTCGCCGTCCGGCTCACCGACACCTTCCGGGTGATCGGGGTCGACCTGCGGGGTCACGGTGGGTCCGACCCGCCGCCCTCGCGCGCCGGCCTGCGCTACGAGCCGATGGCCGCCGACGTGCTCGCGGTGCTCGACGCCCTCGGGGTCGAGGAGTTCAGCGCGGTGGGCGAGTCGCTCGGTGGGGGCGTGAGCGCAGTGGTCGATGAGCTGCGCCCCGGGGCGATGCGCCGACTCGTGTGCTGCGAGGGGATCGCGTTCGACGCGAGCGCCTTCCCGCGCGGCGCGTCGCCCGGGGAGGGCGGTGCGTCGGGCAACTTCATGGCCGACATCGCCCGGGCCCGCCGGGCGGTGTGGCCGGACCGGGAGGCGGTGCGGGCCCGCTACGCCGGTCGTCCGCCGTTCGACGTCGTCGCCCCCGAGGCGCTCGCCGGCTACCTGCGGTGGGGCTTCGTCGACCGACCCGACGGCCAGGTCGAGCTCGCCTGCGATCCCGAGACCGAGGCGGCGATCTTCGAGGTGACGTCGGAGCCCGGCGGCGCCGATCGCGCCTTCGCCCACCTCGCGGCGATGCGGGGTCGGGTGGCGGTGCTCCGGGGCGAGGCGTCGTACCTGCCCGAGCCGTGGTTCCGGGCCCAGGCCGACGCCGCGGGCACCGAGCTGCGTACGATCCCGGGCGGGCACTTCTTCCTCCAGGAGGACACCGCCCGCGCCGAGGCGATCGTGCGGGCCGAGCTCGGGCGCTGAGCCTCCGAGACCCGACGACCCCGTTCCCGACGACCCCGCTCGAGCAGATCGGACCGGAATGGCCAAGCACGACGCCGCGATCGAGCGGCTCCTCGCCCACGAGGAGATCGGACAGCTCGCCGCCCGCTACGCGGTGGCCACCGACGCCCGCGACCTCGACGCGCTCGTCGCGCTGTTCGTCGACGACGTCCGGGTCGGTGCCGACCAGGTGGGCCGGGCCGCGCTCCGCGACTTCTTCGACCGTTCGCTGCGCGACGTCGGCGTCACCATCCTCAACGTGGGCACCCACGTGATCGAGTTCGACGACGCCGACCACGCCCGCGGCGTCGTCTACTGCCGGGGTGAGGTCCAGGTGGGGGAGCGCTGGATCGTCCAGGCGATCCAGTACCGCGACACCTACGAGCGTCGCGACCGCCACTGGTACTTCGTCCGTCGCCGCCATCTGCTGTGGTACGGCCGGGACGTCGGGACCAACCCCGTCGGCCTGCCCCCGGCGCACTGGCCGGCCAACCACACGGGCTGGGGCGAGCTCCCCGAGGGGTGGCCGTCCTGGTCGGCGTTCTGGGGTCCCGACGCACCGACGCACTGAGACGTCGGGCGTCAGGCGACCGCCCCCGAACCGCGCAGACGGTGCACGGCATCGGGGTCGAGGCCCAGCTCGGCCAGGATCTCGTCGGTGTGCGCGCCGAGGTCCGGCGGCATGGACCGCGCTGCGGGTGGCGTGCCGGCGAAGTCGCACGGCGAGCTCACCATGAGGGTCGTGCCCGGGCCGTCGGGGACCTCGACGAACGCGCCCCCGGCCCACGCCTGGGGGTCGGCCAGCACTTCCTCGGTGGTCTGCACCGGGGCCCACCACACGTCCTCGGCGTCGAGCGCGACGCCCCACTCGGCCCGGGTGCGGGTGGCGAACACGGCGTCGAACGCCGCGATCATCTCGCCGACGTTGGTCCGGCGGGCGGCCGCATCGCGGAAGCGGGGGTCGTCGATCCATTCGGGGTGGCCGACCGCCCGGCACAGCCCGGGCCAGTGGCGATCGCCCTCGAGCCCGATCAGCCACAGGTAGGCGTCGTCGGCGGCGCGGTACCAGTTCATCGCCGGGTTCGCCATCACGGTGTGCCCACCGATGCCGATGGGCACGCCGAGGCGCAGGTGCGTGTTGAGGTCGAACCCGATCGTGTACATCCCCTGGCGGAGGAGCGAGGTGGAGACCATCTGGCCGCGGCCGTCACCCGCAGGACCGTCGCGTGCGACCAGCGCGGCGCAGATCGCGCCGGCCAGGCTCATCGCCGCGCTGTGGTCGCCCATGCCGCCGCGCTGGAACGGTGGGGTGCCTCCCGGCGGGGTGAGCACGGCGGCGATGCCCGACCGGGCCCAGAACGCGCCCACGTCGTAGGCGGCCCGGTCGCGGTCCTCGCCCGTGGTCCCGTAGCCGGTGATGATCCCGTAGACGAGCCGAGGGTTCCGGGCCGTGCACGCCTCGTGGTCGAGCCCGAGCCGCTCGAGGGCGTCCATGCGGAGATTGGTGACGAACACGTCGGCGCCGGCGACGAGGTCGAGTGCGACCCGGCGACCGCCGTCGGTGGTGAGGTCGATGACGATGCTGCGCTTCGACCGGTTGTCGAGCTCGAACGGCGGGTTCGCGCCCGTGCCCGCGCCCATCAGGGCCATGAACTGCCGGGCCGGGTCCCCCGTCGGGGGCTCGATCTTCACGACGTCGGCGCCCCAGTCGGCGAGGATGCCGCCCGCGGCCGGGCCGGCGACCCACACGCCGAGCTCGACCACACGGATGCCTGCGAGGGGTCCGGTCACGGTGCGCTCCTTCGGGTCCCCGGGGTGGTGACCGCGGACCGTACTCTGCCCGCATCGACGCCCGTTCCGCGCCGTCCGTCCTGCCGCCGTCCGCCCCGCTCGAGATCCTCGTGTGCTGCACCGGCAACACGTGCCGCTCGCCGATGGCCGAGGCGATCCTGGCCGATGCCCTGGCTCGACTCGGGGTCGCGGCCCGGGTGCGCTCGGCCGGCACCCACGCGGTGCCGGGGCCACCGAGCCCCGGCGCGACCGTGGCCCTGCGGGCCCGGGCGCTCGACTGCTCCGGCCACCGGAGTCGACGCCTGCGGCCCGAGGACGTGCAATCGGCCGACCTCGTCCTCGGGATGACCCGGGCCCATGTGGCCGCCGCCCGGGCGGCGGCACCCGATCGGTCCGACCGGGTGTTCCTGGCGGGTGAGCTGGCCCGGCTCGGGGCCGTGGTCGGGCCCCGCCGACCCGACGAGCCTGCGGCCGACTGGGTGGCCCGGGTCGCGCGGTGCCGGCCCGACCCGTGCGTGCCCGCTCGCCCCGAGGACGAGGTGCCCGACCCGGCGGGTGGGTCGGACGAGGTCTACCGGGCCACCGCCGAGCGCCTCGCCGGGGACCTGGGCCGGGTGGCCCGGCTGTTGGGCGGCGCGCGCGACTGACCGGCCACCGGGCCCGCCCTCGGCGCCCCGGGTACCGCCGGTCGGTGCGGCGGTGCCACGATGTCGGCGTGGCACCCCGGTGCCGAGCGTCCGATCCGAATCTCCAGGAGCCCCCATGACGACCACGGCCGACCGTCCGCTCGGTGCCCGCTTCGGCACCGAGGACACCCCCGAGGAGGCTGCCTTCCGGGCCGAGGCCCGGGCGTTCTTCGAGGGCATCTCCGAGCGGCGCACCGACCGCGACGAGACCGGGAACTACTTCGCGATGGCCGACAACGACCCGGAGACCCACCGGCGCCACGTCGAGCGCAACCGCGACGCCCAGCGCCGCATCGCCGACGCCGGATGGGCCGGGTTCTGCGTGCCCGAGGAGTACGGCGGTCGGGGCGGCGAGCGCTGGCAGGAGCGGATCTTCCGTCAGGAGCAGGCCCGCTTCACCATCGACACCGGCCTGTTCGCGGTGTCGCTCGGCATGGTCCTGCCGACGATCCTGGCCCACGGCACCGAGGAGCAGAAGCGCCGGCACATCCCGTCGATGCTGCAGGGCGAGGAGATCTGGTGCCAGCTGTTCTCGGAGCCCGGGGCGGGGTCCGATCTGGCCGGACTCACCACCCGGGCCGTCCGTGACGGTGACGAGTTCGTGGTCAACGGGCAGAAGGTGTGGAACTCCGGTGCGCACCACGCCGACTACGGGGCCCTCATCGCCCGGACCGACGTCGACGTGCCCAAGCACCGGGGGATCACCTACTTCCTCGTCGACATGCGCCTGCCCGGCGTCGAGGTGCGGCCGCTGCGCCAGGCGACCGGTGTGGCCCACTTCAACGAGGTGTTCCTCACCGACGTGCGGATCCCGGCCGACTGCGTGCTCGGCGAGGTCAACGGGGGCTGGGGCGTCGCCCAGACCATGCTGATGAACGAGCGCAACATGATCGGCAGCGGCGGGATGGGCATCGGCTTCGGTGACTACCTGCGCATGGCCCGCGAGCTGGGCGTCACCGACGATCCGGCGATCCGCCAGGCGCTCGCCGCCGCGTTCATCCGCACCGAGATCCTCAAGTACCTCGGGGCCCGGGCCCAGGCGGCGGCGCGGGCGGGACGCCAGCCCGGTCCCGAGACGTCGGTCGGCAAGCTCGTGGCGTCCCTGCACTCCGCGGCCAACGGCGACCTCGGCCTCCAGATCCAGGGAGCGGGCGGCATGCTGGCCGGGCCCGACGCCTTCCGGCGGGGGATGTTCCAGCAGATGTTCGTCGGCCAGTGGGGCATGCGCATCGGCGGCGGCACGGAGCAGATCCAGCGCAACGTGATCGGTGAGCGGGTCCTCGGCCTGCCCGGGGAGCCCCGGCCCGACAAGACCCTCCCGTTCAAGGACCTCCCGCAGAACGGATGACCCTGGGCGCGTGGCTGCCCCTTCGACGGAGTGGAGTCGCCGGCACGCCGGTGGTCGGGCGCGACCGTCGCTCAGATCGGAATCTCAGATCGGCATCGTGGATCCGCCGTTGGGGCGCATGACGATCCCGGTGACGAACTTCGCCGCCGGGGCGGCGAGGTAGAGGGCGGCGAAGGCGATGTCGTCGGGTTCGCCCGGGATGCCCATGGGCGACAGCTTCGAGCCCCGCTGCTCGACGTAGGCCCGCTTGCGCTCGGGGTCGACGGAGCCGTCGGGGCGAAGCGCGTGGCGCTCGTTCATGGGGGTGTCGACCCAGCCCGGCGCGATCGCGTTGACGCGCACGTGGAAGGGGGCGAGCTCGGCGGCGAGCGTGCGGGACAGCTGCGCGACCGCGACCTTGCTCGCGGAGTAGCAGATGATCCCCGGGGTCGCGATGTCGATCGCGCCCGACGCGAGGTTGATGATGGAGCCGCTGCGCTGGTCGCGCATGACCCGACCGGCGGCCTGGCAACCGAAGAAGACGCCCTTGAAGTTCACGGCCATGACCCGGTCGAGGTCGGCCTCGGTGGTGTCGAGCACGGTCGAGTCGACGATGACCGCGGCGTTGTTCACCATGACGTCGAGGCGGCCGTGGCGCGCGACCGCGTCGGCCACCAGGTCGTCCACCTCGGCCCGCCGGCTGACGTCGACGGTCCGGGCCCAGGCCCTGCCCCCGGCGGCGGTGATCTCGGCCGCGGTGGCCTCGGCGGTCGCGGCGACGACGTCGGCGCAGCCCACCGCGGCGCCGGCTTCGGCGAGCCGGAGGGCGATGGCGCGACCGAGGCCGCGCCCGGCCCCGGTGACCAGGGCGACCCGGCCCGAGAGATCGAAGGCGTCGGCGATCGAGGGCATGACGGGAGCGTACGCCGCGGCCTACGCTGCGCCCCGTGGCCACCGCGCTGGGGGGACTGCGGGTCGTGGAGGTGGGCTGCGGCCTGCCCGCGAGCTACGCGACCAAGCTCCTGGCGCTGCTCGGGGCCGACGTGGTCAAGGTCGAGCCCACGACCGGGGACCCCGAGCGGGGCCGGGGCCCGTTCCCCGGTGACGCCGTCGACCGCGACTCGGGTGGGGGGCTGTTCCGCTACCTCAACGCCGACAAGCGCTCGGTGCTGCTCGAGCCCGGCGCCGCCGCCGACGTCGAGACGCTGCGGCGGCTGGTGGGCGAGGCCGACGTGCTGGTCGAGGCGCTCGGCCCCGGTGGGCTCGAGGCCCTGGGCCTGACCCCCGACGGGCTCGGGGCGACGCTCGGGATCGTGCGCATCAGTCCCTTCGGCCAGACCGGGCCCGCCGCCGGCGACCCGGCCACCGGGCTCACGGTGATGGCGACGGGTGGCTGGGTGTCGAACCACGGGATCCCGGGAGTGCCGCCCGTGCAGACCGGGGGCCGTCTCCACGACTACACCGTGGGCGCCTACGCGGCCTGCGCCGCCCTGACCACCGCGCGCGCGGCGGCGGCCGGGGGCGGCCCGGCGGTGGCCGACCTCTCGGCCATGGAGGCCATGGTCTCCACGCTGCCGTACCCGATGCTGCTCCACGAGACCTTCATGGCCCTCGGCTTCCCGATCGGGGAGGAGCGGTACTCGACGATCCCCGGGATCGTCCGGTGCGCCGACGGATGGGTCGGGATCAACGCGCTCACCGGCCAGCACTTCCAGGACATCTGCGCCATGCTCGGTGCACCCGAGTTCGCCCCCCGCCAGCAGGAGATCTCGTGGGGGGGTGCGCCGCTGGCCGAGTTCTTCGCCGCCGTGCAGCCCTGGCTCGACACCCACACGGTCGACGAGATCGTCGGGCTCGCCCAGGCCTTCCGCATCCCGGCCGCGCCGGTGGGGAACGGCGAGACGCTGCTGCGCAACCCGCAGCTCGTGGCCCGGGGCTTCTGGACCACCGAGCCGGGGGGCGACCTCGTGTTCCCCGGGCCGCCGTGGCGACTCGGGGCGACCCCCGCCGCGGCCCGGCGCCGGGCCCCGACCCTCACCGCGGCGCAGGCGACCCCGGCCGGGTTCGCCGACCCCCGGCCCGCCCCGGTCGGCGCCGGCGCCACCCCTGCGCTGCCCTTCGCCGGCCTGCGGGTGCTGGACCTCGGCACCTTCTGGGCGGGTCCGTACGTGTCCATGTACCTCGGCGCGTTCGGGGCCGACGTCGTGAAGGTCGAGTCGATCCAGCGCCCCGACGGCTTCCGGTTCTCGGGGGCCTTCCCCCAGGAGGGCGACGACTGGTACGACCGGGCCGGCGTGTGGCAGGGCACGAACCTCGACAAGCGCGACGTGACCCTCGACGCCACGCGCCCCGACGGGATCGACCTGCTCCGCCGTCTCGTCGCCGGGGCCGACGTCGTGATCGAGAACTTCTCGGCCCGGGTGGTCGAGCAGTTCGGTCTGGACTACGAGGGGGTGCGCGCCCTGCGCCCCGACGTCATCATGCTGCGCATGCCCGGCTTCGGGCTCGAGGGTCCGTGGCGCGACTACGTCGGCTGGGCCATGGGCATCGAGCAGGCGTCGGGCATGGCCCAGGTCACGGGGTTCGCCGACACGCCCATGCACCCGGGCGGCTTCGCCGACCCGATGATCGCGATGCACGCGGCCACCGCGCTGCAGGCCGCGCTCGTGCACCGGGAACGCACCGGCGAAGGTCAGATGATCGAGGTGGCCCAGCTCGAGACCGCGTGCTGCCTGACCGCCGATCAGCCCATGGACTTCCAGTGGAACGGCCGGCTCGCGACCCGGATCGGCAACCACGACCTCCGGATGGCGCCCCAGGGCGTGTACCGCACGAGTGACGGGGAGTGGGTCGCGTTGACCGTGCGCGACGATGCGGCGTGGCGTGACCTGGTGGAGGCGCTGGGGCGTCCGCTGTGGGTCACCGACGACTTCACGACGGCGGCCGGCCGCCAGGCCGGCCGGGACGACCTCGACCAGCTGCTGGGGGAGTGGTTCGCCGAACGGTCGGCCGATGACGTGCTCGCCCTCCTGCGCCCCTGCGGCCTCGCCGTGGGGCGGGTCCTGCGGGCTCCGGCCATGTACGACGACCCCCAGCTCGTCGCCCGGGGGTACTTCGTGCCCCTCGAGAACCCGAAGACCGGGGTCCGCCGGTACCCGGGCTGGCCGATGCGGTTCTCGTTCGCCGCGGCCCCGCACCGCTTCGGGCCGCCCACCCTGGGCCAGCACAACGCCGAGGTGCTGGGAGGGCTCGGCGTCGGCCCGGCCGACCTGGCCCGGCTGGAGGCCGACGGGATCATCGGGACCCGCATGGCGGGCACCTGAGCCACCGTGACGGCGTAGCCTGGCCCGATCCCGGGAGGTGGCGATGTTCCTCGACTACACCGACGAGCAGCAGGCGCTGAGCAAGGAGCTCCGGGAGTACTTCGCCCGGCTGCTCCCGACCGAGCTGCGGGCCGAGATCGGCGCCTCGGGCGAGGGCAGCCCCCGCTTCCGCGAGATCGTCCGGCAGATGGGCCGGGACGGCTGGCTCGGCATCGGGTGGCCCACGGAGTACGGCGGGCAGGGGCGGGGAGTCCTCGACCAGTTCGTGTTCTTCGACGAGGTGCAGCGGGCGAACGCGCCGTTCCCGTTCGTGACCGTCAACACGGTGGGCCCGGCGCTCATGGAGCACGGCACCGACGCGCAGAAGCAGCGGTACCTGCCCGGGATCCTCGCCGGTGAGATCAACTTCGCCATCGGCTACACGGAGCCCGAGGCCGGGACCGATCTCGCCGCGCTGCGGACCCGGGCGGTCCTCGACGGCGACGAGTGGGTGATCAACGGCAGCAAGGTGTACACGAGCGGGGCCAACCAGGCCGACTACGTCTGGCTCGCCTGCCGGACCGACCCCGACGCCCCCAGGCACAAGGGCATCTCCATCATCGTCGTGCCCACGGCGTCGCCCGGGTTCTCCACCAGCCCGATCGTGACGGTCGGGAGCGTGGTGACCCAGGCCACCTACTACGAAGACATCCGCGTGCCGGCCGACAACGTCGTCGGCGAGGTCAACGGCGGCTGGCGGCTCATCACCAGCCAGCTCAACCACGAGCGGGTCGGCCTCGCCGCGCTGGCCGGTCAGACCCACCGCTGCTACGACGACGTGGTCGAGTGGTGTCGGACGACCCCGGCGGCCGACGGCAGCGGCCGGATGATGATCGACGTCGACTGGGTGCAGCGCGACCTCGCCGAGGCCTACGCCCGCGGCGAGGCGATGAAGCTCCTGAACTGGCGCATGGCCGCGGCGGTCGCCGACAACACGCTGACGCCTGCGGATGCCTCGGCGGCGAAGGTGTTCGGGGTCGAGACCCAGATCGCCATGTACCGGCTGATGCTGAGCGTGCTCGGGGCTGCGGGCTACCTCCCGACCGGGTCGCCGGGTGCGGTGCTGCGGGGCGACGTGGAGCGCAACGGCCGGGCCGCGCAGATCAACAGCTTCGGCGGCGGGGTGGTCGAGGTCCTGCGGGAGATCGTGGCGACGGCCGGCCTGGGGATGGTGCGCCAGGCCCGCTAGGGCCCAGAATGGCCCGCCCAGCCCGGCGGCCGAGAGCGGAGAGCGATGCACGAGAGCGAGACCACCGACGGGGCCGCGTTCCTGGCCCGGTGCAAGGCGTTCGAGGGACGCGAGGTCGACGCGCTGGTCGCGCCCGACCCGGTGAACCAGGCGATGATCCGGCACTGGGTCGAGGCGATGGGGGACGCCAACCCCGTGTACACCGACCCGGACGCGGCGGCCGCCTCGGTCCACGGCGAGATCATCGCCCCGGCGGTGATGCTGCAGGCCTGGACCATGCCCGGGCTCCACGGCAACGCGCGCGGCCCGGGTGACACCAACCCGCAGTCGCAGCTGCTCAACCTGCTCGACGACGCCGGGTTCGTCGGGGTCGTGGCGACCGACAGCGAGCAGGAGTACGTGCGGATGCTCCATCTCGGGGACCACATCACCGCCCGCTCGGTGATCGACGAGGTCTCGACGGAGAAGCGCACCGCCCTCGGGGTCGGGCACTTCATCACCACCCGGATCGACTACACCGACGCCGACGGCGAGCTCGTGGGCACGCAGCGCTGGCGCATCCTGAAGTTCCGGCCCGGCACCGGTCGCGGCGCAGCGGCCCCGCCCGCGGCCGCGGCGCCGGAAGCCGAGCCGCCGCGCCGGATGCCCCGCCCCCGGCCCGGCACGACGCTCGACAACCTCTTCTTCTTCGAGGGCGCCATGGAGCGCCGCCTGCTGATCCAGCGGTGTGCCGCGTGTCAGGTGCTCCGGCACCCACCCCAGCCCCGCTGCGACCGCTGCGGCGCGTACGACTGGGACACGGTCGAGGCGTGCGGTCGGGGCACGGTGTACAGCTTCGTGGTCAACCACTATCCGCAGGTCCCGGCGTTCGACTACCCCCTCCCCATCGGGCTGATCGAGCTCGAGGAGGGCACGCGGCTCGTCGCCCAGATCGTCGACTGCCCGATCGAGGACATCGTGGTCGGCATGGCGGTCGAGGTGACGTGGCTCGACGACGACCCCGAACTGGTCGTCCCGGCGTTCCGTCCCGCCCGGAGCGGGTCGTGAACTTCGCCCTGACCGAGGAGCAGACCGCGGTCCGCGACCTCGCCGAGCAGATCTTCACCGGCACGGTCACCGTCGATCGGGTCAAGGAGGTCGAGGCCTCCGACGACCGCATCGACCGCGCGCTGTGGCGTGAGCTCGCCGACGCGAACCTGCTCGGCATCGCCCTCCCCGAGGAGCACGGTGGCTCGGGCCTCGGGCTGACCGAGACCGCCCTGGTGCTGGAGCAGCAGGGCCGGGTCGTGGCGCCGGTGCCCTACTGGGCGACGGTGGTCTGCGGCGCCCTCCCGGTGGTGGCCTTCGGCACGCCGGCCCAGCAGCACGCCCTGCTCCCCGGGGTGGCGGCCGGTGAGGTGTTCCTCAGCGCCGCGCTCGCCGAGCCCGGGGTCAACGACCCGACCGCCCCCGGCACCGTGGCGGTGGCCGACGGCGACCGGTGGCGCATCGACGGCGTGAAGCCCGCCGTGCCCGCCGGGCACCTCGCCGACCGGATCCTCGTCCCCGCGACGACGCCCGACGGTCCGGCGGTGTTCCTGGTCGACCCGACCAACCCCGGCGTGACCCGGGAGCGGGCGGTCACCACCGACCGCGGGATCGTGGCCCACTGCACCTTCGCCGGGGCCCCGGCCGAGCGGCTCGGCGGCGACGCCCACCGGGGGGAGCGCGTCCTCGCCGCCCTCGTGGACCGTGCGCTCGTGGGGCTGTGCGCGCTCCAGCTCGGCGTGTGCGAGGCCGCGGTGCGCCAGGCCGCCGAGTACACCTCGGGCCGCTTCCAGTTCGGCAAGCCGCTGTCGGCGTTCCAGGGGTCCCAGATCCGGGGCGCCGACGCCTACATCGACACCGAGGCCATCCGGGTGACGATGCTCCAGGCGGCGTGGATGCTCGACACCGGCCGGGCCGCGACCGCCGACGTGCTCGTGGCCAAGTGGTGGGCGGCCGAGGCCGGGCAGCGGGTGGTGCACCACGTGCAGCACCTCCACGGCGGCATGGGGGCCGACATCGAGTACCCGGTCCACCGGTACTTCCTGTGGGGCAAGCAGATCGAGGACACCCTGGGCGGCGCCAGCGCCACCCTGGCCCGCCTGGGCCGCACGCTCGCAGCCCAGGCCCACGCGTGAGAGGACCCATGACGACATCCCTGCGCTACGACGACGTCCGGGTCGGCGACGAGCTCCCCGTGCTCGACGTACCGGTGACCCGATCCCTCATCGTCGCCACCGCCATCGCCTCGCGCGACTACCAGGACGTGCACCACGACCCGGCCCTGGCGCAGGAGAAGGGCTCGCCCGACATCTTCATGAACATCCTCACCACCAACGGGTTCGTCGGCCGCTACGTCACCGACTGGGCCGGACCCGATGCGGTCGTGCGGGCGGTGAAGATCCGCCTCGGCGCGCCCAACCATCCGGGTGACACGATGCGCCTGACCGGGGCGGTCACCGCCAAGGCCGACGGCCGGGTGGAGGTGGGGATCCGGGGGGCCAACTCGCTCGGCGACCACGTGACCGGCACCGTGTCGCTCGAGCTGCCCGGACCGGCGGCGCCCGCCGGGGCGCCGCACGAGCGGAGGCCGTCGGACGCAACGCCGACGCAGAAGTCGAAGAAGGACAAGAAGCAGAAGTCGAAGAACAAGAAGCAGGACAAGAAGCAGAAGTCGAAGCAGCCGACGAAGGGTGCGCAACGGTGAGCGAGCGTCACCGGCTGCTCGATGCAGCCGCCATCGTGGGGATCGGGGCCACCGAGTTCTCCAAGAACTCCGGCCGCTCGGAGATGCGCCTCGCGGTCGAGGCGTGCGAGGCGGCCATCGCCGACGCGGGGCTCACCCCCGGCCAGATCGACGGCTGGGTCACCTACAGCGCCGAGACCAACCCGGAGATCGAGGTGGCCAAGAACCTCGGCGCCGGCGAGATGACGTTCTTCTCCCGGATCCACCACGGCGGGGGTGCCGCCTGCGGGGTCATCCAGCAGGCGGTGCTGGCCGTGAGCGCCGGGGTCGCGGACTACGTCGTGTGCTACCGGGCGTTCAACGAGCGGTCCGGACGCCGCTTCGGCGCCGGGGTCCAGGACCGACCCGCGCAGGCGACGGCCGAGAGCGCAGGCTTCGCCTGGTACGCGCCCTTCGGTCTGCTGACCCCGGCCCAGTGGGTGGCGATGTTCGCCCGCCGGTACATGCACGAGTACGGCGCGACCAGCGAGGACTTCGGCCGGATCGCGGTGGCCGACCGGACGCACGCGGCCACCAACCCGAAGGCGTACTTCTACAACGCGCCCATCACGCTCGAGGACCACCAGCAGTCGCGGTGGATCGTCGAGCCGCTGCACCTGCTCGACTGCTGCCAGGAGTCCGACGGGGCCCAGGCCATCGTCGTCACGACTCCCGAGCGGGCTCGCGACCTGCCGAACCCGCCGGTCCTGGTGCGGGCGGCGGCCCAGGCGGCGGGCGACCACCAGGAGATGATGACGAGCTACTACCGCCCGTCGATCACCGGGCTGCCCGAGATGAACCTGTGCGCCCGTCAGCTCTACAACACCACGGGCCTCGGACCGTCGGACTTCCAGACCGCCGTCATCTACGACCACTTCACCCCCCTGGCCCTGCCGCAGTTCGAGGAGTTCGGCTTCTGCGGCCGGGGCGAGGCCAAGGACTTCATCGCCGACGGCGCGATCGAGCTCGGGGGCCGGCTCCCGATCAACACCCACGGTGGTCAGCTCGGCGAGGCGTACATCCACGGCATGAACGGCATCGCCGAGGGCGTGCGGCAGGTCCGGGGCACCTCCGTCAACCAGGTGCCCGGGGTCGAGCACGTGCTCGTGACCGCGGGCACGATGGTCCCGACCAGCGCGCTCGTGCTCGGGACCGACCGGGGCGGGCCGCTCCCGGCGACGTCGACCCGCTCGTTCGGCTTCAGAGGTAGGCGAGGAGGCGGGTCTCCGCCTCGATGAGTCGGGTCCAGTCGCCCAGGTGGAGGCTCTCGTCCTCGCCGTGGATGCGGCTGCCCGGGTCGGCCGGACCGAGGAGCAGGGCGGGGATCCCGCCGAACGCGTCGGCGAACGGGCCGACGAACGGGATCGTGGCGCCGACCCCCATGAGGACCGGCTCGGTCGCGAACGCCTCGCGCAGGGCCCGGCCGGCGGCGTCGAACGCCGGCCCGGTGGGCTCGCAGCGCCACGCCGGCGTGGCCTCACCGGGCGTGAACGTGCACTCGAGCCCGAACGGCACCCGGCGCTCCAGGTGCGCGGCGAGGGCGGCGTTGATCCGGTGGGGGTCCTGGCCGGTGGCGACCCGGACGCTGATGCGGGCGGCCGCCTCCGACACGATCTGGTTCGACGACCCCGCGATGGGATGGCCGTCGATCCCGACGACGGTCACGACCGGCCGGAGCCACAGGCGCTCGAGCACGGCGACCGCGTCGTCACCCGCGAACCCGACCCCGGGCAGGAGGCCCCAGGTGGCGTGGAACGTCGCCGGGTCGGCGCCCAGGGCGGCCAGGCGCGCCCGCTCGGCCGGGCCGGGCGGCTGCCAGTCGTCGTAGCACCCGTCGAAGGCAGGGTCCCCGTGCTCGTCGACGAGCGACGCGAGCATCCGGGCCAGGGCCATCACCGGATCGGGGGCGACGCCCCCGGTCATCCCCGAGTGCAGCGGGCTCCCGGCCGAGCGCAGGCGCACGGTCCCGCCGGCCAGGCCGCGCAGCGAGTAGGTGAGGCCGGGGGTGCCCACGGCCCAGTTGCCCGCGTCGGCGAGGAGCAGGACGTCGGCGGCGAGCTCGTCGCCGTACTCGGCGAGGAAGCGGCCCAGCCGGGGCGAGCCGATCTCCTCCTCGCCCTCGACCAGCACCTTGACGTTGCAGGGCAGGGTCCCGGCGGTGCGCAGCCAGGCCCGCACCGCCGCGGCGTGGGCGACCGCGCCGGCCTTGTCGTCGGCGGTGCCCCGGCCGAAGAGCCGCCCGTCGCGTTCGACGGGGGTGAACGGGTCGCTGCTCCACCGGTCCACGAAGCCGGGCGGCTGCACGTCGTGGTGGGCGTACAGCAGCACCGTGGGCGCATCGGGGCGGTGGACCCACTCGCCGATGACGCACGGGGGCGCATCGTCGACCGTGGCCAGGCGCACGTGCTCGAGCCCCGACGCCTCGAGCAGCGCGGCGGTCGCCTCGGCGCTGGCGACGACCTCGCCCGCCCGGGTCGGGTCGGCGCTGATGCTCGGGATGCGCACGAGCGCCTCGAGCTCGGCACGCGCCGCCGGCACGTCGGCGGCCGCCGCGGCGACGGCGGCGTCGAGCGCGGCGGGGTCGGGATGCACGGGCCGGGCCCGGGTCAGGTGCCCGGGGCCGCCGGGACGTGGGGGAACAGCTCCTCGAACGTCTCGATGGTGATGCGGCGCCGGGTCGCGGGGTCGACGTCGTCGAAGAGCTCGTGCAGCGTCTTCTGGGTGTGGCCGAACGTGCCCTCGAGGTGGGGGTAGTCGCTGCCCCAGCACACGTTGCGCCAGCCCATCGCCCAGTTGGCGGCGGGTGCCGACCGGTCGTGCTGGAACGACGCGTAGACGTGCTCGTAGAGGTACTCGCTCGGGAGGCGCGACAGCGTGGGCCGCACGGCGGACGCGTGCTGGCGGTACGCCTCGTCGAGCCGGTCGGCCACGAACGGGCCCCAGGTGGCGCCGCCCTCGGAGACGATCACCCGCAGCCCCGGGTAGCGGTCGAACACGCCGCTCGCGATCATCTTCGCCACCGCGCGCTGCCCACCGTAGGTGGTCTCCATGTAGTTGAGGATCGCGCCACCCGGGCCGCGGTAGTAGTTGCCGTGGAAGCCGGCGGCGTCGTGGGGCTCGGTGCCGATGTGGTAGCCGAGCACGAGCCCGGTCTCCTCGAGCGTGGCCCACAGGGGCTCCCAGACCGGATCGGTCCAGTCCTCGGCGGTGGGCGGCGCGACCGAGCAGTACGCGGCCCGGTACCCGAGGTCGGCCGCCCGCTCGAGCTCGGCGACCGCGGTCTCGACCGTGAGCAGGGGCAGGGTCGCCGTGCACACGAAGCGGGAGGAGTGGGCCTGGAACTCGATCGCCCAGTCGTTGATGGCCCGGCAGCCCGCGGCGAGCAGCTCGGGGTCGTGGATCGACGACATCCAGAAGCCGATGGAGGGGTAGATGAGCTCGGCCCAGATGCCCTCCGAGTCGAGGTCCTCGAGCCGCAGGACGGGGTCGTTGCCCCGGCCGACCCGCTCGCCGAGGCCGTTGCCCTCGTGGTCGCGCAGGCTGAAGGCCTTGGGGATGCGGCGCTCGAACGACTGGCCGTCGACGAAGATGGTCTCGATCCCCCGCTCGAGGTCGAACTCGCTGCGGGGCATGCGGTCGGCCAGCTCCGGGCTGAGAGCCGTGCGCCACAGGTCGGCGGGCTCCACCAGGTGGGAGTCGCCGGAGTTGGCCCAGATCTTGTCGTCGTCCAGGTGGTCGTGCACCGTCGTCCTCCACTGCTCGGCGATCCGGCCCCCGATACTACGGTCGGGCGATGGAGTACGCGACCGACCTCGCCGGCACCCTCGCCCTCGAGCCGCTCGACCGGGACCTCTACCGGGGGGCCAACACCGTGGCGGCGAAGATCCGCCCGTCGCTGTTCGGGGGCCAGGTGTGCGCGCAGGCGCTGATGGCGGCGGGCCGTACGGTGCCCGACGGGCGCCTTCCCCACTCCCTGCACGGCTACTTCCTGCGTCCGGGCCGGATCGACCTCCCGGTGGTCCTGCGGGTGGACCGCGACCGCGACGGGCGCTCCTTCTCGGCCCGCCACGTGGCGGCCCTCCAGGACGGTGAGGTCATCTTCTCGATGCTGGCGTCGTTCTCCACCGGGGCGGCCGACCACCGCTTCGAGGACGTCGGGCCGCTCCCGGCGCCGCCCCCCGACGCGTGCGCCCGCTACGGCAACGACGAGCTCCTCGAGCTGCGCCAGATCACGATGACCGAGGTCGTCGACGGGCGCCAGCTCTACTCCGACCGACTGTGGGTGCGCACCGCCCACCCCCTCCCCGACGACCCCATGATCCAGGCCTGCGCCCTGGCGTACCTGTAGGACCTCGGGACCGGCTTCGGGCGCACGGTGGTCCCGGGGACGTCGGGGCAGGGCGGCCCGAGCATCGACCACGCCCTCTGGCTGCACGAGCCGGCCCGGGCCGATGCCTGGCTGCGGCTCGACCTGGAGCCCTGGAAGGCGACCCCGGGGCGGGCGCTCTACCGGGGGGTGCTGCGCGACGAGGCCGGGCGGCTCGTGGCGTCGCTGGCCCAGGAGCACCTGCTGCGGGCCGAGCCGGTGATGCCGCCCGCCTCCTGAGCCCGTCGCCCGACCCCCCGCCGGCGTGGCAGGCTGGGCCCATGACGACCGACCCCGCCCCTGAGTCCGACCCGTTCGCCGAGTTCGACGCTGCCGCCGGCATCGGAGCGGTCCGCGACCCGTACCCGGTCTGGGCCGAGCTCCGGGCCCAGACCCCGGTCTACGCCGGATCGCTCGCCGAGCGGTTCGGGGTGGCGTCGGTCGAGGACGCGCTCCTCACCGAGACTCCGTACACGCCGTTGACCTACGCCGCGGTGCAGCAGATCCTGCGCGACGGCGAGACGTTCTCGTCGGCGGGGTACGCCAACACCATCGGCCTCGTGTTCGGCCATTCGATCCTCGAGATGGACGAGCCCGAGCACCACGCCTACCGCGCGCTGATCCAGCAGGCGTTCACGCGCAAGGCGATGGAGACCTGGGAGGCCGAGATCGTGCGGCCGGTGGTCGAGCGCCACGTCGCCGAGTTCCGCGACCGGGGCTCGGCCGACCTCGTGCGGGAGCTGCTGTTCCCGTTCCCGGTCACCGTCATCGCCGAGATGATCGGTCTCCCGACCGAGGACCTCCCCGTGTTCCACAAGAAGGCGGTCGAGCTGATCTCGATCGCCTCGAACATCGAGACCGGCCTGCACGCCTCGGCCTGGCTCTACGACTACTTCCAGGGGATCATCACCGAGCGCCGGGCCGACCCGCGCCACGACCTCATCAGCGTCCTCGCCCAGGCCGAGCTCGACGGGCAGCGGCTCACCGACGACGAGATCATCGCGTTCCTGCGGCTGCTGCTCCCGGCCGGGGCCGAGACCACCTACCGCTCGTCGAGCAACCTCATGTTCGGCCTGCTCAGCAACCCCGATCAGCTCGCCGCCCTGCGCGACGACCGTTCGCTGATGCCCCAGGCGATCGAGGAGGGCATCCGCTGGGACCCGCCCCTCACGAGCATCGGGCGCACGTGCACCCGCGACACCGTGGTGGAGGGCGTCCTCATCCCGGCCGGCTCGCCCGTGCAGGTGTGCATGGCCGCGGCCAACCGCGACCCCGCGCGCTGGGACCGCCCCGACGAGTTCGACCTGCACCGCGACCCCAAGCAGCACATGGCCTTCGCCTTCGGGCCCCACATGTGCCTCGGGATGCACCTGGCCCGGATGGAGACCGCGGTCGCGATCAACGCCGTGCTCGACCTCCCGGGGCTCGCGCTCGATCCCGCGGCCGAGGACGTGCACGTGAGCGGCCTTGCGTTCCGGGCGCCGGCGGCGCTCCCGGTCGTCTTCGGCTGAGGCGCCCTCAGGCGCCGTCGGGGCTGGTGGCCGAGCCGCCCTTGGCCCGGTACCGGTCCTGCCACTCCCTGGGGGGCGGGTCCGAGCGGTGGGGCCCGGCACCGAACATGCGCGGGACCTCGTCCTTGAGGTCGCCGACGGCCCAGCCCCGGTCGTCGCGGTGGATGCGCTCCTGGGCGACGAAGGTCGCCACGTGCTGGATGAGGCCGCCGCTCACCGTGAACGCCTGCCCGCTGATCCACTGGGCGTACGGCGAGGCGAGGTAGCAGACCAGCTCGGCCACGTGCACCGGGCTCTGGTGGTCGAAGGTGCCCGGGCCGGTGGCGGCGTTGCGGGCGGTGCGCCAGCCCACGGCCGCGAGCCGGGTCCGGGCCCCGGGGAGGATGCAGTTCGCGGTGGCGCCGATGGGGGCGAGCTCGGTGGCGATCGCCTCGGTGAAGGCCAGGCAGCCCGCCTTGGCCGCGGTGTAGTTCGACTGCCCCGCGCCGGCCATGAGCAGCAGTCCGGTGGAGGTGTTGACCACCCGGCCGTAGACCGCGCGCCCCGCCTTGTGCTCGGCGCGCCACCAGCGGGTGGCCGGGGCGGTCACCGAGAACGTGCCCTTCAGGTGCACCCGGATGACGTCGTCCCACTCGGCCTCGGAGAGGTTGTAGACCATCCGTGGCCGTCCGAAGCCCGCGTTGTTCACCACGACGTCGATGCGACCCCACTCGTCGATCGCCCGCTGCACGACCGCCTCGCCGCCGGCGGCGGTGGAGATGTCGTGGCCGTCGGTGACCGCCTCGCCGCCCGCGGCGCGGATCTCGGCGGCGACCTGCTCGGCCGGGGCCTCGTCGGAGGGGGTGCCGTCGGTGTTGACGCCGAGGTCGTTGACCACCACCTTGGCGCCGTACGCGGCGAGGCGCATCGCGTGGGCACGGCCGATCCCGCGGCCGCCGCCGGTGACCACCGCGACCCGACCGGCCAGCATCCGGTCCGACTCGGGGCTGGCGCTGGGCTCGAGCAGCGGGTCGCTCGGCGGAGTGGTGGGGTCGGGCATGGTCGGGCTCCTTGACGGCTCGGCGCCGCCCGGGCCGGCGGCGGGGTCTGCGAGGATGGCGGTGGACCGTACCGGGTCGACGGGGGAGCGGGCACATGTCCGAGTTGTGCTGGACGGTGGGGGCGGTGCAGGTGACCCCGGTCGTGGAGCGGGCGACGGCGATCCCGGCGGCCACCTTCTTCCCGTCGGCGACCGACGCCGCCCTCGCGGCGCACGACTGGCTCCACCCGTGGGCGCTGACGCCCGCCGGGGAGGTGCGGATCGTGATCCAGGCGCTGGGGGTCGAGTCGGCGGGGCGGCGCATCCTCGTCGACACCTGCGTCGGGCGACGACCGCTGCCCGAGCCCTTCACCCACCTCGCCGACGACGGTGGCTTCCTCACCGCCCTCACCGCGGCGGGGTTCGGCCCCGACGCCGTCGATGTCGTGGTGTGCACCCATCTGCACTTCGACCACGTCGGCTGGAACACCACCTGGGACGGGACCGGGTGGGTGCCCACCTTCCCGAACGCCCGCTACGTGCTGGCCCGCACCGAGTACGAGCACTGGCGCGCCGCGGGCCCCGAGGCGTGGGCGGAGCGCTCGGCGGTGTCGTTTGCCGACGCAGTGCTGCCCCTGATCGACGCCGGCGTCGTCGACCTGGTCGACCCCGACCACGTGATCAGCGACGACGTCATGCTCATGCCCACCCCCGGGCACTCGCCCGGACACGTCTCGGTCCGCATCCGCTCGGGCGGTGCCGAGGCCCTCATCACCGGCGACTGCGTCCACAGCCCGGTGCAGCTGGCCGAGCCGGACTGGTTCACCCGCGTCGACCACGACCCGGCGCGGTCGAGCGCCACGCGGCGCGCGCTCGTGGCCGAGTGCTGCGACCGCGACGTGCTGGTGATCGGGACGCACTTCCCGCCGCCGACGGCGGGTCACCTCGTGACGGATCCGGGGGGCGGGGTGCGGTTCCGCCCGCTCGGGTGACCGCTCAGCCCGCGTCGAGCGCGCCGAGGCGCTCGTGGCGGGCGAACTCGGCGAGCAGCGCCTCCCGGTCGGCGGCGGTCATCGGGGCGAGGCCCGCCCCGCGGGCCGGGCGCCAGAAGACGGGCTCGTCGGTGTCCCACCGCTCGCGGCGCAGCACGCGCTTGAGCGGCTTCTGGCTCTCGGTCACCGGCATCGCCTCGGTCACCCGCACGTAGCGGGGTGACCACTTGGTGCCGAGGTCGGTCTGCGCGCCGAGGAACTCGTCGAAGGCGGCCGGGTCGAACCCGGTGCCCGGACGGAGCTGGAGCGTGGCCATGACCTGGTCGCCGACCTCGGCGTCGGGGACCGCGTAGACCGCGGCGAGCACCACCGCCTCGTGCCGGGCGAGGATGCGCTCGATCGGCGCTGCGGCGAAGTTCTCGCCGTCGACCCGGATCCACTCGAAGTCGCGACCGGCGAAGTAGATGTAGCCCTCGTCGTCGCGGTAGGCGAGGTCGCCGGTCCAGTACCAGCCGTTGCGGATTCGCTGCTCGTTGGCCTCGTCGTTCTTGTAGTAGCCCTCGAAACCGGCGGCCCCGAGCTTGTTGACCATCTCGCCGATGCACTCGTCGGGGTTGAGCAGGCGGCCCTGGTCGTCGAAGCGGGCCCGGGGCATCTCCTCGAGCGTCTCGGGGTCGCACACCACGATCCCGTCGGCGGGCATGCCGAGCGCGCCCCGGGGCATCTCGGGGCTCCGGTTCACGTGGGCCCCGCCCTCGGTCGAGCCGTAGCCGTCGACGACCGGGCAGCCGAACCGGGCCTCGAAGCGAGCGATGTCGAGATCGGCGGCCTCGTTGCCGAAGGCGAGGCGCAGGGTGTTGTCGGCGTCGTCGGGCTGCGGCGGGGTGGCGAGGATGTAGGACAGCGGCTTGCCGACGTAGTTGAAGTAGGTGATCCCGTACTTGCGGACGTCGGGCAGGAAGCCCGAGGCGGAGAACCGGCGACGGGGCACCGCCACCGAGCCGACGAGCACCCACGGGCAGAAGGACGTGATCACCGCGTTCGAGTGGAACAGCGGCATGGCGAGGTAGAAGACGTCGTCGGCGCTGAGCCCCATGTTCCCGCTCAGGATGGTGGCGCTGTACAGGAGCCGGCGCTGGGAGAGGATGCAGGCCTTGGGGGCGCCGCTCGTGCCCGAGGTGAACAGCAGGTTGTAGATGCCGCCCTCGTCGACGTCGACCTCGGGCGGGGTGGTGGGGTAGGGGTCGAGTGCGGCGGCCGACTCGGGATCGTCCACGACCAGCAGGCTGCCGGTGGCGTCACCGAGGTCCAGTCCCTCGACCAGCGGGAGGTGCCGGCTCTCGGTGACCACGATCTGGCAGTCGGTGTAGGTGATGTCGCGGGCGAGCTCGGCGCCGCGCCGGGTGGGGTTGACCCCGACGAGGACCGTGCCCGAGAGCGCGGTCGCCCCGAGCCACATGAGGTACTCGGGGGTGTTGTCGAGCAGGACGCCCACGTGGGGCGGCCGGCCGTCGGGGAGCCGGTCGAGGAGGTAGGCGGCCCGCCGGCTGCAGGCATCGACGTACTCGGCCCAGGTCCAGGACTGGTCCTCGAAGCGGAGGGCCACCCTGGGGTCCCCGGCCCGGCTCCGGATCAGCTCGGCGACGTTGGGCATGACGGTTCCCCCTGGAGCGCTCGGCGGCCGGGCGGTCGGCACCGCGGCCGGGCCCCGTTCTAGCGGGTGGGCCGCCGTCGTCGCTCCACCGGGTTGCCGCGACGGTCTCCTCAAGTTAGGCTACCCTTAGTAGTGGGAACGGCGCAGGGAACGGCGCAGGGAGGGGAGGTCGGGGTGGCGGCACGGGCGGGCGGCAGCGGAACCGGGCGGCGCGAGGGGGCCGGGCGGGCCGGGCGGGCCGGGCTCGTCGGGCTCCTCGATCGGGTCGCCGTCGTGGCCCTCGTCGTCGGGCTCGTCGTCGGGCTCGTCCCGGGGACGGCCGGGCCGGCCGGCGCGGCTCCCGGGGACTCGATCACCGTCTACAGCGGCCGCAACGAGGCGCTGATCAAGCCGTTGTTCGACCAGTTCACCCGCGACACCGGCATCGAGGTGCAGGTCCGCTACGGCGACAGCGGCGCCCTGGCGTCGCAGATGCTCACGGAGGGCGGCGCGAGCCCGGCCGACGTGTTCGTGTCCCAGGACGCCGGCGCGCTCGGCGCGCTGACGAACGCCCGGCTCCTGGCGAAGCTGCCGCCCCGGAGCCGCAGCGCCGTCGCACCCGAGTACCGGGCCGACGACGGCACCTGGGTCGGCACCAGTGGCCGGGTCCGGGTCCTCGTGTACAACCCGAAGCTGCTGCCCGATCCCCCCACCACGATCGACGAGGTCGTCGACCCCCGTTACAAGGGGAAGGTCGGGTACGCGCCGACCAACGCGTCGTGGCAGTCCTTCGTCACCGGCCTGCGGGTCCTGCGGGGCGAGCGCAAGGCCGAGAAGTGGCTGCGGGCGTTCGCGGCCAACGAGCCGAAGGCGTACGCGAGCAACGCGGCGATCCGGGACGCGGTCGACGCCGGACAGATCTGGATGGGCCTGGTCAACCACTACTACCTGTGGCAGAAGATCGTGCAGAACGGGGAGTCGTCAGTGGTGGCGCGCAACCAGTTCATGGCGCCGGGAGACCCGGGCGGGCTGGTCAACGTCGCCGGGGTGGGCGTCCTGAAGTCCTCGAGGAACAAGAAGGCGGCGCAGGTCTTCGTCGACTACATGCTGTCGGAGAAGGGTCAGGCGTACTTCGCCGACAGCACGTATGAGTATCCGCTCGCGGCCGGCGTCCAGCCCTCGGTACGGCTGCCGAGCCTCGCCAAGCTGCGGGCGCCGGCGCTCGACCTCTCCGACCTGGACTCCCTCGCCGCGACCCAGGAGCTCCTGGCCGAGACGGGGCTCCTCACGCGGTGACCGGAGTCGCGGTGTCGGCCCCGCTCGGGCCGCCCCGTCGCCGCCCTCCGGTCGTGCTGGTGCTCGGGGCGCTCGCGGCGGTGGTCGTCGCGGTCCTGCCACTCGTCTATCTGGTGGACCGGGCCGGGAGCCTCGGCTGGTCGGCGGCGGTCGCCGAGCTGGTCCAGCGTCGCACGGTCGAGCTGCTGTGGCGCAGCCTCGTGCTGGCCGGGACCGTCACCGTGCTCGCCTCGGTGATCGGGGTCGCCGCCGCCTGGCTCGTCGTCCGCAGCGACGTCCCCGGCCGGCGTTTCTGGGCGGTCCTCGTCGTGCTCCCGCTCGCCATGCCGTCGTACGCCGCGGCGTACGCGTGGCTGTCGTGGCGTCCGGCGATGGCCCCGTTCCCGGGGACCGTCCTGGTCCTGACCCTGGTCGCCTACCCGTACGTCTACCTCCCGGTGGCCGCGGCGTTGCGTCGCCTCGACCCGGCCCAGGAGGAGGTCGCCCGCTCGCTCGGCCAGCACCCGGCCCGGGTCGTGGTGACCCTGACCCTGCGCCAGGTCCGCCCGGCCGTCGCCTCGGGCGCGCTGCTCGTGGCGCTCTACGCTCTCTCGGATTTCGGGGCCCCGGCGCTGTTCCGCTACGAGGTGTTCACGTTCGTGATCTACGGCGCCTACAACGCGGGCTTCGACCCGACCCGGGCGGCCGTGCTCGGGCTCGCACTGGTGCTCGTGGCCGCCCTGGTCGTGGTGGCCGAGGCGTGGGTCCGCGGGCGGCCTGCGTACGCCCGGATCGGCTCCGGGGCGCCCCGGCGGCAGTACCCGGTCGCGCTGCGGGGTGGGCGTCCGGTCGCGCTCGCGTTCCTCGTCGCCGTGTTCGCGCTCGGCATCGGGTTCCCGATGTGGCGCTTCGTGTACTGGACCCGGGCGGCGCTCGACCGCACGGTGCCCTGGGGAGAGGTCGCCGACGCGCTCGGCCACACGCTGTGGTGGTCGCTGCTCGCGGCGGCCGCCACCCTGGTGCTGGCCGTCCCCGTCGGCGTCCTCGTGGCGCGGTACCGGTCCCGCCTCACCACCGGGCTCGAGCGCTCCACGTACGTGGCCCACGCGCTGCCGGGGATCGTGGTCGCGATCGCGCTCGTCTACGTGGGGGTCACCGTGTTGCGCCCGGTGTACCAGGAGGTCCCCCTGCTGATCCTCGCCTACGTGGTCCTCTTCCTGTCGCTCGCGATCGGGACGGTCCGGACCGGGGTCGAGCAGACCCCGGTCGCGCAGGAGGAGGTCGCCCGATCGCTCGGGCGCCGGCCGGGCCAGGTCCTGGCCCGGGTCACCCTGCCCCAGGCGGCCCCGGCGCTCGCCGGAGGGGCGGCGTTGGTGTTCGTGACCGCGATGAAGGAGCTGCCGGCCACGCTGCTGCTCCGTCCGACCGGCCTCGACACCCTCGCCACCCGCCTGTGGACGTTCACCTCGGAGAGCAACTACGCCGCGGGTGCGCCGTACGTGGTCGCGTTGGTCTGCTTCGCCGCGATCCCCACCGCGTTCCTCTCCCGGTTCGTGGTCGACGCGGGCGCCCGGCTCGGGGAGCACCGTGACTGAGCCCGCGGAGATGCACCATGCCTGAGCTCGCGCTCGCGTGCGCCGGGGTCACCAAGGCCTTCGGGGGCCGGACCGTGCTCGACCGCGTCGACCTCGAGGTCGAGCCCGGGACGATCACCGCCATCCTCGGGCCGTCGGGGGAGGGCAAGACCACCCTGCTGCGCATCGTGGCCGGATTCGAGACCGCCGACGCCGGGACCGTGGCGATCCGGGGCCAGGTGGTCGACGGCGCGGGCCGCCCGGTCCCGCCGCACCGGCGCCGGGTCGGCGTCGTGCCCCAGGAGGGCGCGCTGTTCCCGCACCTCTCGGTCGGGGCCAACGTCGGCTTCGGGATCGCGCGGGCCGGGCGGGCGACCCGCGTCGCCGAGTGCCTCGAGCTCGTCGGCCTGTCGGGCACCGAGCGGGCCCGACCCGACGAGCTGTCGGGGGGCATGCAGCAGCGGGTCGCGCTGGCGCGTGCGCTGGCGCCCCGTCCCGAACTCGTGCTGCTCGACGAGCCGTTCTCCGCCCTCGACGCCGGACTGCGGGCCCAGGTGCGGGCCGAGGTCTGCGAGGTGCTGCGCCGGGCCGGGGCGACGGCGGTGCTCGTCACCCACGACCAGCAGGAGGCCCTCTCGGTCGCCGACTCGGTGGGGGTCCTGCTCGGGGGCCGGGTGGTCCAGCACGCCGATCCGGTCCGGCTGTACCGGGAGCCGGTGAGCCTCGAGGTCGCCCGGTTCGTCGGCGAGGCCGTGGTCGTGGCCGGGCGGGGTGGTGGGCCGGAGGACGGTGGTCCGGGCGGGGTCGACACCGCGCTCGGGGTCCTGGTCCCGGCCGGACCCGGCCCGCACCGAGGCCCGGTGACCGTGGTGGTGCGGCCCGAGCAGCTGGTGGTCGGGCCGGCGGGCACCGGGGTCCCCGCCCGGGTGGTCGGACGGACGTTCCTCGGTCCCGACGCCCTGGTGGACCTCGCCGTCGCCGGGCTGGCCACCCCGGTGCGGGCCCGGGTCGACTCGTGGGCCCTGCCCGAGCCCGGGACGACGGTCGGGTGCGCCGTCGCGGGCCCGGTCCCGGTCTACCCGGCCTGAGGACCACCCGGCCTGAGGTCCCGGCGGCCCGGCGGCCCGACCCGGGCCCGGGCCGTCCCGGTGCTTGCACGGGACCGCCCGGGGTGACACGGTTGTCAGGTATGGAGACCGCGCTGACCGACCGCTTCTACGACGCCGCCTCGATCGACTACCCGATCCTGGACTGCGACGCCCACGTCAACGAGCCGCCCGACACCTGGACCGCCCGGGTCCCGGCGGCGCTGCGGGACCGGGCCCCCAAGGTGGTGCGCCGCGACGACGGTGACTACTGGTCCTTCAACGACGGGGAGAGCATGCGGCCGGTCGGGCTCACCGCCACCGCGGGGAAGTCGTTCCTCGACTACGCCCCGGTGGGCGCGCGCTACGAGACCATGCGGCCGGGCAGCTTCGACACCGAGGCCCGCCTCGCCGACATGGACCTCGACGGCATCTGGCTCCAGGTGCTCTATCCCAGCGTGACCCTGTTCGGGGCCAAGGTCTACGGCTCGGACCGCGAGCTCCAGCTCGCCTGCGTGCGGGCGTACAACGACTGGCTGGCCGAGTTCTGCGCGGACTCCGACGGCCGACTGATCGGGCAGGCGATCCTGCCGACCACCGGCGTGCAGGACATGGTCGACGAGACCAAGCGGATCCTCGACCTCGACCACCGTGGGGTGGTGATCTCGTCGTTCCCGAACGGCGGGCTCACGCCGCTGCCCGAGGACGAGCCGTTCTGGCAGCTGGTCCAGGACTCCCGCACCCCGGTCGCCGTGCACATCGGCAGCTTCCTGCCCAACCTGGGCACCGCCGCCGCGGCCAAGCCGCCCCCCATGGACGTCAAGCAGTTCATGGGTGCCGCCGGAGCGACCAAGTCGGGGTCCCAGACCCTGCCGGTGGTGTGCCAGCTGCTCTTCTCGGGGGTGTTCGAGCGCTTCAGCGAGATCGACCTGCTGCTGGTGGAGTCCAACATCGGCTGGATCCCCACCCTGCTCGAGCAGGTCGACGACATGTTCTACCGGTACCGCTTCTTCACCAACGGCACCGACATGCAGGTGACCCCGAGCCGGATCTTCCACCGCAACTTCTGGGCGTCGTTCATGGTCGACACGGTCGGCATGGACCTGCGGCATCGCCTCAACGTCGACCATCTCATGTGGTCGAGCGACTACCCGCACTCGGGCTGCGACTGGCCGAACAGCCGGATCACGATCGAGCGCAACTTCCGGGGCGTGCCCCGGGCCGAGGTGAAGAAGATGCTCCACGACAACTGCAAGCGGCTGTACAAGCTCGACCACGTCCCCGACCACCTCCCGTCGCGCTGAGCCCGGTGGGTCGCCTCGACGGCAAGGTCGCCCTGGTCACGGGCGCGGCCCGGGGCCAGGGTGCCGCGGAGGCGCGACTGTTCGCCCGGGAGGGCGCCCGGGTGCTGCTCGGCGACGTGCTCGACGACGAGGGTCGGGCGGTGGCCGAGGCGATCGGGCCGGCGGCGGTCTACCGCCACCTCGACGTCTCCGTCGACGCCGACTGGGAGGCCGCGGTCGCCGACGTGCGGGAGCGGTGGGGGGCGCTGCACGTGCTCGTCAGCAACGCGGCGACCTTCACCCGGGTCCAGCGCATCGCCGACACCCCGGCGGCCGAGTACGAGCGGGTGATCGCGATCAACCAGGTCGGGACCTACCGGGCCCTGCACCACTGCATCCCGCTGATCCGGGCGAGCGGCGGGGGCGCGATCACGCTGGTCTCGTCGGTCAACGGCCTGGTCGGGTCGGCGGGCTCGGCCGCGTACACGTCGGGCAAGTTCGCCGTGCGGGGCCTGGCCAAGGTCGCCGCGCTCGAGCTGGGGCGTGACGGGATCCGGGTGAACTCGCTGCACCCCGGCGCCATCGACACCTACATGATCTCGCCCGAGGCCTTCGGGGGCGCCGACGTCCGCCCCCGGCTCGGCGAGGGCGTGCCCCTCGGCCGGGTCGGCACCCCCGAGGAGGTCGCCGAGCTGGTCGCGTGGCTGTCGTCGGACGCGGCCTCCTACTGCACCGGGGCCGAGTTCGTGATCGACGGCGGGATGACCGCAGGGCCGTTCCGGTCGGCGGCGACGGGCGAGGCGGGATGAGCGACGCCGAGCGCCGCTCGGGCACCTCCTTCCGCGTCCTGCGCCGCCGGGACTTCGCCGTCTTCTGGAGCGCCGCCCTCGTGTCGAACACGGGGAGCTGGATGCAGACGATCGCGGTGCCGTTCGTCGTCTACCAGATGACCCGGTCCACCGCCTGGCTCGGCTTCGCCGCGTTCATGAACTTCATCCCGGCGATGATCGCCGGGCCCTTCGGCGGCTCCTACGCCGACCGCCACTCGCGCAAGCGCATCCTGCTCGTCACCCAGACCGTGATGATGATCTCGGCGTTCACGCTGTGGGCGACCTGGGTGACCGGCGTCGCCACCCCGGGGTTGATCGTCGCGATCGTCTTCTTCTCGGGCTTCGTCGCCGGCATCAACATCACGACCTGGCAGGCGTTCGTCACCCAGCTGGTGGAGCCCGCCGAGCTGGTCGACGCGGTCCGGCTCAACTCGATGCAGTTCATGGGCGCGCGCGCCTTCGGTCCGGCCATCGCCGGCATCGTCCTCCAGGCGGCCGGTGCCTCGACCGCGTTCTTCCTGAACGCAGCATCCTTCGTCCTCGTGCTCGCCGCCCTGGCCTTCGTCCACCCCCGCAGCCAGCTGTTCTCCGACACCGGCGGGAGCGTGCTCGGACATCTGCGTGACGGGTGGCGGCTGGTGCGGAGCCGGACCTCGTTGTTCCTGCCGATCCTGATGATCGGGGTGGTGTCGCTGCTCGGCACCTCGGTCATCCAGCTCGCGCCGGCGATCGCCAAGGAGATGTTCTCGGTCGGACGGGGCGCCTACGGCCTCCTGGTCGCGGCCTTCGGGATCGGCGCGGTGACCGGCTCGGTGCTGGTCGCCACCATCGCCGACCGCATGCTCCGGTCGCTCGTGGCGAACATCGGGATCGTGGGACTCTCGCTCGGGGTCGTGGCCCTCGGGCTCGCCCCCGCGTACGGCGTCGGGGTGGCGGCCATGTTCGTCATGGGGCTGGCGTACCTGCTTCTCGCGACGTCGCTCAACACGGGGGTCCAGGCCCGGGTGGAGGACGAGTACCGGGCCCGGGTCATGGCCATCTACCTGTCGTCGCTCCTGCTCGGAGTGCCGCTCGGGTCCCTCGTGCAGGGGAAGCTCGCCGAATGGGTCGACCTCCGAGCGGTGATCGTGGGGTCGGGGGTGGCGCTGCTCGGGTTCGCGGCGTACACCTGGCTTCGCCACGCCCGGCTCCGGCCCCTCGACGAGTCCCTGATCGGACCGGCGCCCACCGCGGTGCCGCCGGTCGGGTGACGGCGGGGCCGATCAGGTGATGGTCCCGGCCACCTTGTGCTCGACCAGCTCGTCCCAGGTGTAGCCGAGGTCGAGCAGCACCTCGTCGGTGTGCTCGCCGTGCTCGGGGGCGGGCCGGAGCGAGTGGGCCTGCCCGTCGAACTGGGCGGGCGCGCCCACGAGGTCGAACGAATGGCCGGCCTGGTCGGTGACCACCTGCACGTAGCCGTTGGCCACGACCTGGGGGTCGCGCCGGAGCTCGGGCGCCCGCTGGACCGGTGCCCACGCCCCGGCCAGGGTCGCGAACGTGGCCCGCCACTCGTCGAGCGTGCGGGAGGCGAACACGGCGCTGAGCTCGGCCACGCAGGCCTCGCCGTGCTCGGCCCGGACCGCGGCGTTGGCGAAGCGGGGGTCGTCGATCAGGTCGGGACGGCCGAGGTGGGTGCAGAGGTCGGGCCAGAAGCGGTCCGCCTGCATCATGTTGAGGAAGACGAAGCGGCCGTCCCGGGTGGGGTAGTTGCCGACGAGGGGGTTCCCGCCCCGTCCACCCGCGAACCGGATGACGTCGTCGGTGCCGAGGGCCCCGGTCATCGCGATGTCGGCCTGGAGCTGCCACATGCCGGTGTTCAGCAGGGAGATGTCGACCACCCGGGCCACCCCCGTGCGCTCGCGCTCGAACAGCGCCGCGGCGATGCCCCCGGCGATGGCGAGGCCGCCCATGACGTCGCCGATGGCGGGCCGGGCGCCGAGGGGATCGGTGAGCTCGGCGGGCCGGAGGGTGTCGGCCATGCCGGCCCGAGCCCAGTACGCGGTGCCGTCGAACGCCGGGCGGTCCGCCTCCGGTCCGTGGGCGCCCTGGCCGTGGCCGCGGACGTAGACGATCGCGGGGTTGTCGGCCCGGATGTCGTCGACGTCGATGCGGAGCCGGGTCCGGACCGAGGGGAGCATGTTGGTCAGGAAGACGTCGGCCGAGGCGACGAGGCGACGCAGGATCTCACGCCCCGGCTCCGACGCGAGGTCGAGGCCGACGCTGCGCTTGCCCCGGTTGGGCACCTGCATCATGAAGTCGCCGGCCGACGCGCCTCCGGGCATCACCCCGAGGGCGGCGAGGCCCCGCTGCGGGTCGCCGGTGACCGGGTGCTCGATCTTGATGACGTCGGCGCCCCAGTCGGCGAGCACCGCGCCGGCGGCGGGGACGAACGTCCACGACGCCACCTCGATCACCCGGATCCCGCGCATCGTGTCGGTCATGTCGTCCCTCCGGTCCGGGTGTACCACGCCGCCATCATCGCGATCGTCGGCACCAGGTCGTTGGCCCGCCGCCGGGCGAGGTCGCCGGCGGAGCGGGGCATGTACTGCTCGAACTCGTCGGCCTCGACCTGGCGCCGCACGGCCCGGGCCAGGACCGGCGCCGGGATCACCTCGCCGCTGGTGGCCGTGTCGGCCACCGCGTCGTCGGCGTCGACGCCGGGCTCGAGCCCGATCAGGGCCGGGTAGACGAGGTGGAAGCGCACGCCGGTCGACCACAGCTCGGTGGCGGTCGCCTCGAACCATGCCGACAATGCGGCCTTCGTCGCCGAGTAGGCCGACTCGCCCGGCGACGACATGTGCTTGGCCATCGACGAGACCACCACCACCCGGCCCTCGTCGCGCGCCAGCATGTCCGGGAGCAGGGCCCGGGTGAGGCGGACCGGCGACAGGTAGTTGCAGCGCATCATGTACTCGAGGTCGGCCCAGGGCGTCTCGAGCGCGCCGGCGTGGTAGTTCGACCGGGCGGCGTTGTTCACCAGCACGTCGACGGCGCCGAGCTCGGCCACCGCCCGCTCGGCGAGGGCGTCGACCGCGTCGAGGTCGGCGAGGTCGACGGTCCAGGCCGCCGAGCCGGGAGAGTGGGACCGCACCTCGGCCAGCACCGCGTCGAGCAGCTCGGTCCGGCGGGCGCACAGCCCGAGGACCGCGCCGGCCCGGGCCAGCTCGACCGCGAGGGCCGCGCCGATCCCCGACGACGCCCCGGTCAGCAGCACCCGCCGACCGGCCCAGTCGAAGGTGGCCATCAGCGGGTGCGTTGGTCGAAGGCGACCTTGATCGCGCCGGTCTCGCCCTGGGTGGCCAGCGTGGTGAAGGCGGCCCGCCAGTCCTCGAGCGCGAAGGTGTGGGTGAGCATGGGGCGCAGGTCGATCCGGCCGGCCTCGGCGAGGTCGAGGTAGTGCTGGATGCCGTGCTTGCGCACGCCGTCGACCTCCTCCATCCCGAAGGCGTTCGACCCCACCCAGGCGAGCTCCTTGAAGTAGAGCGGGGTCCACTCCCAGGCCATCGGGCTGTGCACGCCCGCCTTCACGATGGTGCCCCGGGCCCGCAGCACGCGGGCGGCGACCTCGAGGGTCTCCTTGCGGGTGATCGTGTCGTAGACGACGTCGACGAACCCGGGGAAGGCCATCGGCATCTCGTTGTCGCCCCGCAGCACCCCGCCCGACCACTCGGCGATCTCCTCGATGAGCTGCCGGGCGGGCTCGTGGGCGAAGACCCGGTGGGCGCCGAACGCCCGGGCCAGGTCGGCCTGGGCCCCGAACCGGGCGACCACGCCGACCTCGACGTCGGGGTAGAGCGTGCGCAGGATCGCGGTGGCGCAGCTGCCGAGCGCCCCGGCGCCGTAGACGAGGACCTTGCTGCCCGGGGCGGGTGCGTGGCGGGTCACCGAGTGCAGCGACACCGCGAACGGGTCGGCGAACACCGCCAGCTCGTCGGGCATGGAGTCGGGCACCCGGAACAGCATCGAGTCGTGGGCGACCATCGTGGGGGCGTAGCCGCCGGGCAGGTCGCGCGACGTGCCGATGTGGATGCCGGGGGCGAGGGTGCCGTCGGTGAAGTGCCAGCACAGGCTCAGGTCGCCGACCTCGCAGGCCGGGCACACGGGGGAGAAGCCCCGGGGGGCGCACGAGAGCCACGGGTTGAGCACCACCCGGTCGCCCACGGCCAGGCCGCGGGCCTCGGGCCCGAGCTCGACCACGTCGGCCACCACCTCGTGGCCGAGCACCTGCGGGAACGACGAGAAGTCGATCATGGGGTTGGTGGGCATCCCCGGGACCTGGCCCGAGCCCCAGTCCATGAAGACCTGCTTGGCGTCGGAGCCGCAGATGCCGGTCAGGCGGGGCGCGATGCGCACCCAGTCGGGACGCGGGAGCGCGGGCTCCTCCACGTCGACCAGGCCCATGGGGGTGCGGGCCAGCCCGTCGAGCAGCGGGTTCCCGGTGGTCGGGGCGTCGGTGGACTCGGGGGGGACGCCGAAGACGAGCGCGCGCATGGGGACTCCTGCACCGGTGCGGACGGGGACCGCCGCATCGTATCCAGGCGCTGCGTCGCGCGCCGGGCCCGTCGGCGCGCCCGCGCGGGCCGACGGTGGATCAGGCGGGACCGGGCGTGGAGCTGCCGATCAGCTCCGCGACCACGGGGACCCGGGTCGCGACGGCCGGCGCGGTGTAGGTCGGGACGCCGGTGCTGGAGATGCCGGTGGTGGGGAAAGGCGAGTCGGTCATGTCCGCAGCGTACCAGGGCGACGGCCCGCGCGGGGGCGACCCGTCGTGGACGGGTGCCCTACGCTGCGGGGGGAGCAGGCGCACCGGGCGCCCGCGTCGACGAGAGGGTGGCCGATGGCACCGGGATTCGAGCCGGCGGGATCACGGGTCCTGCTCACGGGGGCGTCGTCGGGGATCGGGGCGGCCCTGGCCGTGCGCCTCGCTGCGGAGGGCGCGGTGCTCGGCCTGGTGGGGCGGGACGAGGCCCGGCTCGCCGACACGCTGGCCCGCTGCCGGGAGCACTCGCCCGGGTCGCGGATGTGGCCGGTGGACCTCGCCGACCCCGGGAAGGTCGACGTGCTCGCGGCGACCGCGATCGCCGAGCTCGGCGGGGTGGACGTCCTGATCAACAACGCGGGCATCCCCAAGCACCGTCACGTCACGGCCCTCGACCCCGAGACCGTCGACCGGGTGATGCTGGTGAACTACAACGCCCCGGTCCGGCTCACGCTGCGGCTCCTCCCGCACATGGTCGAGCGGGGATCGGGCCGGGTGGTCATGGTGTCGTCGGTGGCGGCCACGCTGTCGTCGCCGGGGGAGGGGGCCTACGACGCGTCGAAGGCCGCGCTGTCGGTCTTCGCCGAGGCGATGGCCATCGACGTGTGGGACCTCGGCGTCCGGGTCAACATCGTGTACCCGGGAGTGGTCGACACCCCGCTGTTCTCGGTGCCCGACAACGACCCGCTCTCGCCCGAGATCGAGAAGATCCCGGTGGACGAGTTCGTCGACGGCATGATGGCGGCGCTGTACGAGGACCGCCTCCAGGTCTACGTGCCGGCCTGGTTCGAGGACGTCGCCACGCGCAAGGCCCAGGACGTGGGGGCGTTCCTCGAGGGCTCGGTGCGCTGGATCCGCCAGCAGGCCCAGGCCTGAGCGGGGGACGGGACCGTGGGTCGGACCGTCCTGATCACGGGCGCGTCGTCGGGTATCGGGGCCGCGCTCGCCCGGCACCTGGCGGCGGCCGGCGACACCGTCGGGCTCGTCGCCCGGCGCGAGGGGCGCCTGGCCGAGGTGCTGGCCGACTGCACCCCCCATGCGCCCGACTCGGCCATGTGGGTGGCCGACGTGGGCGAGGCCGACGCGGCCGAGCGGGTGGTCGCAGCGGCGTGGGAGCGGTGGGACGGCATCGACGTGCTGGTGAACAACGCCGCGATCCCGGGCGTGCGCCCGGTCACCCGGGTGACCGCGGCCGAGGTGGAGCGGGTGATGGACGTGAACTTCCACGCGCCGGTGCGCTTCGCCCTCGCCGTCCTGCCCCGGATGCTGGAGCAGGGCTCGGGCACGATCATGAACGTGTCGAGCCTCGGCGGTCGACTCGGTATCCCGCGGGAGTCGGCGTACTGCGCGAGCAAGTTCGCGCTGTGCGGGTGGACCGAGGCGGTCGCGCTCGACCTGTGGCACTCGCCGGTCCGGGTCAAGCTGGTGATCCCCGGAGCGGTCGACACCGAGATCTGGGACAAGCCCGACGAGGAGGGCGCGGCCTACGACGGGCCGAAGGTGCCGGCCGAGGACGTCGCCGCGGCGATGGCCGCCGCGCTCGACGACGACGGGGTCGAGTACTACATCCCGGACATGAAGGGGGTCGCGGTGTTCAAGACCCAGGACATCGGCACCTACATGCAGGGCTCGATGGATCTCATGGGGAGCTGACGACGGTGACCGCCCACGACCCCGATCCGACCGGCGCGGCGTCGTCGCCCTACGCGGGGCTCATCACGTTCGCCCGGCGCCAGGCGACCCGCGACCTCGCGGAGGCCGACATCGCGGTGGTGGGGATCCCGTTCGACGGGGGCACCACCCACCGACCCGGCGCCCGGTTCGGACCCCGGGCGATCCGCGAGCAGTCGCTGTTCGTCGGCCAGTACCCGTGGGGCCACTGGCCGTGGTGTGAGGCGACCGACGAGCGCCCGGCGGTCAACCTCTGGGAGACGGCCCGGATCGTCGACTGGGGCGACGTCCCGATGACCGTGTTCTGGCCGGGCTACCCCGACCGCATGGTGGCCGAGGTGCGCCGGACCGTCGCCGAGATCCTGGCCACCGACACGATGGTCCTCGCGCTCGGTGGCGACCACATGGTGTCGTACCCCGTGCTCGCGGCCACGGCCGAGCGCCACGGTCCGCTGTCGCTGGTCCACTTCGACGCGCACTGCGACACCTGGGACATGGGTGACGACCTCAACCACGGGACCATGTTCCGGCTCGCGGTCCGGGACGGGTTCGTCGATCCGAGCCGCTCCATCCAGGTCGGCATGCGCACGCCCAACCCCGACGGCGTCGGGTTCACCGTGGTGGACGCCGACACGCTGCTCGACCGGCCCCTGCGCGACACGATCGACCAGATCCGGGCGACGGTCGGCGACCACCCGGTCTACGTCTCGGTCGACATCGACTTCCTCGACCCGGCATCGGCGCCCGGCACCGGCACGCCGGTGGTGGGGGGTCCGACGGCCCGCCAGGCCCGCCAGCTCCTGTACGGGCTCGCGGGGCTGCGGGTGGTGGGGGCCGACCACGTGGAGGTGGCGCCCCACCTCGACGGACCGGGCGACCCGACCGCGATCACCGCGGCCACGCTCGCGCTCGACCTCGCCCACCTGCTCGCGCTCGCGCCCCGGTCCTGAGGCGGGGCGCGCTCCTCGCCGGGCTAGGCCGAGGCGACCAGGTCGCCGCGCCGGTACGTCCGCAGCACCCGTGCGCCGGTGTCGGCCCGGTCGAGCACGACGAGGTCGGCGACCTTGCCCGGGCGCAGCGACCCCCGCTCGTCCTCCTGGCCGCCGGCCACCGCGGCCCCGATCGTGTACGCGGCGAGCCAGTCGGTGAACGGCACCGACTGCTCGGGCTCGAAGTCCTTGCCCGAGTGGGTGCGTCGGAGCACCCCGAGGTCGGCGCCCCACACGGGTGCGCTGGGGGCGCACGGGTCGTCGCTCGACCCGGCCAGGCGCACCCCGGCCTCGGCGAGCCCGGCGAAGGCGAGCCAGTGGTGGCCGTCGAAGCGCAGGCGGTGCGCGTTCTCGCCGACATGGTCGACGAAGCCGGGCTGGACCACGGCGACCGCGCCGAGGTCGGCGAGGGCCCGCCACTGGTCGGGTGCGGTGACGCCGGCGTGCTCGACCCGGAACCGGTGGTCGGTCCCGGGGTGGCGCCGGGCGATGACGGTGGCGGTGTCGATCATCGCCTGGACCCCGCGGTTGCCCATGGCGTGGATGGCGACCCGGAAGCCGTGGTCCGCGGCCCGGACCGCGTGCTCCTCGAGGTCGCCGAACAGGTAGCCGACCTGGAAGCGCTGTCCGCCGACGCTCGCGTCGAGCGCCACGGCCACGCCCCCGTCGGCGAACAGCTTCATGGCCCCGATGCGGAAGCGCTCGTCGCCCTCGCCGGTGGGCGGCCCCGACAGGCGGGCGGTGTGCTCGTTCAGGAGCAGCGCCGCGGGGTGGGGCATGCCCACGACGTCCACCGGGAGCGTGCCCGCCCGGGCCATGGCCGCGTACAGCGCCTCGGCCTCGGGGGAGCAGGCCGCGTCGTGGACGCAGGTGATGCCCTCGGCGAGCAGGGCCCGGGCCCGGTCGGCGACGTGGACGGCCCAGCGGTCGGGATCGGTGAACCCGGCCAGCGACCGGGCGTGGGCGACGCTCCACGCCTGCTCGACCAGCACCCCGGTCGGCTCGCCGTGCGCGTCACGCGCGATCTCGCCCGCGAGGGGATCGGGGGTGTCGCGCCCGATCCCGAGCGCGTCGAGCCCGGCCGAGCTCACCACGCACTGGTGGAGCGTGTAGTCGGCGACGATCACCGGGCGGTCGAGGCCGGCCGCGTCGAGATCGTGGCGGGTGGTTCCCTGGTGGGGTCCCATGAGGTCGAGGCCCTGGGCCCGGACCCACTCGGCGTCGGGCCAGGCCGTGGCCTGGGCCTGCAGCGCGGCGACGATCTCGTCGCGACCGCGACACGCCCGCACGTCCACCCAGTGCGGGTGCAGGGCCGACACCGAGAGGTGGTTGTGCGCGTCGATGAAGCCGGGGACCACGACGCCGGTGCCGAGATCCACGACCTCGGCGCCGGTCGCGTCGGGGCGGTCGAGCAGGGTCCGGTCGCCCACGGCCACGATCCGCCCGCCGTCGACGAGCACGACCTCGGCCGTGGGGGCGCCGACCTCCATGGTGAGGATCCGCCCGGTGAACGCGCGCACGGTCAACCGGGCCCCGGGTGGGTCGCAAGCTCGGCCCGCTCGGCGACCAGGTCGTGGAGGGCCAGCAGCGACGGGAACCCGACCCCGAGCGTCTGCGCGGCCCAGCGCCACGCGTCGTCCCCGAGTCCCGAGCGCCGGGCGAACCGCCACGCGTGGACGGCCTCGCCGACGTGCAGCGCGAGCGCCCCGGCGAACAGCAGGCCGAGCCGGCGCGACCGGCGGCGTCGCGCCACGACCGCGTTGGCGATCAGGCCGCCGCCGTTGGTCACCCACCAGAGCCCGGGCACCGGGACGAAGGTCGGCGGTGCCGGCGGGGCGCTCACGCGGGCACGAACATCGGGGCGGGCACGGACCCGTCGACCCCGGCGAAGGCGATGGGGCGGAAGGTGACCGTGACCGGGAGGTCGAAGGTCAAGGCACCGGGGTCGCAGTCCACCATCCGGGTGGGGAGACGGACGCCCGGGTCCTCGTCGAGGGCGACGAGGGCGGGCACGAACGGCACCAGGTCGGCGAACTGGGGGAGGAACGGGTGGGTCACGACCACCCACGAGAACAGCGTGCCCCGGCCGCTGACCGGGACCCACGAGTACGGCTCGGCCGCGCAGGCCGGGCACTCGGGCTTCGGGTACCAGCGGAAGCGCCCGCACCCGTCGCAGCGGGGGATCAGCAGCTCCTCCCGGGCGGCCCCGGCCCAGAACTCGGCGGTGGCGGGCCAGGTGACGTCGGGGAGCGGGAACTGGGCCCGGGTGATCTTGCCCTCGATGCGGTGGTCCTGCTCGTCGGCCATCGTCAGCCCCTCCTCAGGACCAGGGTGGAGCACTGCGGGCCGGTGTAGCCGCCGTAGACGCCGATCTCGCAGTCGGCGACCGGGGCGGTGCCCTCGCCCCGCAGCTGGCGCACGACCTCCACCACGTGGGAGATCCCGAGCACGTAGGCGTGCGAGAGCATCCCGCCGTGGGTGTTGTGGGCGAGCTTGCCCGAGTCGAAGTGGAGCGTGTCGCCGGCCACGAACTCGCCCCCGGCCCCCTTCTCACAGAAGCCGCTGTCCTCGATCTGCATCAGCGTCACGATCGTGAACGGGTCGTAGCAGGTGAACAGGTCCACGTCGGCGGGGGTGATCCCGGCCATGCGGAAGGCGGCCGGGGCCGAGAAGACCGCCGGGGTGGAAGTGAAGGCGGGCTGCTGGGCCCAGTGGGTCCCGGTGGACGCGTGCCCGAGGCCGACGCCGGCCACGAGCGCCGGGGGCTTCGGTGCGTCGGCGGCCCGCTCGGGTGTGGTCATGATGTAGGCGCCGCCGCCGTCGGAGATGAGGCAGCAGTCCTCCTTGCGGAACGGGTCGACGAACTTCGGTGAGGCGAGGTAGCGCTCGAGGGTCAGCGGCTTCTCGTGCATCACTGCGGCCGGGTTGAGGTTCGCGTGGCGCCGGCAGGCGACCGCGATGGCGCCGAGCTGCTCCTCGGTGGTGCCGAACTCGTGCATGTGCCGCCGGGCGATCGTGGCGAAGTAGACGGGCTGGGGGAACCAGCCGAACGGGATCTCGAGGTTCTGCTTGAACAGGTCCTGGGCGTGGGTCTCGCCGGGACCGCCGGTCATCTCGCCCCGCTGGGTCGCCCACGCCACCCCGAAGGTGTTCAGGACGTACCGGGCCCGCCCGGTGCGCAGCGCCTCGGCTGCGTAGTACGGAGCCGTCGCGGCCCCGGTCATCCCGCCGCCGCGCCGTGACTCCCAGATGTCGTGGTCGGTGCCGAAGTGCTCGTGGAAGGCGGCGACGTCGAACTGCTCCGGCATCCCGACGTACATGAGCCCGTCGACGTCTCGTGGCTCGAGCCCGGCGTCCTCGAGCGCGCGCTCGACCGCCTGACCGACGATCTGCTGGGTGGTGCGCCCCGACGCCTTCGACATGTCGGAGTCGCCCACGCCGCAGATCGCGACCTGGCCGGTGATGTCGTCGAAGTCGGAGGCGTAGCCCCACGAACCGGGTTCGGTGGTCATGTCCGTCACGCGCCCTTCGGAGTCTCGCCGATGATGCCGGTGTCGCGGAGGTGCCCGAGCTCGTCGGGCCCGAGCCCGAGGAGGCCGCCGAGCACCTCGTCGTTGTGCTGGCCGAGCGTGGGGGCCGGCCGTCGCAGCCACGGCTCGGTGATCCCGGCGAAGCGCCAGGGCGCGTTGGGGATCGCGACGGTGCCGCACACGGGATGGTCCTCGGTCTCGAAGAAGCCCCGGTGGTCGAGCTGGGGATTGAAGCGGATGTCGCGCCCGTCGCACACGTAGCCCGCGGGCACCCCGGCGGCGCAGAGCTCCTCGGAGGTCCGGCGGGCGTCGCGGGACGCGGTCCACTCGCCGAGCCGGGCGTCGATGAGGTCGTGGGCGGCGCGGCGGCCGTCGGCGGTCGCGAGGGCGGGGTCGGCGGCCCAGGCCGGGTCACCCAGGGCCCGGCGCAGGGCGGCCCACTGCTCGTCGGTCGCGGTCGCGATCGCGAGCCACTCCTCGTCACCGGCGCACCGGTACACGCCCTGGGGCGCGCTCACCGGGCCCCGGTTGCCGGCGCGGGTCAGCAGCGTGCCCGACGCCTGGTACTCGACCAGCCCCTCGGCGGCGGCGTTGAGCGCGGCCTCGATCATGGTGGCCTCGACCAGGCGGCCCTCCCCGGTGCGGTCACGCTCGCGCAGGGCGAGGATGGTGGCGAGCACCGCGTGCGCCCCTGCGAGCGGGTCGCAGGCCCCGCGGTGCAGCACCGGCGGTCCGTCGGCCCACCCGGTGACCCAGGCCATGCCGGTGATCGACTCCATCGTCTGCGCGAACCCGGTGCGGTCGCGCCACGGGCCGTCGAGTCCGTAGGCGGGCATGCGGGTCAGCACGATCCCGGGGTTGACCGCCCGGAGGGCGTCGAAGGTGAGGTCGAAGTTCTCCATCACCCGGGGGGTGAAGTTCTCGATCACCGCGTCGGCGTGCGCGGTGAGGCGCAGGAGGAGGTCGCGGCCCTCCGGTCGGGTCAGGTCGAGGGTGATGCCCCGCTTGGTGTTGTTGGCCCCGTGGAAGATGAACCCCCACTCGTACCACTGCTCGGCCGGAGGGACCCGCGCGGCGGAGTAGCGCATCAGGTCGGGGCGCGTGACGGACTCGACCTTGATGACGTCGGCACCGAGGAGGGCGAGGAGGTGGCCGCCCGCCGGGCCCGCCCACCAGGCGGTGAGGTCGAGGATGCGGACGCCGTCGAGCGGGAGGCGGCGCTCGCCGGCGGGGGCCGACGCCGGGCGGACGGGCCAGTCGACCGCGCCGGCGTGCTCGCCCAGGGCGGGCGCCGCGGTGAACGGTCGGGGAGTCACCCCGGAGATCCGGTAGGGCGGCCGGGGCTGGACGAAGCGTCCCGAGGGGGCGGGGACGAATGCGCCCCGCTCCACGAAGTGGTCGAAGCCCGTGACCGTCGCGCCGTTGCCGACCGGGCCGGTGGGGATGCGCAGCTCCTCGGCCTCGGCCAGGACCTGCGCGCTCGTGCGACTCGTCGTGTACTCGTGGGCCATGGCGAGGAACTCGTCGCGCCGGGCCCACCGGGTGGCGTGACGGAACCAGTCGGGCTCCTCGAGCTGGTCGGGTCGCCCGATGCAGAGCAGGAAGTCGCTGAGCTGCTGCACGCTGTTGGTGGTGAAGCACACGTAGCCGTCGGCGGTGGGCTCGATCGACGGGACCTCGACCGTGCGGGTCGGCCGGACCGCCGGGGGCCACCCGGTCATGTCGGCCATGACCGCCGAGTAGGTGTTCATCGTGATCGACATGACGCTGAGGAGCGCAACGTCGACGTGCTCTCCGTGCCCGGTCCGCTCGGCGGCCCGCAGGGCGGCCGCGGCGGCGACGGCGGCGTAGATCCCGGTCACCCATTCGCCGATGCGGCCCCCGGCGTGGAAGGGCGGAGCGCCCGGGAGGCCCCGGCCCGCGATCGATCCGCACTCGGCCTGGAGGGTGAACTCGGTCGCCGGGCGGTCGCGCCACGGCCCGTCCTGGCCGAACGGGCTGATCGACACCACCACCAGGGCCGGGTTGCGGGCCAGCAGGGCGGCGACGGGGAAGGTCCCGGGGGGCTCGGAGTGCACGACGAGGTCGGCGGCGGCGCACAGGTCCAGGACGGCAGGGTCGGTGGCCGCGCCCTCGAGGCCCCGCTTCGAGGTGTTGACGAACTCGAACAGGGCCCCGGTGCCGGTGGCGGCCGACGGGCCCCAGCGCCGGAGGGGGTCGCCGCCGGGGGGCTCGACCTTGACCACGTCGGCGCCGGCGTCGGCGAACAGCTTGGTGCAGTAGGGCCCGGCGATCTCGGTGGCGCAGTCGACGACCCGGACCCCTCGGAGCACGGCGGGATCATGGCACCGGGGTCGGGACCCCCGCCAAGCGCCGTGGGTGCCGGGTCGGCCCGTCGCGTGGGAAGGTGGGACCCGTGACGACCGCCTCCGTCGACCCCGCGCCCGGGGTCACCCACGCCGACGTGGCGTTCCCAGCCGCCGACGGGACGGTGCTGCGGGGTCGGTGCTCCCTGCCCACCGGGGCCACGCCCGCCACCCCGGTCCCCGGGGTGGTCATGGCCCACGGGTTCTCGGCGGTCAAGGAGATGGGCGTGCTCCGGATGGCCGATGCCGTGGCCGCGGCCGGGTTCGCGGTGCTCGCCTACGACCACCGCAACCTCGGCGCGAGCGCCGGCGAGCCCCGGGGGGAGATCGACATCTGGGCCCAGGCCCGCGACTACCGGGCCGCGTTCGACCGGCTGACCGCCGAGCCCGGGGTCGATCCCGACCGGGTCGCGTTGTGGGGCTCGAGCTACAGCGGCGGCGAGGTGCTCGTCGTCGGCGCCGCCGACCGCCGGGTCGCGGCGGTGGTGGCCCAGGTGCCCTTCGCCGGGCTGGCCGAGCAGTATCCGGACGACCATGCGGCCGCCTGGGCCACGCTGCGCGACGCGTTGCTGGCCGGGACCCGCGGCGCGCCCGCGGCCCCCATCGGTCCGGTCCCGGTGGTGGCGGCGCGCGACGGCGAGCCTGCGTTCCTCCGCGACCGCGAGTCGTGGGCCTGGTTCTCGGCCGCGGCGCCGGGAACCCGCTGGCGCAACGAGTGCACCCTGCGCACCGACGGGGGACCGGTCCCGTTCGACCCCGGACTGGCCGCCGCGCACCTCGCCCCGACCCCGTTGTGCATGATCGTGGCGACCGACGACCGGGTCGCGCCCAGCGGCATCGCGCTCGCCGCCTTCGCCCGGGCGGGTGAGCCCAAGGAGCTCGTCCTCCTCGACGGCGGTCACTTCGTTCCCTACGCGGGGGAGGGGTTCGCGGTCGCCCGCGACGCCACCGTCGCCTTCCTGAGGAGGTCCCTCCGTGCCTGAGTCACGCCTCGACGCCTGGTTCCGGGGGGCCGAGCCCGACCCCGCCATCGTGCCCGCGGCGACGGTGGTGATCGTGCGCGACGGTCCGGCCGGGGTCGAGACCCTGATGCTCCGCAAGAACTCGAAGCTCGCGTACGGCGGGATGTGGGTGTTCCCGGGCGGGCGGATCGACGACGACGACCGGGTCGGCGCACCCGACGCCGAGGCCGCGGCGCGTCGGGCCGCGGCGCGTGAAGCGGTGGAAGAGGCCGGCATGGCGGTCGTCGTCGACGAGCTCGCGTGGATCGCCCACTGGACGCCCCCGGCGCTCGCGCCCCGTCGGTTCGCGACCTGGTTCTTCGTGGGCCCGGCGGCCGCGGACCACGTGGTGACGATCGACGGCGGGGAGATCCACGAGTCCGAGTGGATGCGACCGGCCGACGCGCTGGTGCGCCGCGACGCGGGTGAGGTCGAGCTCGCCCCACCGACGTGGATGACGTTGTCGTACCTGGCCGACTTCGACGACGTCGCGGCGCTGATGGACGACGCCCATCGCCGCACCCCGCTCGTCTACGAGACCGTCATCGCCCGCGGCGAGACCGGTGCGGTGGCGATGTGGGCGGGCGATGCCGGCTACGCGACCGAGGACCCGGCCGTCCCGGGGGCCCGCCACCGCCTCGTCATGGGACCGGTCTGGGTGCTCGAGCGCACGGGCTGAGCCCGGCGCCGCCGACGGCGTGCCAGACTGCGTGGGACGCGACCAGTCGCACGTCAGGAGCGCAGGCATGGGGAACGCAGCATCGGCGCCGGGATCGGCGCCGGGATCGGCGCCGGGATCGCGGGCCCGGGCGCGCCGGATCCGGAGCGGGCGGCGGCGCGCGCTCGGACGGCGGGTCGCGGGGATCGCCGCGGTCGCGGTGGC
>CAIUKV010000131.1 GCA_903899845.1 uncultured Actinomycetes bacterium
CCCGCATGCGATCCCCCAGACGGTCGTGGCCAGGGTGCCCTCCTCGCGGCGGTCGGGCGCGGGCTCGCCGGCCTCGTCACCCACTCCGGCGAGCACGGTGCCGATGCAGCGCTTGCGCGACGTCCCGAGGAGCAACGGGAACGGTGCGAGCCGGTCCTCGAGGGCGCCGAGCGCGGCGAGCAGGTCGAGGTTGTGGTCGAGGGTCTTGCCGAACCCGATCCCGGGGTCCACGGCGATCGCGCCGTCGGCGATCCCGGCGGCGCGGGCCGCGGCGATCCGCGTCGTGAGGAAGTCGCCCACCTCCTGCACCACGTCGTCGTAGCGGGGGTCGTCCTGCATCGTGGCCGGGGTGCCCTGCATGTGCATGAGGACGATCCCGGCCCTGCGCCCGGCGACGGCGGGGAGGAGGTCCGGGTCGGCCCGGCCGCCCGAGACGTCGTTGACGACCCGGGCGCCGGCGTGGAGCGCGGCGCGGGCGACGTCGGCCCGGGTGGTGTCGATGCTGACCGGCACCGCCGTCGCGGCGACGAGGCCCTCCACCACCGGAACGACCCGACGCTGCTCCTCGTCGGGGTCGACCGGACGGGCCCCGGGCCGGGTCGAGGCGCCGCCCACGTCGAGCAGGTCGGCACCGGCGTCCACGAGGTCGAGGCCGTGGGCGACCGCCGCGGCGGGGTCGAGCCAGCGGCCCCCGTCGGAGAACGAGTCCGGGGTGACGTTGACCACGCCCATCACGGCGGGCCGAGCCCCGCAGATCTCGCCCCAGGAGAACATCCTCCGCAGCGTATCGGGCCGCACCCGACCCACCCGGCCCGCCGAGCCGGGTGCCGCCGAGGGGTGCCCGCCCTGGTCAGAAGCGGTTGCCGGGGTGGGTGATGAGGCTCATCGCCTCGGCCCGGGTGGCCGGGTTCGTCTTGAACAGGCCCCGGACCGCCGAGGTGACGGTGAGGGAGCCGGGCTTCTTCACCCCCCGCATCGACATGCAGAGGTGCTCGGCCTCGACCACCACGAACACGCCGCGGGGATCGAGCTCGGCCTGGAGGGCGTCGGCCACCTGCGTGGTGATCCGCTCCTGGACCTGGGGGCGCCGGGCGAAGCCCTCGACCAGCCGGGCGAGCTTCGACAGCCCGGTGATCCGACCGTCCCGCCCCGGGATGTACGCGACGTGGGCCCGGCCGGTGAAGGGCACGAAGTGGTGCTCGCAGAGACTGGTGAACGGGATGTCGCGGACCATCACCATCTCGTCGTGGTCGGCCTCGAACGTGACCGCGAGGTGGCGGGCGGGGTCGTCGTGGAGCCCGGCGAAGATCTCCTCGTACATCTCGGCGATCCGGGCGGGGGTCCGCAGGAGCCCGTCGCGGTCGGGGTCCTCGCCGATGGCCACGAGGATCTCGCGCACGGCCCGCTCGATCCGGGGCTTGTCGACCTCGAAGCCGGGCGCGGGGGTGTCGGCGGGTCGCGTCTCGTCGGCCACGGCGGGCAGGCTAGCCCGACGCTCCCGGCCGGGCCCCGCCGGCCCCCACCCTCCGCGCGCGGCGTCAGCGGCGGGGCGGACCCACGTACTCGTGGATCCCGCCGAGGTTCCGGTACCGCTCGGCCACGTCGAGGCCGTAGCCGACCACGAACACCGGGGGGATGGTGAACCCGACGTAGGCGAGGTCCAGCTCGGTGCGCTGGAGCCCGTCCTTCACGAGGAGCGCACAGGTCGCGACCGACCGGGGGCCCCGGGCGGCGATGTTGCGTTGGAGATAGGCGAGGGTGAGCCCGGAGTCGACGATGTCCTCGACGATGAGCACCGGCCGGTCGGTCACGTCGACGTCGAGGTCCTTGAGGATCCGCACGGTCCCGCTGGTGCGCGTCGCCGACCCGTAGGACGACACCGCCATGAAGTCGAACTCGACCGGGAGCGCGATGGCCCGGGCGAGGTCGGCCATGAAGAGAAAGGCCCCCTTCAGGACGCCGACCAGGATCGGCGGGTCGTCGGCGTAGTCGGCGGTGATCTGCGCACCGAGCTCGCCGACGCGGTCCCGCAGCTCGTCCGCCCCGACGACGGCCCGCCCGACGTGTTCGTCCATGCGGCGGGGACGCTACCCCGCCGCGCGTTCAGTGACGTGCAGCAGGCCGGCCCGGCGCCACACCCGACGCCCCCCGGCGACCTCGGTCGCGCGGGCGGCGCCCCCGGCCACGGCGAGGACACGCTCGACCTCGGCGAACGAGGGGGGCGGGGCGCCGAGCCACTGCCGGACCGCCCGGCGGGCGATCACGAGCGGGAGCCGGGCGAGGACGTCGACGCGCGGCCGGTCCGGGTCCGGGGGCCAGGCCGCCCGCGCGAGCTCGTCGAGGTACTCGCTCTCCGAGCGCAGCACCTCGGCCTGACGGGCGAGGACGGGGACCAGGTCACGCCCGGCGACCGCACCGAGGAGGGGCAGGACCTCGTCGCGGACGGCGACCCGCCGGAACGCCGGGTCGGCGTTCATGGGGTCCTGGACCGGCACGACCCCGAGGCGGTCGCACACGGCGACGCAGTCGGCCCGGCGCAGGCCGAGGAGTGGGCGGACGATCCGGTCCCGCCGCACCGCCATGGCGCCGAGCCCCGCCGCCGCGCTGCCCCGCAGGAGGTTGAGCAGGACCGTCTCGGCCTGGTCGTCGGCGGTGTGCCCGACCAGCACGCAGTCGGCCCCCACCGATCGGCGCTCGGCCTCCAGCGCGGCGTAGCGCGCCGCCCGGGCCCGGGCCTCGAGGTTGGGACCCGGCGCCACCGCCACCGACACCGACCGGGACGCGACCCCGAGCCGCCCGGCGACCGCGGCGACCATGGCTGCCTCACCCGGGGCCTCCGGCCGGATCCCGTGGTCCACGTGGACGGCGACCGGGGTGCGGCCGGTGGCGACGACCAGGGCGAGGAGCGCGACCGAGTCGGCACCGCCCGAGCAGGCCACGACCGGCGCGGGCCCGACGGCGTCGAGGCCCACCAGGCGCGCCCGCCACGGATCCAGGCCGGCCGGGACGACCGGCCCCGGTGGGGTCAGGCGACCCGGGCCAGCCACTCGGTGGGTGCCGTGAGCTCGGTGGCGGTCGGGAGCCACTCGGGCCCCCGCCACGCGACGTCGATCGCACGGGGGCCGGCCTCGCGCTCGACCGCGTCGACGAAGGCCTCCCCCACCTCGTACTGGCGGAGCTTGGCGTCGAGCCCCACGAGCTTGTGCAGCGTCGCCGTCACCCCGGAGGTGCGGCGGCGGGCCTCGAGGGTCCGGGCCATGCGGGCCTGACCGGCGACGTGCTCGGCGCCGAGGGCGTTCATGACACGGTTGCCGTGCCCCTCGAGGAGGGTCATCAGCGCCTGCATCCGCGCGAGGTTGCCGCGGTGCTCCGGGGCGGCGAGGAGCGCCACGAGCCCACCGTCGTCGAGTGGGTTGCGGCCACGGCGGGCCTCGTCGAGCGCGGCCCGCAGGGCCTCCACCAGGCGCCGCGGGTCCGGGTCGATCGACCCGAGGAGATCGCCGACCAGCGCCAGGAAGTACGGCCGCAGCCACGGGACCGCCGTGAACTGCGCCCGGTGCGTGCACTCGTGCAGCGCGATCCACAGCCGGAAGTCACGGGGCCGGAACGCGAACCGCTTCTCGATCGCGAGCACGTTCGGGCCGACGTAGTAGACGGCGTCGTCGGGGGTCGGATCCGCCGCGGTCGCGGGGTCGTCGGGCACGAGCAGGTCGTACTGGCCGAGGACGCGCTGCGACATCCAGCCGAGGAGCACCCCGAGCTCGGTCGCCGTGACCGTGCGCCCGACCGGGGCGAGGGCGCTGCGCGCCACCCGTTGGCCGATCCGGTCGGCCAACGGGGCGAGGAGTCGCTGCATCGACGTCACGTTGGCGTCGACCCAGGCCGCCCGGTCGAGCACCCGGGCCCGCGCCGGGGTCGGGGGCGTGAGGCCGGTGAACTCGGCGACGAGGCCCTCGGCCCGCGCGCTCGCCTCGGCGAAGTCGTCGTCGAGCGACGCCGCCAGGTACGACCGGGAGAGGGGGTCGGCACCGGCGACCCGGCGGGCGATGCGGCCGGCGAGCGGCCAGTCGACGGGCTCCGCCCGACGGGCCCGGTCCGACGCGACGGCGGGCACTCAGTCGACCCGGCGACCCTTGACCCGCGGGATGAGCACCTTGCGCACGTAGCCACCCGACAGCGCGGCGATGACGCCGAGGGCGCTCACGACGAGGATCGGGGCGATCCACCAGAACCACTGGTACTGGCTGTTGGCGAGACCGGTCACCGGGGGGCCTCCTCGAGGTCGTCAGCGGGCGTCCGCATTGTACGCAGCGCCGTCACCGCTCCGACTCGTCCGGAGCGGGATCGCCGTCGACCGCCCGCAGCGGCTCGGGCCGCAGCGGGCCACCCACCAGGCCGATGGCTTCGGCGATGCGCTGCCTGAGCCCGTCGGGGACCTCGTCGTGGCTCCGGGTCGCGACGACCTGGCGCAGCTCCGTCTCGAAGTCGAACCCGTGCTGACACGGCGGGCACCGGTCGAGATGACGCGTGATCTGCCAGCGTCGGTACCGGGTCAATTCGCCGTCGAGGTAGAGGTACACCTGACGGATCGTCTGCTCACAGTCCATCGGGGCTTCCAGGTCGGTCGGGGTGGCGGTGGGGTGACGTCACCTCACCCGCTCCGGTCGGGCTCGGGCTGCGGCGGACGGGGCACGAGACCCCGCTCGACGGCGAAATCCCACAACCGGGCCTGCAGCTGCTTTCTTCCGCGGTGCAGCCGACTCATCACGGTCCCGATCGGCACCTCGGTGATCTCGGCGATCTCCTTGTAGGAGAAGCCCTCGACGTCGGCCAGGAGGACGGCGACCCGGAACTGCTCGGGCAGAGCCTCGATCGCGTCCTTGACCACCGACTCGGGCATGGCCTCGAGCACCTGCACCTCGGGGGTCTTGCCCGCCTCGGCGGCCTCGAGCCCCCCGAGCCGGCGGAACAGGAAGAAGTCCTCGGCGTCGTCGAAGTCCACTTCGTCGGGACGGCGCTTCTTCGCCCGGTACATGTTGATGAAGGTGTTGGTCAGGATCTTGTAGAGCCACGCCTTGAGGTTCGTCCCTTCCTGGAACCCACCGAAGCCCCGGTACGCCCGCAGGTAGGTCTCCTGGACGAGGTCCTCGGCATCGGCGGCGTTGCGGGTCATCCGCAGCGCGGCCGAGTACAGCGGGTCCATGTAGGGCATCGCGAGATCGGCGAACTTCGCCTGGTCGGCCACGGGCCGCAGGCTAACGGAGGGAGTCGCCCGGGACACAGGCCGCCCCCCGGACCGCCTCCCTCGCGGTCGCGTCAGTGCGAGGCCGACGACCGGAGATGGGTGGCCCACCCGCCACCGGCCCGGCGCCGGCCCGGGGCCCGGCGCCACAGGAGCACCGCCACCACGCCGAGCAGGAGAGCCCCCGACGCCATCACGATCGCCGGGGCCCCCACGGCCTCGCCGAAGAGCCGGCCCAGGGTCATCGGCAGGAACACGAAGATCCCGACCACCCCCGGGGCGAGCGCGAGGCCCTCGTCGGCCGCGATGCCGATGCCGATCCACACCGTCGCGGTGCACAGGCCCAGGACCGGCCCGAGCGACTCGAAGCGGCCCCCCGCGATCGCCGCGGCGACCAGGGTGAGCACCGCGCCGAGGGTGAACCCCACCTCGGCCGGGGGGAGCCGCCGCGCCCAGGCGAGCGTGGCCCAGGCCGCGCCGAGCAGCCACAGCGCGAGGCCGATCCACGCGCTGACGTTGCCGGTCCCGATCCAGGCGATCCCGACCCCCACCGCGACCGCCGTCGCGATCAGCGTGCCGGCCTGCTGCAGGGGCCGGTTGCGCAGCCACCAGTAGACGGCCGACACCCCGGCGGTGGTCGCGGCCGTGGTCCAGGCGACCGGCTCCCCGCTCGTGCCCCGCACCTCGTAGAGGGCGAGCCCGGCGAACGCCCCGGCGCCCACCGCCGACAGGGCCCAGAGGAAGCCCCGCAGCCGCCACGCCGCCGGCTCGGCCTCGCCCACGACCGCGCCGACCACCCCGGCCACCAACGCCGCGCCGCCCACCACGCCGAGGTGCCCGGCGGTGCCCATCCGGTCCCAGAACTCGCCCACGAGCATCGCCGCGCCCACGGAGAGCAGGACGCCACCGACGTAGGCCAGGGCCTCGACCGCGGGCGACACCCGGCTCCGCCGGGCCGCGACCGGCGCGGCCGGGACCGCGGCGAACTCGGCGATCGCCCGGGCCTGCTCCTCGGTGACGAGGCCGGCGTCGACCCAGCGGGCCACCTGATCACCGTCGGTCCCGGGCCCCCACCGGACCCCGGGCCGATCGCCCGGCGAGCGGCGGGACCGGCCCGAGCCGAGCGTCGGCGCGGGGCGGCGCGGCACCACCCAGAACGCGAGCACGAGCACGACGGCGACGGCGAGCACTCCGAGGGCGATCATCGGGTGCAGCATCCCCCGCCCGCCGGCCCCGTTCCAGGGACCAAGGTCCCGGTCCGGGCCGGTCTCGGACGGTTCGGCGGCGGCGGCAGGACCGGCCGGCGGCTCCAGGACCGGCGGCACGGCGGGTGGAGCCGGGAAGGGGACTCGAACCCCTGA
>CAIUKV010000132.1 GCA_903899845.1 uncultured Actinomycetes bacterium
CGATCGCTCGACCCGCAGGCGTGGACCGTGGTGCCGTTGGGGCTCCGTGCCCTGGCCGGGATGACCGATCCGATCCACCTGAGCGTGGTCGGGAGACCGTCCGACCCGGCGGCGTAGCCCAGCGCCGGTCCACTCGTGGCGTGCGCCGGGCCGCCCCTAGGCTGACCTCCATGGCGGAGCGCAACGTGCTCGGGGGCGAGCTCGAGCCCTGCGGGTTCGACCCGGTGACCGGCTTCTTCCGCGACGGGTGCTGCAGCACCGGTCCCGAGGACCTGGGCAGCCACACGATCTGCGCCGTGGTGACCGCCGAGTTCCTCGAGCACCAGCGGTCGATCGGCAACGACCTGTCGACGCCGATGCCCGCGTACCGGTTCCCGGGGCTGAACCCGGGCGACCGGTGGTGCGTCACCGCCCGCAACTGGGCCCGGGCCCACCTCGACGGCTGTGCCGCCCCGGTCGTGCTCGCCTCCACCAACGCGGCGGTCCTCGACCTGATCCCGCTCGAGGTGCTCACGCAGTACGCCGTCGACGTCCCCGGCGACCTCAGCGGCCTCGAGGACTGACGCCGGGTCGACGCCGGTGCCGGGGCCGCGGCCTCAGCCGTCGGGGCGCCCGTAGAAGACCCGCTCGACCACGCGTCGGGCCCGGCGGGTGACGCGCCGGAACTCGTCGCGCAGCTCGGTGCGGGGCTGGTGGGTGTAGCCGAGCAGGCGCCCGATCCGGAGGTCGTCGTCGCCCCCGGGCAGCGCGTCGCCGGGTCGCCCGAGGACGAGGTAGCGCGCGTTGCGGGTTCGCTCGCAGAACCGGTAGGCGTCTTCGAGCACGGCCGCGTCGACCGGGTCGAGCAGGCCGGTCTCCACGCAGCGTCGCAGTCCACCGATCGTCGCCGGGTCGCGGACCTCGGGACGGGTGGCGCCGTGCTGGAGCTGGAGCAGCTGCACCGTGAACTCGACGTCGGTGAGCGCGCCCTTGCCCAGCTTGAGGTGGAAGTCGGGGTCCTCGCCCGGGGGGATGCGTTCCTGCTCGACCCGGACCTTCACCCGGCGGATCTCGCGGGTGAACTCCTCGGGGAACGGGTCGCGCGCCACGAACGGCTCGACCAGCGCCATGAAGCGGGCGGCGACCTCGGGATCCCCGGCGACCGGGCGGGCCCGCAGGAGGGACTGGAACTCCCAGGGCAGCCCGTACTCCTCGTAGTAGGCGAGGTAGGAGGCGAGCGAACGGGCGAGGACGCCGTTCTTGCCCTCCGGACGCAGGGCCGCGTCGATGCGGAAGGTCTGGCCCTCGGCCGTGGTCGCCCCGATCTCACGGACGAGGTCGGTGGCGAGGCGCAGTCCCGCCTCGTAGTCGGCGGGGCGGTCGCCGTCGTAGACGAACAGCACGTCGATGTCGGACGCGTACGACAGCTCGTGGCCACCGAGGCGCCCCATCCCGATCACCGCGAAGGGCAGGTCGGGCTCGAGCGACCGCAGCGCCGCCTCGACGCAGGCGTCGGCGAGGTTGCTCAGCTCGCGGGCCGTCACCTCGATCGGCGCCAGGCCGAGCAGGTCGCGCGCCGCGATGCGCAGGAACTCGCGGCGTTTGAAGCGCCGGAGGCCGTTGCGGCGCTGGTCGACGTCGGCGCGCCACTGGAGGGTCTCGAGGGCGGCCCCGACCAGGTCGTCGCGGGACCGTTCGACCACCAGCGCCTCGTCGTCCCCCAGCGTCTCGAGGAAGGCGGGCTGGTGGAACAGCGAGTCACCGAGGAAGCGGCTCGACCCGAGCACCCGGCAGGCCCGCTCGGCCGCCCCGGTCGCGTCGCGGAACGTGACCGCGACGGCCTGGGCCCGGGTGGGCCCCTCCACCATGCGCCGGAGCTGCAGCAGCGCGAGGTCGGGATCGGGCGAGGTGGAGCACCAGTCGAGGATCACCGGGAGCATCTCCTGGAGCACCCGCGAGGTGCGCGAGAAGCCCCGGGTCAGCTCGCGCAAGCCGGCCCGGGTGTGCTCGGCGTCGGCGAAGCCGAAGGCGGCGAGCCGTTCCTCGGCCGCCTCGGGGCTGAGCGACCCGTGCCCGGCGAGCGCGTCCATGAGCGGCGCGAAGAACAGCCGCTCGTGGAGGGCCCGCACTGCGGTCTGGTGGGCGCGGTGCTCGGCGAGGAACGCCTCGAGCGCGGTGGCCCGGGGCTGGTCGCGGTAGCCGAGGACCCGGGCGAGCAGCGTGAGCTCGGCGGGATCGGCCGGGAGGGTGTGGGTCTGGAGCTCGTCGCGCAGCTGCAGCCGGTGCTCCACCGTGCGCAGGAACACGTAGGCGTCACCGAGGCGGCCGACGTCGCGTCGCTCCACGTAGCCGCCCGCCGCGAGCTGGGCGAGCGCCACCAGGGTGGTGGCCGACCGGATCCGGGGGTCGTGGCGGCCGTGGACGAGCTGGAGCAGCTGGACCGCGAACTCGATGTCGCGGATGCCGCCCCGGCCCCGCTTCAGCTCGCGGTCGTCGAGGCCGCGCTTGTGGAGCTCCGCCTCGGCGCGTGCCTTCATCTCGCGGGCCTCGCGGACCAGGTCGGGGTCGAGGACCTCCCGCCACACGAACGGTCGGCTCGCGGCCATGAACTCGGCGCCGAGCGCCGGGTCGCCCGCCACCGGCCGGGCCTTGAGCAACGCCTGGAACTCCCAGTGGCGGGCCCAGCGCTCGTACCAGGCCGTGTAGCTCTCGACCGTGCGGGAGAGCGCGCCGGCCCGACCCTCGGGGCGGAGGTCGGCGTCGGTGCGGAACACGATGCCGTCGGCGGTCGGCGCGGTCATGATCGCGAG
>CAIUKV010000133.1 GCA_903899845.1 uncultured Actinomycetes bacterium
GCGGAGGAAGTGTGAGCCGCCCGGCGGTGGTGGTCGACGGGGTGTCGAAGCGGTACCGCCTCTACCACGAGCGCAACCAGTCCCTGAAGGCGACCGTCCTGCGCCGGCGGCGGGCCCGCTACGAGGACTTCTGGGCGCTGTCCGACGTCTCGTTCGAGATCGCGCCGGGCCGGACCTTCGGGCTCATCGGTGAGAACGGGTCGGGGAAGAGCACGCTGCTCAAGTGCCTCGCCCGCATCCTCCGGCCCGAGCGCGGCACGGTGACGGTCGACGGCCGCCTCTCCGCGCTGCTCGAGCTCGGAGCCGGCTTCCACCCCGAGCTGTCCGGTCGCGAGAACGTCTACCTCAACGGCGCGATCCTCGGGCTCTCACGGCGTGACCTCGACGCCCGCTTCGACGACATCGTCGCCTTCAGCGGGCTCGAGCACTTCATCGACACGCCGGTCAAGGGGTACTCGAGCGGGATGTACGTGCGCCTCGGGTTCGCGGTCGCGATCAACGTCGAGCCCGAGGTCCTCCTGGTCGACGAGGTGCTCGCAGTGGGCGACGCCGAGTTCCAGCAGCGCTGCGCCGAGAAGTTCGACGAGCTCCGCCGCGCCGGGCGCACCATCGTCATCGTGACCCACGCCATGGACTCCATCCGCAACCTCTGCGACGAGGTCGCCCTGCTCGAGCACGGCACGTTGCGGGCCATCGGTCCGGCAGCCACGGTGATCAACGACTACGAGGACTCGGTGCACGTGAACCGACGCGCCGACGGGCTCGGCTGGCGGTGGGGATCGGGGGAGGCCGAGATCGAGCGGGTCGAGTTCCTCGACGCCGCCGGGCGGGCCGTCACCCACGTCCGCACCGGCGACCCGCTGGTGGTCCGGGTGCACCTCGCCGCCGCGGAGCCGGTCGAGCAGCCCGTGCTCGGTCTGGGGGTCCACACCCTCGACGGGGTGCAGGTGAGCGGCCCCAACCTGCGCGAGGCCGGCCTCGTCCCCGACCGCTTCGTCGGGCGCGGCCACGTCGACCACCGGATTCCCCGGGTGCCGCTGCTCCCGGGCACCTACGACTTCAGTGCGCTGCTCTACGACTACACGATCACCCGCGCGCTCGACGCCCGCATCCGGGCCTTCCGCTTCGACGTCATCCACGGCGATCCCGCCGAGGAGCACGGCGTCGTCACCCTCGGCGGCACCTGGGACCTCGACGGGCTGGCGGGCGGCCGGTGAGCCCCTCGGGCCATCGGCGCGCCCGCCCGGTCCGGACGGGCGCGGTGAGCATCGTGGTCGCGGAGATCGACGGGGTGGGCGCAGCGACCGACGCGATCGCCGACCTCGACCTGCCGGGCGAGGGCCACGAGGTGGTGGTGCCAGTGCGCGGGCCCGGGCGTGCCCCGAACCGGATCGGTGGCCTGGCCGTCCGCGAGGTGCGCGTCGACGACCGGATGACCGACGCGGCCGTCCGCAACGCGGCGGCCGGCCCGGCCCGGGGCGAGTACCTCGCCTTCCTCGCCGCGGGGGTCCGGCCCGAGCCGGGATGGCTGCGGGCGGCGCTCGCCGCGTTCCGGGCCGACGCCCGGGTGGCCGCGGTCGTGGCCCGGACCGCCGACGCCCCGGAGGATCCGCCCGTGGTCGAGGTCCTGGGCGCACCCGCGCCGGCCGTGGTGGTCGAGACCCGGGCCTTCCAGTGGGTCGACGGCTATCCGGGCGACGCCGCGCCCGTGGCGGCGGCCGCCGAGCTGGGCTGGCGCCTGCGGCGGGCCGGGATGGCGGTGGTGTCGGTCGCCGGTTCGCGGGTCGTTGCGCCCGGGTCCCCGCCGCCGGGTCGCACGGACGGCGCCGAGGGGCCGGACGCCGCCACCGACCGGGTGCGGCTGCTGTGGGCCACCGCCGACACCGAGCCCGCCCACCGGGCCGTCGTCCGGGCCCGGGAGGTGCTCCCCTACGCCGGGATCGACCC
>CAIUKV010000134.1 GCA_903899845.1 uncultured Actinomycetes bacterium
CGGCGCTACGCCTACAACACCATCGACGACCCCACCTGGTACGAGATCGACCTCGCGACCACCGACTTCTCGAGCTCGCGGCTGGTCCCGTTCACCACCGGCGGTTGGCTCACGCCCGCGATCGTCTGACTGCTCCGGTCATCCGAGCGGCGCACCGCCGCGGCGGACGCAATGGGACCGGGGGGGGGTGAGGGAGGACGACTGCGGCCGACCGTCCCGCTGTGTGAGGATGGGGCGTGCGCACGCTGATGTTCGAGGGCCCCGGCGCCCTGCACTGGCGGGAGGTGCCCGACGCTCGGGTGGAGCACGGGCGTGACGTCGTGGTGCGGCCGCTCGCCGTGGCCCGCTGCGACCTCGACCCGGCGATCGCCCTCGGCCTCTACCCGATGGCCGGGCCGTTCCCGATGGGGCACGAGATGGTCGGTGAGGTGGTCGACCGGGGGGACTCGGCCGGGGACTGGCAGCCGGGCGACCGGGTCGTGGTGCCGTTCCAGATCAGCTGCGGCGAGTGCGTCCCGTGCCGGATCGGCCGCACCAACGCGTGCGCAGCGGTGCCGCCGGGTGCGTCGTTCGGCCTCGGGCCGGCGGGCGCGCACCACGGGAGCGCCCTCAGCGACCTGGTGCGCGTCCCCTTCGCCGACTTCTCGTTGCTCCCGCTCCCGGATGGGCTGGATCCGGTGGCGGCGTGCGGGATCCCGGACAACGTCGCCGACGGGTACCGCTGCGTGGCGGACCCACTCGCCGATCGGCCCGGGGAGGCCGTGTTGGTCGTGGGAGGCCTGGCCGCGTCCGTGGGCCTCTATGCGGTGATGGCGGCGCGTGCGCTCGGTAGCGGGCACGTCGTCTACGTCGACGACGACCCGGCCCGGCTCGACCGCGCCGACGAGCTGGGGGCCGACGCACGCGCCGTGGTGGGGGGCGACTGGGTCGCGGCCGTCGGGCGGGAGCGCTTCGCGATCACGGTCGACGCCAACGTGCTCGACCCGGGCCGCACCCTCGCGATCACCGCGACGGCACCGTGCGGCACGTGCACGAGCGTGTCGGGAGGTGCGGGCCGGACGGTCGAGCTCCCGCTCGGGGTGATGTACGCGAAGGGCATCACCTACGAGGTCGGCCGGGTGCACGCGCGTGCCACTGCGCCCGCCGTGCTCGATCTGGTGACGAGGGGGCACCTCGACCCTGCGGCGATCATCGACGCCGTCGTCCCGTTCGACGACGCGCCCGGCGCGATGGTGGACCCCCGGACGAAGATCGTGTTCCTCGCCTGAGTCGGGTCGGTCCGGGCGACCGGACGGTTCGGTTCGGACGCCTCGGTTCAGACCCGGCGGGGCTGGATCCCGAAGCGGGCGCGCACCTCGGCGAGCGGCTCGGCGGCGAGGGCCATCAGGTCTGCGCCGGCGAAGTCTCCGGTGCACTCGGCGCCCCGACGAAGGGCGTCGGCGAACATCTCGGCCGATCCGTCCCAGTCGAGCGTCCCCGGGGCGATCGGCTCGTACCCTTCGGGGACCAGGAACCCCGCCTCGCGCAGCGCCAAGCTGGAAACGAGGGTGATCCAGTGCTGATCCGTGTCGGCTGCGCCCAGGATCATCGTGTTCACGGCGATCTCGTCCATGCCGTGGGGGTCGTAGTCGCACAGGACATGGCACATGTCGTGCTGGAGGAAGGTGGCCGGGAAGCCGGGGTTCTCCCCGGGGAACGAGAAGCCGTTGCCGTCGATGAAGTCGAAGTAGGCCCGTCCGAGGGTGCCGGCGGGGAGGTCCCCCAGCGCCCGGAGCCGAGCGACCAGGTCGGGATCGGGGGCGTCGATGTGGATCGGGAGCTCGCGGAAGGCGGCGTCCTCGGCCTCCTCCTCGGCCATCGCCTGGGCACGGGCCATCAGGTACTCGGAGGCGGCGGCGGTGCCGTCACGGATCAGCACCCGCATGGCTTCGAGCCCGGGTCCGTCCTCGCCGAGCGCAGCGGCGTAGGCCTCGGTGCGGTCGACCTGAGCGGCCTCGAGCGGGTGCCGGCACATCTCGAGGAGGACCATGAACTGGCGCATGCGTCGTCGGTGCCGGGGATCGACGATCAGCGTCGCGGCCTCGTCGGGCCCGGCCGGGGTGAGGGCGTCGAGGTCGAGGTCGTCCCGGTCCCAGTAGCCGGTGGTCAGGGCGCGGATCACGCGGCGCTGCTCGGCGGTGCCACCGTCGCCGATGTCGATCGACCCGAGCATCACCCGGACGACCGGCTCGACCAGCTCCGACGGGATGATCCGGGCCACGTCAGATGCTCGCGCCGGCTCCGGGCCCGGGTCAACCGGTCGGTCCGCCCCGAGGCCACCGGTGGCCGTGGGGTCACGGCTCCGACGGCTCGCCGGTGGCGCGGGACCGGCTCGCCTCGACCCGGGACAGGGTGGTGGTGAACGCCTCGGCGACGCCCTGGTCGCTGTCCTCGCACAGCACGACGTCCTCGGACCGGAGGCCGATGGTCGCCGCCTCCCGGTAGGCGTCGTCGCCGAGGCCGAGGCCGAGGTAGGTGATGTCCCAGCCGTCGGCCCGGGACCGCTCGACCAGACGGGCGACCTGGGGGCCGGTGTACTCGCGGCTCGCGTTCTCGAAGCCGTCGGTGAGGATCGCCAGGGTGACGGACGGGCGGACGCCGGTGAGGATCTCGACCTCCCGGGCCCGACCGGCGGTGTCGGCGATGGCCCGGCCCACGGCGTCGAACAGGGGCGTGCCGCCGCGGGGCTGGTACTGGTCGACGGTGACGGGCGCGACCTCGGCGGCCGGGACCCCGTGGACCAGCACCTCGTAGGGGTCCTCGCTGTCGAACTGGACGACGGTCACCCGGTCGGCCGGGGCTAGGCCGCGCAGCAGGAGGTTGATGCCCTCGACCGTGGCGCCGCGGAGGGTCTCCATGGACCCGGACCGGTCGACGACCACGGTCACCAGGGCGACGGACGCGGGGGTCGGGGATCCGGCGGTGTCGGGCTCGGGGGTGGCGGGGTCGGTCATGTCAGGTTCCTCTCGGGGTTCGTCGGGGTTCATCGGATCGGAGTTCGTCGGGGTTCGTACGGACCGATCATCCCCGAGGGGTGGGACACGCATCCGCCGGCGTCGGCAAGAATCCCGGTGTGCGCGGCTGGCGACGGGCCGGGGTCGGGATCCTGGTGGCGGGTGTTCTGGGCGCGTCGGCCGCCGGCGGTCCCGGTGCCCTCGCCGCGTCGGAGCGCCCCCGGGCTGGGAGCGAGCGGGTCGGCCTCGCCTACGACGTGGGTGGCCCGGGCGACCGGTCCTTCAACGACGCCGCGGCGACGGGGCTCCGGCGGGCGAAGGCCGACCTCGGGGTGGCGACCGACTCGGTGACGCCGACCGGCGACGTCGACCGGGCCCGGCGCCTCGCCGCCCTCGTGGACCGCGGCAGTGGCCTCGTCGTGGGGCTCGGGTTCCGTTGGACCCCCGCCCTGGTCGCGTCGGCACGGGCGAACCCGGCGGTGCGCTACGCGTTGGTGGACGACGTCGCGCTCGACGACGCGGGCACGCCGACCGAGCCGGGCGACGACCGGCCGTTGCCGAACGTGGCCAACCTCGTGTTCGCCGAGGAGCAGGGCTCGTTCCTGGTCGGGGCGGCGGCGGCGCTCACGAGCCGCACCGGCACGGTGGGCTTCGTCGGCGCAGTGCGAAACCCTCTGATCGAGAAGTTCGAGGCGGGCTACGTGGCCGGGGCCCGGGCCGCCGACCCCGCCGTCCGGGTGCTCGTGCAGTACCTCACGGAGCCGCCCGACTTCCGGGGCTTCCGGGCACCCGGGATGGGTCGACGGGCGGCAACGGCCCAGTACCGCGCCGGGGCCGACGTGGTCTACGCCGCCGCCGGGGGCAGTGCCGTCGGGGTGTTCCGGGCGGCCCGGGACGCCGGGCGGCCGGGGGAGGTGTGGGCCATCGGGGTCGATGCCGACCAGCGCCGGATCGTCGGCCCGGGGCTGCGTCCCTACGTGCTGACCTCGATGCTCAAGCGGGTCGACGTCGCGGTGGAGGAGGTCGTCCGCAGCCAGGTCGACGGCACCTTCACCCCGGGAACCCGGCGCTTCGACCTCGGCGACGGTGGTGTCGGCTACGCGACCTCGGGCGGCTCCATCGACGGCATCCGGGACCAGCTCGACCGCTACCGGGACGCGATCGTGGCCGGGATCGTGCTGGTCCCGACCACGCCCTGACGGCCAGACTGGCGGAGTCCGTCCTGACCCGAGACCACGAGGTGCGGCGACCGTGGCCCTGACGATCACCCCGCGGCCCCAGGCGCTCGGCGCCACCGTCACCGGCCTCGACCTCGGCGACGGGCCCCGCCCGGACGACGTGGACCGGCTGCGGGCGGCGTGGCTCGAGCACCTGGTCCTGTTCTTCCCGGCGCTGCACCTGACCACCGAGCAGCACGTGGCGCTGGGCGGCTGCTTCGGCACGCTCGCCGCGACCAGCCGGAGCGACGACGACCACCGTGACCAGCGGACGATCGGCCCGAACGGCGAGGTGCTCGTCCTCGACGCGGCCACCCCCGAGGGCCGGGCCAACGCGTGGCACACCGACGTGACCTTCACCGCCCGGCCGCCGAAGGGATCGCTGCTGTCGATGGTCGCGTGCCCGGCGCATGGTGGCGACACGATCTGGACCAGCCAGTACGCGGCCTACGACGCGCTCCATCCGGCGGTGCGGGCCATGGTCGACGGGCTCTCGGCGGTGCACGGACGGCCCGGGCTCACCGGCCAGCACGTGCACCCCATGGCGATCACCCATCCCGACACCGGGCGCCGGGCGCTCTACGTCAACCGTGGCTGGACGACCCGGATCGACGGCATGGACCACGACCTCAGCGCCGGGATCCTCGCCACGTTGTTCGCGCACGCCGAGAAGCCCGAGTTCTCGACCCGGTGGTCGTGGTCGGTGGGTGACGCCGCGCTGTGGGACAATCGCGTGACCATGCACTACGCCGTGAACGACTACGGGGACGCGACCCGGATCGTCCACCGGGTCACCATCCACGACGACTGACCCATCGGCGTCGCTCCCGCCCGGAAGACCCTCGGGCGGCGCTGGAGGCGACCTACGATAGGGAAGAATATGGACCTTCAGGGCGCAACGGTGGCCGTCACCGGCGGGACCGGGTTCCTCGGTGGGTTCGTGGCCCAGTCGATCGCCCGGGCCGACGCCCGCGTGCACGCGCTGGGGCGCAGCGACTACGACCTGCGGCACCGCACCGAGATCGACCGGATGCTCGCGGACCTGCGTCCCGACGCCGTGGTGCACCTGGCGGCGGTGGTCGGCGGCATCGGGGCGAACCGCGAAGAGCCCGGTCGGTTCTTCTACGAGAACGCGACGATGGGGATCGAGCTGCTGGAGGCGTGCCGGGTCGCCGCGGTCCCCAAGGTGGTGGTCGCGGGCACGGTGTGTGCCTACCCGAAGCACTGCGCGGTGCCCTTCCGCGAGGACGACCTGTGGTCGGGCTACCCCGAGGAGACCAACGCGCCGTACGGCCTGGCCAAGCGCATGCTGCTCGTGCAGGGGCAGGCGTACCGGCAGCAGTACGGGATGAACGTCGTGCACCTGCTCCCGGTCAACCTCTACGGCCCGCGCGACAACTTCGATCTGGAGTCGGGGCACGTGATCCCGGCGATGATCCGACGGTTCTGCGCCGCGGTCGACACGGGGGTCGACGACGTGGTGCTCTGGGGCGACGGCAGCGCAACCCGCGAGTTCTGCTACGTGGAGGACGCCGCCGACGGGATCACCCGGGCCCTGGCACGCTACGACGGGGCCGAGCCGGTGAACATCGGATCGGGGGACGAGATCTCGATCCGTGACCTCGCTGCCCTGGTCGCCGAGCTGACCGGGTACACCGGTGCGCTCACCTGGGACACCACCAAGCCCAACGGCCAACCCCGGCGTCGGCTCGACACCACGCGCGCCGAAGCCGAGTTCGGCTTCACCGCCACGACCGGCTTGCGGGCCGGGCTCGAGCGCACGGTCGCCTGGTACCGCAGCCACGGCCTCGGTTGATCGACGGTGGCACCGGACCGGGGGTCGGGTCGCCGGGCGCGCCGGGCGCGCCGGGTAGGGGTGCGGATCGTCGCGGCCGTGCGTGACGCCGCCGGGTTGGTCCGGGACCTGACCCGGCGTCGGGTGCTCGACCAGGCGTGGGGCGGCCCGATGAACGGCCAGGAACGTCGGCGGGAGGCGCTGGCCTGGTGCATCGACGC
>CAIUKV010000135.1 GCA_903899845.1 uncultured Actinomycetes bacterium
CCGGTGCGAGCGCCCGGCCCGCGGCCGGGGCGAGCAGGGTGCCGGGCCCCGCCCCGTCGGCCCGGACGGCGACGAGGCCCCCGGGACCGGCGAGGACCAGGCGCTCGTCCCCCCACCAGCAGAAGGCCGCCCCCCGGGTGCCGGCCGGGCCGACGTCGGGCACCGGCCGCCCGCCCACGACCAGGACGGTGCCGAGCGGCGTGGCCCGGATCCAGGCCAGCCGCCCACCCCCCGGGGACCAGCGGGGCTCGGCCACGGCGCCCACGGCGGCGACGGCCGGGGCGTCGAGCAGCGGGGCCACCGACGCAGGGTAGCGATGCAGGGGCGCCACTAGCATTCCCCCTTCATGCCTGCGCCCGGCCCCCACCCCCGCCCCTCCGGCGCCGACGACCGCCCCTTGCGGATCGCCTGGCTCATCTACCGCGGCAACCCCCACTGCGGCGGCCAGGGCGTCTACACCCGCTACGTCGCCAAGGAGGTCGAGGAGCTCGGCCACGAGGTGACCGTGTTCGCCGGCCCGCCCTATCCGGAGCTGGTCGATCCGGCCAAGCTGGTCGAGATCCCCAGTCTCGACCTCTACCGCTCGTCGCACCCGTTCCGGGTCCCGTTCCCCCACGAGATCCGCGACTCCGTCGACCTGCGCGAGTTCCTCCTCATGTGCGGCGCCGGGTTCCCCGAGCCCTACACGTTCAGCCTGCGGGCCCGCCGGGCCCTGCGCCACCGGCGGGCCGACTTCGACCTGGTCCACGACAACCAGTGCCTGGGCCGGGGTCTGATCCCGATGATGGAGGAGGACGGCTGGCCGGTCATGGCCACGCTCCACCACCCGATCACGGTGGACCGAGACCTCGACTTCGCCCACACCAACAGCTTCTGGCGCACGCTCACCCTGCGCCGCTGGTACGGCTTCCTCGGGATGCAGATGGAGGTGGCCCGCCGCATCCCCCGGCTCGTCACCGTGTCGGAGTCGTCCAAGCGCGACATCACCGCTCAGATGGGGGTGGCGGCCGAGCGGCTCCACATCGTCCCCGTCGGCGTCGACCCCACGATCTTCCGACCCCTCCCCCACATCGCCCGGGTGCCCGGCCGGCTCATGACCACCGCCAGCGCCGACGTCCCCATGAAGGGCCTCGCCCCGCTGCTGGAGGCGCTGGCCAAGGTCCGGGCCGAGCGCCCCGACGCCCATCTCGTGGTCATCGGGCGGCCGAAGGAGCGCAGCCGGATCCCGGCGCTGATCGAGCGACTCGGCCTGACCGACGCCGTCCGGTTCGTCTCGGGGGTCACCACCGAGCACATCGTCGAGCTCTACGCCGAGACCGAGGTCGCCTGCGTGCCGTCGCTCTACGAGGGGTTCTCGCTCCCTGCGGTCGAGGCCATGGCCTGCGGCGTGCCGCTGGTCGCCACCACCGGTGGGGCGGTTCCCGAGGTCGTGGGCCGCGACGGCGAGACCGGCCTGCTCGTCCCGCCCGGGGATCCGGGCGCGCTCGCCGACGGGATCCTGCGGGCGCTCGGTGACGCCGACCTGCGGGCCCGCATCGGCGCGGCCGGTCGGGACCGGGCCCTCACCCGCTTCACGTGGCGCCAGACCGCCGTCGGCACGATCGAGCAGTGGCGCATCCTGCTCGAGGAGCACGACCGGGCCGCCTACGACGACGGGAGGCGCTGACGTGCTCACGGTGGACTTCGAGCGGCTCGGCGTGCGCGACGGCGTGCGGCTGCTCGACATGGGCTGCGGGGGCGGCCGCCACGCCTACGAGGCCTGGCGGCGCGGCGCCACCGTCGTCGCGCTCGACCTCGACGAGCAGGAGCTCAAGGGCGTGGGCTACGTGGTCGGGCAGATGCTCGACAACGGCGAGCTCCCCCACGGAGCCGTCGGTGGGCCGACCCGGGCGAGCGCCCTCGCCCTCCCCTTCCCCGACGCCACGTTCGACGCCGTGATCACCTCCGAGGTGCTCGAGCACATCTGGGACGACCGCGGCGCGATCCGCGAGCTCGTCCGGGTCCTGCGGCCCGGTGGGCGCATGGCGGTGACGGTGCCCACCCGGTGGCCCGAGCGCGTCAGCTGGGCGATCGACCGCCGCTACCACGACCGTCCCGGCGGGCACGTGCGCATCTACCGCCAGCACGAGCTCGAGCTGCGGCTCGAGGAGGCCGGCCTGCTCATGCGCGGGTCGCACCACGCCCATGCCCTGCACTCGCCGTACTGGTGGCTGAAGTGCGCCGTGGGCGTCGACGACGACGCGGCGCCGCTCGTGCGGCGCTACCACGACCTCCTCGCCCACCAGATCGTCCACCAGCCCGCATGGCTGAACCGTCTGGAACGGGCCCTGAACCCAGTGCTGGGCAAGAGCCTCGTGATCTACACGGAGAAGGCGTGATGCGCGCGCGCCTCCCCGAGGTCCCCGGGCTCATCACCGCGGACGAGGTCGCCGAGACCGTCGACGCCATCGCCGCGATCCAGGAGCCCGACGGCAACATCCCCTGGACGCCGGGGCATCACACCGACCCCTGGAACATGGTCGAGGCGGCCATGGCCCTCGACGTGGGCGGGCGCGCCGCCGACGCCGAGCGGGCCTACGAGTGGCTGGCCTCGATGCAGCGCCCCGACGGCTGCTGGCACGCCTACACGGTCGGGCGCGAGATCTCGGATCCCACGCTCGACACCAACGTCTCCGGCTACATCGCCAACGGCGTCTGGCACCACTACCTCTCCACCGGGGACACCGGGTTCCTCGAGCGCTTCTGGGGAGTCGTGGAGCCGGCGGTCGACTACGTGCTCTCGCACCAGCGGGAGTCGGGCGAGGTGGCCTGGCGGGGCGACGACCCCGCCGACGGCGCCCTGCTCACCGGATCGTCGAGCCTCCACGCCAGCCTGCGCTGCGCCATCGCGGTGGCCGAGCGGCTCGGGCGCGAGCGCCCCGACTGGGAGCTCTCCCTCGGCAGCCTGGCCATCGCCATCGCCCACCGGCCCCACGTGTTCCTCGACAAGGACCGCTGGGCCATGGACTGGTACTACCCGATCCTGGGTGGCGCCCTCCGGGGCCCGGCCGCCCAGGCCCGCGTCGCCGCCGGCTGGGACCGGTTCGTGGTGGAGGGACGGGGCGTGCGCTGCGTGGCCGACCGACCCTGGATCACCGCCGCCGAGACCTGCGAGCTCGTGATGGCCCTCGACGCGATCGGCGCCGACCAGGCCGCCCGCGACCTCTTCGGCTGGGTCCAGTTCCTACGGGCCGAGGGCGGCGGCTACTGGACCGGTGCCAACTTCGAGGACGAGGCCTTCCACGGCGACGGCCAGCTGTACCCGGTGGAGCAGCCCACCTGGAACTCCGCCGCGGTGGTCCTCGCCGCCAACGCCCTCGGCGGGGACGGGCCCACCGCCGGCCTGTTCCGGGGCGAGGGCCTCCCGGTCGGACTGACCCCGGCCGAGCTCATCGCCGCCGGCGAGGCGATCGAGGCCGAACGGTCAGCCCGACGCCACCGCGGCGAGCTCTCCTGAGCGTCGTCCCCGACGCCGCGCCCCGCAGGTCGCGCGACCCGCAGGACTCGCGCTGCGCAGGTCAGCGCACGACGTCGGCGACGTTGCCCCGGAGGCCGCTGAGGTCCACGAACGCCTCACCCTGGGGCAGCGACCGGTAGTACTCGATGCGGGGCCGGTCGTCGGTGAGCAGCGGACCCTTGCCCGCGAACCGCCGCAGCTCGGCGGGCCCGGCGGTGTAGAGCCCGAGCAGCGAGTCCACCGACGTGATGCCGGCCGCGGCCCGGGCCTCGGCGAACCGGGGGTCGGCCAGGGTCCGGCGCAACGTGTCGCGGTCGAGCTGCAGCGGCCCCTTGGTCCCCACGAGGAGCTGTCCGTTCGCCCAGGCGGTCGCGTTCGGGAACACCTCGAGGAACGTCCGGACGATCATCTTGTAGACGGAGTCGGGCCGATCGGCACCACCCACCCACTGGAGCATGATGCCGTCGTCGGTCAGGTGGTCGCGGGCGAGCTGCCAGTACTGCTTCGACCACACCTTGCCGGCACCGGCGTGCTGGGGCTGGATGATGTCGGCGGTGATCACGTCGTACTTCTCGTCGGTGACCAGCATGTAGTTGCGACCGTCGTCGACGCGGAAGTCCACGTTGTCGCGAGAGGTCACCCGGTAGTTGACGTCGTCGAAGTAGGCGGCGCCGTCGATCACCTCGTCGGACAGCTCCACCACGTGCACCCGGGCGTCCCCGGCCGCCGCCGCTGCGCCCGCGGTGACGCCACCACCCAGACCCACGACCAGCGCGTTCTGCGGGTCGGGGTGGAGCACGATCGGCAGGGTGCCGATGATGCGGTGGAGGTTGACGACGTCGGGCGCCGTGCTGGCCTGGGGCAGCCCGTCGAGGTACATCCGGCGGGACCCGTCGGGCTCGACCTGGACCGACACCGTGGTCTGGACCCCCTCCTTCGACCACTCCACCGTGGACCCCGGATGCCGGTTGGCCAGCGCGGCGGCGTAGGGATCGGGCACGAAGACCACGGCCACCACCACGAACGCCACCGACGCCACCCCGGCGGCGGTGAGGCGGGCCCGGTCGGGGGCCATGGCCACGAGGAGGAGGGCCGACCCGAGCACCAGGGCCGCGCAGAAGACCACGCTGCCGCGCATCCCGATGAGCGGGACCAGGACGAAGCCGGCGACCAGCGAGCCCGCGATGGCCCCGATCAGGTTCCCGGCGTAGAACAGGCCCACCCGCCGACCGGTGTCACCGGCATCGGCGTCACCGGTGTTGCCCCACAGCAGCACGCCGATCGGGAACGCCACCCCCATCAGGAACGCCGACGGGAACACGGTGAGGAGACTGGCGACCACGGTGAACCGACCGCTCGGCTGGGTGAACGGGTCGTAGGCCGGACCGACGAGGTCGATCACCCGGTAGGCCTCGGCCAGGACCGCCAGCGATGCCAGGGCCACGACGGCGAGCAGGCCCTCGAGCACGATCAGCACCGTGTACCAGTCGGCCCGGCGGCGCAGGAACGGGGTGACCACCGCGCTCCCGAGCGCGATGCCGAACAACACGGTGGCGAGCATCGCGCTGAACGCGTAGGTGTTGGACTCGAGGTACAGCACGAGCACCCGGAACCAGACGATCTCGAGGGCCAGGGTCGCGAAGCCCGACACCACGAACACCGCGAGGACGGCGCGCTGGGCGCCCACGCCGAGCCGAGGCAGCCACGGGGTCGGCGCCGCGTCGGACGCCGGGGCGGCCACCTCGTCGACGCCGGGCGCACGGACACCGATCCGCCCGCTCACGGCCATCGAGATCACACCGACCACGACGTTGCCGGTCGCGGCGATCACGAACGTCGTCCAGACCCCGAACTCGCCGATGAAGTAGAAGCCGGCGGCGAGCGTGCCCACGATCGCTCCGGTGGTGTTGACCGCGTAGAGGAGGGCGGTGCGCGAGCCGAGCTCGTCGGAGTGCGACACCGCCGCGCGGATCACCACGGGCATGCTCGCCCCCATCAGCGTGGCGGGGAGCAGCAGCACCGTGAACCCGAGGACGAGCCGCAGCACGGTCAGCACGGCGAGCGAGGTGTCGGGACCGCCCGAGAGGCCCACGTAGAGGTCCTCGACCAGGCGCAGGGCGGTCGGCGTCACGAGGGCGACCGCGCCGACCGCGAGCTCGCAGAGCCCGAACCACAGCAGCGGCCGCCGGGCCCGGTCGATCAGGCGTCCCGCCAGCCAGCTGCCGAGGGCGAGGCCGGCCATGAACGCGGCGAGCACCGTCGCAGCGGCGTACACCGTGACCCCGAAGACCAGCGACAGCTCGCGCAGCCAGAGCTGCTGGTAGACGAGCCCGCACGCACCGGTGACGAAGAGCGCGGCGGCCAGGAGGGGCAGCAGCACCGGGATCCGGCCCGGCGAGCCGGGTGCGCCGACCGGGGCCGCCGGTGCCTCAGTGACCTCGATCGCCATGGCGGGACCCCCGATGCGACGTGATCGGGCGCCGAGGGTGCGGCGACCCGGATTTCCGGACGTTCCGGTCGTGCTCCGGCGGGGAAGTCTAGGGGTGGGCGCGCCCGCCTTCCGGGCAGCGCAGGACCCGCAGGCTGCCGGTGGTGGACACCGGCACGAAGCCCGCGGCGACCGCGGTCCGCCAGACCCGGAACGGCGCCTGCCCTCCGGCGGCGGGATCCTCGAACACGTCGTGGAAGACGAGGAGGCCCCCGGGCGCGACCCACGGCGACCAGGCCTCGTAGTCGGCCCGGGCGACGGCCTCGGCGTGCCCGCCGTCGATGAAGCAGAGGCCGAGCGGGGTGCGCCAGTACCGGGCCACCGTGGGCGAGTCGCCGATCACCCCCACGACGGCGTCCTCGAGCCCGGCGGCCTCGATCGTGCGCCGGAACCACCCGAGCGTGTCGATCCGCCCCGTCGCGGGGTCCACGATCCGGGGGTCATGGTGCTCCCACCCGGCCTGGTTCTCCTCCGAGCCACGGTGGTGGTCGACGGTGAAGCACACGCTGCCCACCGCCCGGGCGGCCGCACCCAGGTACACCGCCGACTTCCCGCAGTAGGTCCCGACCTCGAGCAGGGGTCCGATCCGGCCGCCGACGAGGCCGGCCCCGTGGAGGGCGAGCCCCTCGTCGTCGGGCATGAAGCCCTCGGCGGCGCGGGCCGCGGCGAGCAGGTCGGGATCCACGGGCGGGTCGGTGTCCCGGGACGGTCCGGGTCAGCGCCCGGGCCGGGCGAGGCCGCCGGGGACGAACTGCCCGGTCCCGGCGGTCACCCCGCCGTCGACCGGGAGCAGCACCCCGGTGATGAACGACGCGTCCTCGGAGAGCAGGAAGGCGTGGGCGGCGGCGACCTCCTCGGGCCGTCCCCAGCGCTGGAGCGGGAGGTGGCGCCGCATCGCCTCGTAGGTCTCGGGCCGGCCCTGCTCCAGCGGGGTCGTCATGCCGGTCCCCCCGATCGGGCCCGGGCACACGCCGTTCACCCGGACGCCGTCGGGTCCGAGGTCGAAGGCGGCGGTGCGCACCAGGTTGACCGCCCCGCCCTTGGTCGTGTTGTAGGCCCACATGTCGGGGTCGGCGAAGAGGCCCGAGACCGAGCAGGTCACGGTGACCGCGCCGCGTGCCTCCCGCAGTGCCGGCAGCGCGGCCTGGATGCCCAGGACTACCGCGCGCACGTTCACCGCCCACATCCGGTCGAGGTCGGCGACCGGGCTGTCACCGAGGCGGCCCTGCCCCGCGACCCCGGCGTTGCAGACGAGCCCGTCGAGCCGTCCGAAGGCGCCGAGCGCCGCCTCGACCATGGCCCGGTTCCCGGCCTCGTCGGTCACGTCGGCCACGCAGGCGACCGCCCCGTCGACCCCGGCGGCCACGTCCTCGACCGCGTCGACCCGGTCGACCGCCACCACCGACCAGCCGTCGGCCCCCAGGCGCCGGGCGGTGGCCGCCCCGATGCCCGAGCCCGCCCCCGTCACGATCGCCGCCCTCGCTGCCACCATGGCTCCTCCCCCGGGTCCGGGCCGCAACCTAGTCGCAGCCCGACGGAGCGCCCCCGGGACCGGGCGGCCGGGCCCCGACGGGCCGGGCGGGGCTAGGGTCCTGGCCGTGGATCTCGAGCAGCCCCCCGACCGCAACCTCGCCATGGACCTGGCCCGGGTGACCGAGGCGGCCGCGCTCGCGGCCGGCCGGTGGCTCGGGCGGGGCGACAAGAACTCGGCCGACGGCGCCGCCGTCGACGCCATGCGCCTGGTGCTCAACACCGTGACGATGCACGGCGTCGTCGTCATCGGCGAGGGCGAGAAGGACGAGGCGCCGATGCTCTTCAACGGCGAGGAGATCGGGGCGGGCGGGCCCGCCTGCGACATCGCGGTGGACCCCATCGACGGGACCACCCTCACCTCGCTCGGGCGCAACGGCGCGATCTCGGTGATCTCGGTGGCCGAGCGGGGCACCATGTTCGATCCCGGACCCTGCGTCTACATGGAGAAGATCGCCGTCGGCCCGGAGGCGGCCGGGGTGATCGACTTCGACGCCACCGTGACCGCCAATCTCGAGGCGGTGGCCAAGGCCAAGGGCGAGCAGGTCCGCGACGTCACCGCCGTGGTCCTCGACCGCGACCGCCACGCCGACATCGTGCGCGAATGCCGCGAGGCCGGAGCCCGGGTCAAGCTGATCCCCGACGGCGACGTGGCCGGCGCCATCGCCACCGCCTGGCCCGGCAGCGGCTCCGACATCCTGTTCGGGATCGGCGGCACCCCCGAGGGGGTCATCGCCGCGTGCGCCCTCAAGGCGCTCGGCGGCGCGATCCTCGGTCGGCTGTTCCCCCGCAACGAGGAGGAGCGTCGGGCCGCCCTCGACGGCGGGTACGACGTCGACCGGGTGCTCTTCACCGACGACCTGGTGTCGAGCGACGACGTCTTCTTCGCCGCCACCGGCATCTCCGACGGCGAGCTGGTGAAGGGCGTGCGCTACTTCGCCGACGGTGCCGCGACCCAGACGGTCGTGATGCGGTCGAAGTCGGGCACGATCCGCACGATCGACGCCACCCACCGCTGGACCAAGCTCAACCAGTACTCCGCCCTCAAGTACTGAGCCACTCCGGCAGGTCGGCCACGCCGAGCGCCCGCAGCTGCGCGGCCAGCCGCGCGTTGGGCTCCACGAAGCGCTCGGCCGCCGCGGCCCGCTCGGCCGGGGTCACCGTGGTGCGCACGGCCCGCCCGTTCACCCGCAGGTAGGCCGAGCGCAGTCGCTCCTTCAGCCCGTGGTGGCGGCGCAGGAACGGCTCGAAGCGGTCGTTGATCCCGAGGGCGACCCGCTGCAGGACGGGGTTGCGGAACCCCGACGTGCGGTTCTCCGAGCCGAGGCCGGGCGTGGGCAGCCGCGCCGGATCCACGCCGAGGAAGGCGGCCACGCGGGCCACCGTCGCCGCCGGGTCACCGACGAGGTCCTCGAAGAAGAACACGCCGACGTCGGCACCGAACTCGCCGGTCCAATCGGGCAGGGCGTCGGCGTACATCCCGCCCCGGGCCCCGAACCACACCTCGTGGTCGGGGTCGCGGAAGTCGGTGGCGTCCAGCGCGTCGGCCCGGGCCAGGTACTCGGTGAGGGTCATGGTGGCGGGGAGGCGCAGCCGCATCTGCTGGAAGGTGAAGTACGACACCAACCGGGCCACCGGCTCCCGGAGCACCACGACGATCTTCGGGGCCCCGCACACCCGGCGCACGGCGGCGACCAGGTCGGAGCCCCCCGAGAAGTACCCGGGCGTCGCCTCCAGCCGGACCGGGGCAGCACCGGCCCCGGCCCAGTAGGCCTCGTAGACCGACCGGGGCTCGAGCGGACGCCCCCAGCGGGCCGGGAGGAAGTACCGGGTCTCCTTGACCGTCGCCGGGGCGATGTCGGGATGCCCGGCCAGCGTCACGAACAGCGACGTGGTCCCGGCCTTGTTGACGCCGGCGATCAGCGCGTTCGCAACCGCTCCGGCCACCGTGGTCAGCCGGTGGCGCCCGCCACCTGGAGCCGGACCCGGGCCCGGGCGAGGGCGGCCTTCGCGTCGGCGTCGCCCTCGTCGCGGCGCAGGGCCTCCTCGGCCCGGGCGGCGGCGGCGCGGGCCCGCTCGACGTCGATCTGCTCGGGCAGCTCGGCGACGTCGCTGAGCACGATCACGCGGTCGTCGCTCACGTTGACGAAGCCCCCGTGCACCGCAGCGGCCTGCTCGCCGTCCTGGGGCAGGAGCACCCGCACCGCGGCGACCCCGAGCGAGCCGATGTAGGGGGCGTGCCCCGGGAGGAACGCGATGTCGCCCGACTCGGCGCGCGCCACGACCATGTCGCCCTCGCCCGAGTAGAGCACCCGCTCGGGCGACACGATCTCCACGTGGAGGGGCACGGCGCCGACCTCAGCCTTCCTGGAGCTGCTTGGCCTTGGCCAGCACGCTCTCGACCCCACCGACGTTGAAGAACGCCTGCTCGGGCACGTCGTCGAGCTCGCCGTTGCACAGCGCCTCGAAGCTCTGCACCGTCTCCTCGATCGGGACGTAGATGCCGGGCAGACCGGTGAACACCTCACCGACGAAGAACGGCTGCGACAGGAACCGCTGGATCTTGCGGGCCCGGGCGACGATGACCTTGTCCTCCTCGGAGAGCTCGTCGAGGCCGAGGATGGCGATGATGTCCTGGAGCTCCTTGTACCGCTGGAGGATCTCCTGCGTGCGCCGGGCGACCGCGTAGTGCCGGTCGCCGACCACCTCGGGGGCGAGGATGTTCGAGGTCGAGGCCAGCGGGTCCACGGCCGGGTAGATGCCCAGGGCCGCGATCTGCCGGGAGAGCTCGGTCGTCGCGTCGAGGTGGGTGAAGGTGGTGAAGGGCGCCGGGTCGGTGTAGTCGTCGGCGGGGACGTAGACCGCCTGCATCGAGGTGATCGACCGGCCCTTGGTCGAGGTGATCCGCTC
>CAIUKV010000136.1 GCA_903899845.1 uncultured Actinomycetes bacterium
CTGACCGGGGACGAGGCCGTGCGCGCCGAAGCAGCGGCCGAACTGCTCCATGAGCCGCGGCTGCCCGACCGCCGCCACCGCCTGGAGCACCCCGACGTCGCGGGGGCGCTGGGCGAGGCCGAGCGCCGGGAGGCCCGCCGCGATCGCGCCCGAGCTCACCAGGATCACCCGGTGCCCGTCGGTCCGGGCGGCGGCGACCTCGGCGCACAGCTTGACCATCGCGGCGGTGTCGAGCTCCCCCGACTCGGCCGTCAGCGACGACGTGCCGATCTTCACGACGACGTTCACCCGAACCCCTCCACGTACTCCAGCTCGATGTCGGCGATGCGCACCACGTCGCCGTCACGGGCACCGGCCCGGGCCAGCGCCCGCTCCACCCCCATGCGGCGGAACCGCTCGTGGACGTAGGCGAGCGCCTCGGCGTTGGTGAGGTCGGCCATCGCCACCACCCGCTCGGCCGCCCGCCCGCTCACCCGGTAGGCACCGTCGTCGTCGCGCAGGACCGAGAAGCCGGTCTCCTCGGGCCGCAGCACCACGAACCCCTCCGGTTCGGGCTCGGCGTCCCGGGCCGCGTCGACGAGGGTCCCGATGCGACCGACCAGCTCGTCGAGCCCCTGGCGGGTCACCGCCGAGACCCGCAGCCCGGCGAAGTCGCCGTCGATCGCGACGTCGGCCTTGTTCCCGACCACGAGCCGGGGCCGCTCCAGGAGCTCGGGCCGGTAGCGACCGAGCTCGTCGCACAGGATCGCCTCCTGCTCGTCGCCGGAACGACCGTCGACGCTGGCCAGGTCGAGGAGGATCACGAGGACCCGGGCCCGCTCGACGTGGCGGAGGAACTCGTGGCCCAGGCCCCGGCCCTCCGACGCGCCCTCGACCAGGCCGGGGATGTCGGCGAGGACGAACTCGTGGTCGCGGGCCCGCACCACGCCGAGGTTGGGGACCAGGGTCGTGAACGGGTAGTCGGCGATCTTGGGCTTCGCCGCGCTCACCGCGGCGATGAGCGTCGACTTGCCCGCGTTGGGGAAGCCGACGAGCGCCGCATCGGCGAGCAGCTTGACCTCGAGGCGCAGCCACTGCTCCTCGCCGTACTCGCCCTGCTCCGCGAACCCCGGCGCCCGCCGCGCGTTCGACAGGAACCGGGCGTTGCCCCGGCCGCCCCGACCGCCCCGCGCGGCGACGTACCGGGTGCCGTGCTGGACCAGGTCGGCGAGCAGCTCGCCGTCGCGGGTCCGCACCACCGTGCCCTCGGGCACGGCCACGACGAGATCGGAGCCCTTGGCCCCGTGCCGCTTGGCGCCGGCCCCGTGGCGACCGTGCTCGGCCCGCCGGTGCGGGTGGTCCCGGAAGGCGAGCAGCGACGCGACGTTGCGGTCGGCCACGAGGACGACGTCGCCGCCGGCACCGCCGTCACCGCCGTCGGGCCCGCCCTTGGGGACGTGGGCCTCGCGCCGGAACGACATGGCCCCGGCACCGCCGTCGCCGCCGCGGAGGTTGACCTGGACCTGGTCGACGAACGCCGATTGGGCCATGGGGGGAGTATGGCGACGCCGGACGGCGGACGGCGCGATGCTCGCCGCCGCCGGGTCGGCGGGACCTCAGTCGCCGGCGGGGACGATGTCGACGAGCTTGCGTCCCTTGCGCTCGCCGAAGCGCACGGTGCCGGCCGACGTCGCGAACAGCGTGTCGTCGCCGCCCCGCCCGACGTTCTCACCGGGGTGGAAGCGGGTCCCCCGCTGGCGGACGAGGATCGACCCGGCACTCACCGTCGAGCCGGACGCGACCTTCACCCCGAGCCGCTGGGCGTTGGAGTCGCGCCCGTTGCGGGAGGAGGCGGCACCCTTCTTCTTCGACATCGCTGCGTGCTCCTGTGCGCGTGGGCCCTAGCCCGCGGAGATGGCGGTGATCTCGATGACCGAGTACCGCTGCCGGTGTCCCCAGCGCTTGCGCTGGTTGGACTTGGACTTGTAGGTGAAGCCCCGGATCTTCTCGCCCTTGGCCTCCCCCACCACCCGGGCGGTGACCGTGGCCCCGGCGAGACGGTCGCTCCCGGCGAGGACGGTGTCGCCGTCGACGACCATCACGGGCCGGAGGGACACCTCGCCGTCGGGGTCGACGCCGAGGAGCTCGACCTCGAGGGTCTGGCCGGGCTCGACCCGGTACTGCTTGCCGCCGGTGGCGATGACTGCGTACATGTCTGGTGGTCCAGGCCTCGTGGGGGGATTCGGAACCTGGAGATCCTAGTCCAGCGAGGCCAGCAACGCCTCGTCGATGGTGAACCCCCGGCCGGCACAGGTCTCGCAGGTGGTGCTGACCGACTCCAGGAGGCCCTCGGAGACCCGCTTCCGGGTCATCTCCACCAGCCCCAGCTCGGAGATCTCGAAGACCTGGGTCCGGGTCTTGTCCCGGGCCAGGGCGGCCCGGAAGGCCCGCATGACCTCCTCCCGGTTCGCCTTGATCTCCATGTCGATGAAGTCGATCACGATGATGCCCCCGATGTCGCGGAGGCGCAGCTGGCGGGCGACCTCCTCGGCCGCCTCCAGGTTGTTGCGGAAGACGGTCTCCTCGAGGTTCGAGCGGCCGACGTTCTTGCCGGTGTTGACGTCGATGACGGTCAGGGCCTCGGTCCGCTCGATGATCAGCGAGCCGCCCGACGGCAGCCAGACCTTGCGGTCGAGGGCCTTGAGCAGCTGCTCCTGGACGTGGAAGCGCTCGAACATCGGGAGGCCCTCGGCCTCGGTGTCGTAGAACTCGACCCGGTCGGCCAGCTCGGGGGCGACGGCCTCCACGTAGCTGCGGACCTCCTCGTAGAGCGCCCGATCGTCGATGGCGACCCCGCGGTACTCCTTGGTGAACTCCTCGCGCAGGAGCCGCAGGACGAGCGGCGGCTCCTGGTAGAGCAGCCGGGCCTGCTTGGACTGGGCGGCGTAGGCCGAGATCTGCTCCCACTGCTGGCGCAACCGGGCGACGTCGCGCTCGAGCTCCTCGGGCGCCGCGCCCTCGGCCGCGGTCCGCACGATGATCCCGGCGTCGGGGGGGCGCAGGCCGTCGAGCACCTTGCGCAGCCGCTTGCGCTCGTCGTCGGGCATGCGCTTGGAGATGCCGTAGGTCTGGGGCTGGTTCGGCACCAGCACCACGAACCGTCCGGCCAGGCTCACCTCCTGGGTGAGCCGGGCGCCCTTGGCCCCGATGGGGTTCTTGGTCACCTGCACCAGGATGTTCTGGCCGTTCTTGAGCAGCTGCTCGATCCGGGGCTGGCGCTGCTCGACCTCGGCCGGGTCGAACGACACGTCGCCGCGGTAGAGCACCCCGTTCTTGGGCGTGCCGATGTCGACGAAGGCAGCCTCCATCCCGGGCAGCACGTTCTGGACCCGCCCGAGGTAGATGTTGCCGTCGATGGACATGGCGTCGTCACGGGGCGTCGTCACGTAGTGCTCGACCAGGCTGCGCCCCTCGAGGACGGCGAGATGGGTGTGGCCGTCCTCGCGGACGTGCACGCACATGAAGTACCGGCCCGCCGGCCGTCCCTTGCGGGTGCGGCCCCGACGGCGCTCGAGCGTCTCGTCGTCGAGGTCGACGTCGAAGGCGTCGCCCACGCCGAGATCAGCCTGCACCACCCCACGCGGCGACGACGACGACGTGGTCGACCCGCCGGTGGCGGTCGACGCACCACCGGCGCCGGACCCACCCCGGCCCCGGCCACGTCCACCCCGGCGGCGGCGGCGTCCCGAGCCGGTGCCCGTGCCCGTGCCCGTGCCCGAGCCCGAGCCCGAGCCTGCGCCCGACCCGGCGGCGCCACCGCCCGCCGGTGCGGGC
>CAIUKV010000137.1 GCA_903899845.1 uncultured Actinomycetes bacterium
CACGGGGCCTCCTCGGGGTGAACGGGGGCGGACGGGGGGTGGACGGGGTGGACGGGGGTGGACGGGGTGGACGGTGCGGGCCGTGCGGGGCGGACGGGGTGGGCCGGCCGGGTGGCCCGGGTGGCCCGGACCCGGAGCTCATCATCCCCGACCCGCGGCACCGGTGTCGAACGCCCACCCTCCGGCGCGTCCGGGCCGGTCGGTGCGAGACTCGGGCCATGGCCCGCCGCCCCAACATCGTCATGCTCGTCACCGACAACCAGTCGGCCGACTCGCTCGGCTGCTACGGCAACACCGAGCACGAGACCCCCCGGATCGACCGCCTCGCCCGGGAGGGGACCCAGTTCCTCCGGGCCTTCAGCACCAGCGGGCTGTGCTCGCCGACCCGGGCCTCGATCCTGACCGGCCTCATGCCCTCGCAGCACGGGGTCCACATCGCCATGCCCGACGACGACGTGCTGCCCAAGCCCGCCGACTACGACGTCACCCGGGAGTTCCGGACCCTGCCCTACGAGCTGCGCAAGCACGGCTACGCGACCGCCATGGTCGGCAAGTGGCACCTCGGCAACCACCGCCAGCCCGGCCACGGCTTCGACCACTGGGTCGCCTTCACCAAGGGGCACACCACCGACTTCTACGACAACGAGGTGTTCCGCGACGGCCGGACCGAGCGGGTGACGGGGACCCACATCGTCGACTACTTCTCGGAGCAGGCGGTCGACTTCATCCGTGACCGTGACCGCGACCGCCCCTTCTTCCTCCAGGTCAACTACGACGGTCCCTACGTGCTGCCGCCCACCGTGGTCGGAGCCGACCGGCGCAACCCCTTCTTCGAGCGGTTCGAGCACCAGTCGTTCCGGCCGTTCCCGCCGCTCGACGACCGCATGATCCGCTCGGTCGTGGTCCCGTTCGACTTCGACCTCGACCCGGCGGAGGAGTACACGCTCGCCAGCGCGTTCAACAACCTGTGGTGGACGGTCCGGGTCCACAACGACCAGATGACCCGGGCCAACATCGCGGCGCAGAACGCGCTCGTCGACCGGGCCATCGGGACGGTGCTCGACGCGCTCGAGGCCGAAGGTCTCGCCGACGACACCGTGGTCGTCATGACGACGGACCAGGGCAACCCGTACGGTCAGCGCGGGCTGTGGGGGCACCCGCCCTGGACCGATCCTCCCTTCGTCCACGACGTCACCTACCGCGTGCCTCTGCTGGTGCGTGCGCCCGGCCGGGTTCCCGTGCAGCGGGTGGTCGACTCGGTGGTGTCGCACTGCGACCTGTTCCCGACGCTCCTCGACCTCGCCGGGATCGACGCGGTCGACATCGCCGACTCGCCGGGGCGCAGCCTCGTGCCGCTCCTGGCCGGGTCGGGGGACTGGGTCGACGAGGCCTTCTTCGAGGCCGAGACCGCCCGGGCGATCCGGACCCGGGAGTACCTCTGCACCCGGCACCTCGACGGCACCGGTGCCACCGAGTGCTACGACCTGGTGGCCGACCCGGAGCAGTGGGTCGACGTGGCCGACGATCCCCGGTACGCAACGGTGGTGTCGGACCTCTGCGCCCGCATCGACGCGTTCTTCGCCACCCACGCCGATCCCCGCTACGACCTGTGGAACGGGGGGACCGGGCAGGCGATGGTGTCCCGGTACCGGCTCTACAAGGAGCGCTACGGCAAGGAGTGGGAGGTCACCACGAAGGTCGGGCCGACGTTCTCCGACTGAGGGAGCGCCGGCCCGTTCCCGGTCCGGGCCGCACCGAGCGTGCGACCCGGACCCGGGACGGGGTCAGCGCCGGGGCGCCGCCTTGCGGGCGGCGGTCTTCTTGGCGGCGGTCTTCTTGGTCGTGGTCTTCTTGGTCGTGGTCTTCTTGGCTGCGGTCTTCTTGGCGACGGTCTTCGTGGCGGCGGTCTTCGTGGCGGCGGTCTTCGTGGCGACGGTCTTCTTGGCCGGTGCCTTCGTGGCGGCGGTCTTCGTGGCCACGGTCTTCTTGGCCGGCGCGGCCTTGCGCGCGGGGGCCTTGCCGCTGATGGCGGCGTCCTTGAACGCCTTCAGCGCGGTGATGCGCACCCGACGGGTCGCCTTGATCCGGATCGTCTCGCCGGTGGCGGGGTTGCGACCCATGCGCGCGGGCCGGTCGACCCGGGCGAACTTCGCGAAGCCGCTGATCGCGACCGGGTCACCGCTCGCCACGGTCTCGGTGATGATCTCGAGCAGCGCGGTCAGCGTTTCGTCGGCGGTCCGGCGGTCGGTCTCGGTGCGCTCGGCGAGCGCGAGGACGAGTTCCCTGCGGTTCAACGGTTCCTCCAGTGTGGGGTGGTGCGCGGGTGGATCGGGAGCCGCCAGCCTGCCAGGCCCGTCCACCGCGCTGGTGCATTTCCGGGTCGGGAATCGCCGAGACGCCTCGGCCGTCGGCGCTCAGTACTGCGTGAGGAGCACGCCCAGGAAGAGCGCGACCACCGCGGCGAGCGCGCTCACGGCGCCCCACACGGCGAGACCCGTCCGGGAGCGGCTCGCGGAGTGCAGGAAGGCGGCGACCCCCGACACCACCACGACCACGACCTTCACCATCAGGGTGACCCCGTAGGCGGAGGTGGGGTCGAGGTCGGGGATCGCCACCACGCTCCAGATCCCGGTGGCGACGAGCACCAGGAACGCCGGCCAGGCGATGCGGTTGAAGCGGCGGGCCGCCGCGCGCGGCGCGTCCGGGGCGACGGCCCGCAGCCCGGGGCGAGCCCCGCCAGGGTGAGCTGGCCCCCCACCCACACGGTCGCGGCGGCGACGTGGAGGAACAGACGGATCGTCTCGGCGTCCACCGGCAGCACGGCGGGACGCTACCGCGGGCCCGGGGCCCAGGTCGTAGCATCCGGGCATGGC
>CAIUKV010000138.1 GCA_903899845.1 uncultured Actinomycetes bacterium
GGTGCGCACCGCCGCCGCCGACGTCGCCGATGCCGACGCGCTGGGCGACGCGATCGCCGCGCTCGGCGCTGCGCTCGGCCCGCCCGACGTGCTGGTGACCAGCGCTGGGTACGCCCGGCCCGGGCCCTTCGCCGACCTCGACCTCGCCCAGTTCCGGGCCCAGATGGAGATCGACTACTTCGGCACGCTCCACGCCGTGCGGGCGGTCGTGCCCGGGATGGTGGCGCGGCGCCGGGGCCACCTCGTGCTGGTCTCGTCGACGGTCGCCTTCGTGGGGGTCTACGGCTACTCGGCCTACGCCCCGGCCAAGCACGCGGTGCGGGGCCTGGCCGAGACGCTGCGACCGGAGCTCAAGCCCCACGGGATCACCGTCGCCTGCGCCTACCCGCCCGACACCGACACGCCCGGTTACGCCGAGGAGAACCGCCACAAGCCCGAGGTCACCCGGCGCATCTCGGCGACGATCCGGCCCCGGTCGGCCCCGGCCGTCGCGGCGGCGATCCGCCGGGGGATCGAGCGCGACCGGCGCGTCATCACCGCCGACCCGGGCACCGCGTTCCTGGCCCGGGCCGGGGCCCTGATCGCCCCGGTCCTCCACCGGTCGCTCGACCGGCACCTGCCCGCGGGCGACTGACGACCCGTGGCCCGCCGGATCGGCCCGCCCCGGCCCGGGCGCAGTACGGTCTCGGGCGGTTCGGCCGTCCGACGAGTCCGGGGAGGTTGGCGATGAGCGAGGCGTCCGGGGTGCCCACCCGCACCGAGACCGACAGCATGGGACCGATCGAGGTCGCCCAGCACCGCTACTGGGGGGCGCAGACGCAGCGCTCGCTGCACCACTTCTCGATCGGGGACGACCGCATGCCCGACGCGGTGATCCGGGGCATGGCGATCCTCAAGAAGGCCGCTGCGCTGGTCAACCGCGACCTCGGCAAGCTGACCGAGGAGCAGTGCGACCTCATCGTCCGGGCCGCCGACGAGATCCTCGACCGGCGCCACGACGACGAGTTCCCGCTGTTCGTGTGGCAGACCGGCTCGGGCACCCAGACCAACATGAACGTCAACGAGGTGATCTCCAACCGGGCGATCGAGCTGGCCGGTGGTGAGCGCGGGTCGAAGGACCCCATCCACCCGAACGACCACGTGAACCGGTCGCAGTCGTCGAACGACACCTTCCCGACCGCGATGCACATCGCCGCGGTGGAGGAGGTCGTCCACCGTCTGGTGCCGTCGGTGCGGGCCCTGCGCGACGCCCTCGCAGCCAAGTCCGCCGAGTTCGCCGACATCGTCAAGATCGGCCGGACCCACCTCCAGGACGCGGTGCCCCTCACCCTCGGGCAGGAGTTCGGCGGCTACGTCGCCCAGCTCGACGACGGCCTGGGCCGCATCGACCAGGTGCTCCCCGGACTGTACGAGCTCGCCATCGGCGGCACCGCCGTCGGCACCGGCATCAACACCCACCCCGAGTTCGCCGAGCGGTGCGCCGCCCGGATCGCCGAGCTCACGGGCCTGCCCTTCGTCTCGGCGCCGAACAAGTTCGCGGCGCTGGCCGCCCACGACGCGCTGGTGTTCGCGCACGGGGCGATCAAGACCCTGGCGACCGCGCTCATGAAGATCGCCAACGACATCCGCTGGCTGGCCTCGGGGCCCCGGGCCGGCCTCGGGGAGCTGATCCTCCCCGAGAACGAGCCGGGGTCGTCGATCATGCCGGGCAAGGTCAACCCGACCCAGAGCGAAGCGCTCACCATGGTGTGCGTGCAGGTGCTCGGCAACGACGCCACCATCGGCATCGCCGGATCGCAGGGCAACTTCGAGCTCAACGTGTTCAAGCCGGTGATGGTCTTCAACTTCCTGCACTCGGTGGACCTGCTCACCGACTCGTGCCGGAACTTCCGCGAGTTCGCGATCGAGGGGGTGCAGGCCGACCGGGCCCGCATCGCCGAGTACGTCGACAACTCGCTGATGCTGGTGACCGGACTCAACGAGTCGATCGGCTACGACAACGCGGCCAAGATCGCCAAGCACGCGCACCAGAACGGCCTGAAGGCCAAGGAGGCCGCCGCGGCCCTCGGCCTGCTCACCGAGGCCCAGTACGACGAGATCATCCGCCCTGCGGACATGTGCGAGCCGGGCTGAGCGGAGCGGAGCCCGGCGAGCACCGTGGGGTCCGACGAGCCGGGCTGAGCGGAGCCCGGCTCGGCTCAGCCGGCGCGGGGGCCGAAGTCGATCGTCTCGCCCGGGGTGAGCGGGAAGTGGCAGGCCACGTACTGACCGTCGGCGACCGCCCGCAGCTCGGGCTCCTCGGTGGCGCAGCGCTCCTCGGCCCGGGGGCAGCGGGTCCGGAACCGGCAGCCGCTGGGCGGGGCCATGGGGGAGGGGATCTCGCCGCCGAGCACCCGGCTGGTGTCGGGCCGCACGCCCGGGTCGGGGACGGGGATCGCCGCGAGGAGCGCAGCGGTGTACGGATGCGCGGGTGAGGCGTAGAGGGCGTCGGGGGCGGCCACCTCGCAGACCTTGCCGAGGTACATCACCATCACCCGGTCGCTGACGTTCTTGACCACGGCGAGGTCGTGGGCGATGAAGACGAGGGTGAGGCCGTAGCGGGCCTTCATGTCCTCGAGCAGGTTGAGGATCTGGGCCTGCACGGACACGTCGAGCGCCGACACCGGCTCGTCGCAGATGATCAGCCTGGGCTCGGTCACCACCGCCCGGGCGATCGAGATCCGCTGGCACTGGCCGCCGGAGAACTCGTGGGGTCGTCGTCCGGCGTTCGCGGGGTCGATGCCGACCGCCTCGAGCACCTCGTCGACCTTGGCGTCGCGCGCGGCCTTGTCGCCGATGCCCCAGATGTCGAGCCCCTCGCGCACGATGTCGCGCACCGTGCGGCGGGGGTTGAGCGACGAGATGGGGTCCTGGAAGATCATCTGCAGGCGGGGCCGGGTGGCCCGCAGCGCCTCGCCCTTGAGGGCGGTCAGCTCCACGCCGTCGTAGACGACGGTCCCCGACTTGGGCGGGGGGAGCTGCATGACCGCCCGCCCGGTGGTCGACTTGCCGCAGCCGGACTCGCCGACGATGCCGAGGGTCTCGCCCTCGAGGATGTCGAGCGACACGTCGGACACCGCGTTGACGACCAGTCCGGTGCGCCCGACCGGGAACTCCACCACCAGGTGCTCGACCCGCAGCAGCGACGCGTCGGGGCTGCGCAGATGGGCGGTGCCGCGCCCGGCCATCAGGCGGCCCCCCCGGCGGTGGTCCCGGCGGTCTTGCCGGCGGCCCGGTTCCGGGCCAGGGCGTCGTCGCCCTCGGGGGTCCCGACCGGGAACCAGCACCGGTACTCGTGGCCGGGTGCGGACCCGGGGACCAGCGGCGGGTCCTCCTCGAGGCAGCGGGGCTGGGCCTGCGCGCAGCGCGGGGCGAACTTGCAGCCCGCCGGCGGCGCCACGAGGTTGGGCGGGCGGCCCGGGATGGTGGCGAGTCGGGAGTGCGACGGGTGCTCGAGCTTGGGGATCGAGGAGAGCAGCGCCTTGGTGTAGGGCATCCGGGTCTGGGTGAACAGCACCGAGGTGGGCGCCTTCTCCACGATCCGACCGGCGTACATCACCGCGATCTCGTCGGCCCGACCGGCCACGACGCCGAGGTCGTGGGTGATCAGCACGATGGCCATGAACCGCTCGCGCTGCTGGGCGGCCATGAGGTCGAGCACCTGGGCCTGCACGGTCACGTCGAGTGCGGTGGTGGGCTCGTCGGCGAAGAGGAGCGCCGGTCCGCAGGCCATGGCCACGGCGATGCACACCCGCTGGCGCATGCCGCCCGAGAGCTGGTGGGGGTAGTCGCGCAGGCGCCGCTCGGGCTCGGGGATGCGGACCGAGCGCAGCAGGGTCACGGCCAGCTCGGTGGCGTAGTCCCGGTCGACGTCGAGGTGGTGGCGGATCGACTCGGTGATCTGCTTGCCGATCTTCATCACCGGGTTCAGCGACGTCATGGGGTCCTGGAAGATCATCGCCATCCGGGCGCCCCAGAAGTCGCGCATCTCCTTCGGCGACCGGGTCATGAGCTCGACGCCGTCGAAGCGCACCGACCCGCCGCGGATCGTGCCCCGCTTGGGCAGCAGGCCCATGATCGAGCGCGACAGCACGGTCTTGCCCGACCCCGACTCGCCCACGATGCCGAGGGTCTTGCCCCGCTCGAGCGTGAGCGACACGCCGTCGACGGCCCGGACGATCCCACCCGGCGTCTCGAAGTGGGTCGTGAGGTCGGTCACCTCGAGCAGCGGCGCGCCCGGTGCCGGTTCGGCAGTGGGCTCGGCGACGGGCACGGTCATACGGCGCTCTCCCGGACGTCGAGGCGGGCCCGGACGACGTCACCGAGGAAGTTCAGGCTGAGCACGGTGAAGAAGATCATCAGGGCGGGGAGGAAGATGATGTGGGGCGACTCCTTGAGCCGACCGCGGTCGAGGCCGATGATGTTGCCCCACGACGGGGTGGGGGGCCGGACGCCGACCCCGAGGATGCTCAGGGTGCCTTCGGCGACGATCGCGACCGCGATGCCGAGCAGCGCGATCGAGAACATGGCGGGCAGCACGTTGGGCAGGACCTCGCGGAGCATGATCCGCACCGGCTTGGCGCCCTGGGCCCGGGCGGCGAGCACGAACTCGCGTTGGGACCAGGAGAGGGCGGAGGCCCGGGTGATCCGCCCGAGCAGGGGGATCGACACGATGCCGATGGCCAGGATGAGGATCAGCTTCGGGTCGACCGAGCTCTGCCCGGTGGACGCCGCGGCCCCGGCGAGGAAGGCCACGAGGGCGAGGGCGAGCACCACCGCAGGGATGGCCAGGAACACGTTGAACAGCGAGGTGATCACGGCGTCGGTCCGCCGGCCGAAGTAGCCGGCGATCAGCCCGAACGTGCCACCGAACACCAGCCCGAACAGCACGGCGCCGGTGGCGACGATCAGCGACGACCAGCTGCCGTACGCGAGCCGGGCGATCATGTCGCGGCCGTTGCTGTCGCACCCGAGCAGGAACCCGGACGCGGTGCCGTCGGTCGAGAACGGGCCGCGCCGGGCGCAGGCGACGTAGGACCGGTTGGGGTCCTTGAGCGGGAGCACGCCGAGCTGGGCGAGGACGGCGACGATCACGATGAACGCCAGCCAGCCGATCGCGAGCCAGGCGCCCACGCCCAGCCCGCGCCCGACACGACGGCGGCCTTCGCCCCCGCTCTCGACCGCGGAGACGTAGAGGTTGGCCTGCGCGACGACGAGGCCCGGCTCGAGGGATCCCTCGGCGTAGCGGTCGAGGTCCCGGTTCCCGTCGGCACCGACGGGGGGGACGGCGTCAGGCGTCGGCTCGGGCACGGCGGATCCTCGGGTCGAGCAGGATGTAGCAGAAGTCCACGGCGAAGTTGATCAGCACGAAGATGAAGGCCAGCACGAAGATGTAGCTCTGGAGCTCCACGTACTCGCGGGCCGCGATCGCGGTCGCGATCTGGGTCCCCATGCCCGGGATCCCGAAGATGACCTCGACCACGATGGCGCCACCGATGAGCGTGCCGACGTTGAGGCCGGCCACCGTGAGCAGCGTGAGGCTCGAGGGGCGGAGCGCGTGTCGGAACAGGATCCGACGGTTCGGGACCCCCTTCGCCTTGGCCATGGTGATGAAGTTCTCCTGGAGCGTCGCGATCATGTCGCTGCGCAGGAGCCGCATGTAGATCGCGACCTGACCGACCGCCAGCGCGATGACCGGCAGCACCATGTACTTGAGGTGCTCCACGCTCGGGGTGCGTGCCGAGTCGAAGAGCGGGTCGAGCCAGCCCGGCTCGTAGCCCGCGGTCGGGAGCCACTTGAGGCGGGCACCGATGACGTACGAGAGCAGGAGCGCGAGCACGAAGTTGGGGAGCGCCAGGAACCCGAACGCCGTGGTGTTGACGGCCCGGTCCGTCCGGGTGCCCGCCCGATAGGCGGTGAGCACGCCGAGGGGGATCGCGAGGGCCAGCGCCACCAGCTGGGCGTAGATCACCAGTTGGATCGACACCGGCAGCGACTGCTTGATCAGCTCACCCACCGGCTGGTTGGTCGCGTACTTCCGGCCCAGGTTGCCCTGCAGCAGTCCCGTGGTCCCCTCGCTCTTGATCACGGGGATGCCGAGGTAGTTGACGTACTGCTGCAGGAACGGCTTGTCGAGGCCGAGGTCCTTCGCGAGCGCGGCCCGCTGCTGGTCGCTGCCGAACGGGATGATCGTCTTGGCCGGGTCTCCGGGGAGCAGACGCACCAGGCTGAACGTGAAGAACGTGACCAGCAACAGGACGATCGCCAGTTGCAGGAAACGCCGCGCGATCAGCCGGAGCGCTGCCACCCCGAATCCCCCCGGATCGTGCTCCGCCGTCGGGCGAGCCGCCTACTTCTTGGTGAGGTAGAGCCCGTCGACGGGGATGCGCCCGTACAGGTACAGGGGCTTCGATCCGTCGGGCAGTGGCGCCCCGAGGATCCCGCCCATGCCCTTCGAGGCGATGGTCCAGTCCACGAACCAGGCCGGGATCAGCCACGGCGAGCCCATCATCGCCTTGTTGAAGTCCTCGTAGGCGGCCTTCCCGTCGGCGGTGGTGAGGGCGGCCCGGCCGGCGTCGAGCGACGCCTGCACGGTGGCGTCGTCGATCTTGCCGAAGTTCACGGGGGAGCCCTTCGAGAACCAGACGTAGTTGCCGGCGTCGCCGTAGGCGGGGTCGCTGTGGAAGTTGCGCCACAGCAGCACCGAGAACTTGCCGGCCAGCGCCTCGTTGATCAGGGAGCTCTGGTCGACCTGGGCGAGGGTGGCGTTGATGCCCGCCGCCTTGGCCTGCTCCACGAGCAGCTGGGCCTCGGCCAGGCTGCCCGAGTCGTTGGTGGTCAGGAAGCTGACGTCGAAGGCGCCGCCGTTGGCCGCCTTGACCTTGGCGACCAGCTCCTTGGCCTTCTTGAGGTCGTAGGTGGGCAGGCCGGACTTCTTGAGGTAGCCCTGGCCCTTCGAGTCGATGATGCTGTTGGCCACGTCGAACAGGCCCTTGTTGCGGATCTGGTTGATCTTCTTGATGTTGAGCGCGTGGGCCAGGGCGAGGCGGGCGTCCGGGCTGTTGAACGGCGCCTTCGCCGTGTTGAGCAGGTAGTACCGGACGTCACGGTTGCCCGGGGGCTCGGTGGTGAGTTGAACCCCGGACACGCCACCGAGGCTGTCGATCGCGTCGGCCGCCGAGGTGTGCATCAGCGTCAGCTGGCCGCCCTCGAGCTGGTTCTGACGGGACGGCGTGTCGGGGATCGGCACGAACGTGATCTTGTCGAGGTAGGGCAACTTGGTGCCCTTGGCGTCCTTCTTCCAGTAGTTGGCGTTCTTCACCGCCACGAAGGACTCGTTGGTCTTCCACGTCTCGAGCTTGAACGGACCGGTGCCGATCAGGTTGGTCGCGCAGGTGCCCGGGTTGTTGATCTGGGCCGGGGCCATGATCCCGGCGCGACCGACGAGGTACAGGTAGGCCGGGAACGCCGCCCACGGCACCTTGGTCGTGACCTTGACGGTTGCGTCGTCGACCTTGCTGACGCTGGCGATGTTGCTGAACACGAACTGGAACAGCAGGCCCTTGCGCCAGGCCTCGATGTTGGCGACGATCGCGTCGGCGTTGAACGGCGTGCCGTCGTGGAAGGTGATGCCGGGGCGGGCCTTGATCGTCCACTCGTTGAACGTGGCGTTCGGGGTGACCGACTCGGCCAGGTTCGGCACGTACTCACCCTTGGTGTTGGGGGCGGTGAGCGTGTCGTAGATCGCGGCGACGACCTGGATGCCCGAGATCGCGAGGTTGGCCTGGCTCAGGCAGTAGCCCCCGGTCGTCTCGGCCTCGAGGCCGAAGCGGACCTCACCGCCCGGCTTCGGGGTCGCGGCACCGGCGGGTGCGGCGACGGCGGCGAGCGTGGCGGCGGCGACCGCGGCGGCGGCCACCGCGGCGATCACTCGGCTCCGACCACGACCTGCACGGCGGGACGACTGCTGACCCACGGGTACCCCCTCGGTGTTCCGTTGGCTCCGGTTGTGTGGTGCGTTGGGTGGTGCGTTGGGTGGTGCGCGTTGCGTGGTTCCGGCCGGCCGGCGATCCGGGCGGGCCGCTGAGCGCGCATGCTACTCGCATTCCGCAGGGCGCGAAACGGCGCCCCCGGCCCTTGCCCCGCCCCGGTCCACTACGGTCGGGCCCATGGGCACGGGCGCCGGTCCGGGTGGGGTCCTCCGGGTGACGCCGACCTGTCGTATCCCGCTCGCCGAGCTCGAGTGGCGGGTCAGTCGGTCGGGCGGACCGGGCGGGCAGCACGCCAACACCGCCGACACCCGGGTGGAGGTCCGCTTCTCGGTGGCCGACTCGGCCGCTCTCGGACCCCGCCAGCGGGCCCGCCTCCTCGAGCGCCTCGGCCCGGTGGTGCGGGCGGTCGCCGCCGACTCACGGTCCCAGGCCCGCAACCGGGCCCTGGCGCTCGAGCGGCTCGCCGCCCGGCTCGCCGCCGGCCTCGCGGTCACCCCGCCCCGGCGACCGACCCGGCCCTCGGGCGCCGCGGTGTCCCGCCGACTCGACGCCAAGGCCCACCAGGCGCGCCGGAAGGCCGCCCGGCGCCGCCCCACGGCCGAGGACTGACGGGTTCCGGGCCCGGGCTCGATCCGGCCTCGACCCGGCCTCGATCCGGCCTCAGCCGGGGTCGGCCGGGTCGCCGGCGGGCTGCGCGGCGATGCTCGCGCAGAACTGGTGGATCGCGCTGACCGCGGCTTCCGAGCGGATCGAGTGGAAGATCTCGAACGCGTGGGGAGCCCCGGGCAGCTCCAGGTACACCACCGGGGGTCCGGGGGTGGCCCGGAGCCGGTCGACGAACGCCCGGGTCTGGGCCACGGGCACGAGGTTGTCGGCCGAGCCCTGGACCACGAGGAACGGGACCCGTCGGGCCCCGACCCGCTCGATCGGCGACCAGTCGCGCAGCGGTCCGGGGTCGCGGTCGGGCGCGACGCCGAACACCCACGTGCTCAGGCGGTCGGCCCAGCGCTGGGCCCGCCGACCGCGGACGGTGAGCAGGGCGACGAGGTCGGTCGGTGGGTACACCGGCACGGCAGCCAGCACCGAGGTGTCGGCGTCCTCGAACTCGGGCTGGAGCCCGGGCTCCCCGGCCGTCAGCGCTGCGAGGGCCGCGAGGTGCCCGCCCGCCGACCCGCCGGTGACCACCACCCGGGTGGGGTCGCCGCCGAGCTCGGCGATGTGGGCCCGGATCCAGGCCAGGGCCGCCTTGACGTCGACCAGTGGGTCGGGGAAGTGCGCCTTCGGGGCCAGCCGGTAGTTGATCGCCACGCACACCCACCCGGCGGCGGCCATCCGGTTCATGAGCGGTCGACCCTGCTGGCGCTTGTCGCCGATCACCCAGCCACCGCCGTGGATCTGCAGGAGGACGGGCGCCCCGGTGCAGCCGCCCCGGGGCCGGTACACGTCGCAGAGGTGACGGCGGTCGGCGCCGGGGGCGTAGCGCAGGTCGGCGACCCGCTCGACCCGCCGGTCGGCCAGCCAGAACGGGACCAGCAGGCGGCGCCAGCGGCCCCGGTCGGGGGTGGGGGCGGCGAAGCCCGCGGCGACCATCGCCCGTCGGACCGCCGGACCGCTCCGGGCGGCCAGGGCCGTCTCCACCCCGAGCAGGACCACGCCGAGCCCGGCGAGGCCGAGCCCGATCACGCCCGCCGGGTGGTCGAGCCCCCCGGCGAGGACGAGGACCCCCACGGCGCCGCCCAGGACGAGCACCGTCCACTGGGCCAGCTCGGCGACCAGCCACTCGGCCACGAACCCGATCGCCAGCCCCGGCAGCGAGCGGGACGGGGCCAGGACGTTGATCCCGAGGGCGAGGGTCAGCCCGCCGACGCCGAGGAGGAGCCAGGACACGGGCGTCCCCAGGCCTACCGGCGCTCCTGGATCCGGACGCCCACGGGCGCGAACCGGTCCATGGTCGCCTGGTCGAGCCCGACCGGCTTCTTGTCGATCCCGAAGGCCGCGCGCAGCTGCGCGGTGACCGCGTGCTCGACCGGCCCCCAGGACGGGTCCGGGTCGGTCGCCGGGGTGGTGCAGCCGTCGGTGGCGAGGCGGGCGAGGTTGTCGGGCACCGGGAGGCCGGCGGACCGGGCGACGCCGACCAGCCCCCCGGCCCCGCCGACCGGGCAGACCCCGCCGATGTCGGCGTGGCCGGCGTCGTCGATCACCACGAGCCGGGCCGGGGGCCGGGCGGCGGCGAAGCCCTGCTGCACGCTCGCGAGGGGCACGATCTGCTCGGCCGCGCCGGTCACGAACAGCACCGGGACGGGGGGGAAGGTCAGGGTCGCGCCGGTGGCGGAGCTGACGCCGCTGGCCGAGATCGGGATGGCCGTGACCACGCCGGGCTCGGCGCCGAAGCGCAGGGCCGTGCCCCCACCCGCCGAGTGACCCGTGATCGCGACGCCGTCGGCCCGGACGCGGCCCCGCAGCGGCCCGCCCTTCCGGTCGTTCTCGGCCCGCAGGAGCGCCTCGGTGTTGCGCATGGTCACGACGTCGTCGACCGGGGTCGCCGGCGGGCTGCCCAGAGCCGCGGCGAGGCCGCGCTCGGTGACGTCGGGCGACGCGACGACGAAGCCCCACGACGCGAGATGGGCGCCCAGGTAGGCCAGTTGCTCCCGGTAGCCGGAGAAGCCGTGGGCCATGAGCACGAGCGGGAAGGCGCCCTTGCGGGTCGCGGCCGGGACGTCGCGGTAGGCGTCGGTCTCGTAGGTGGCGGTCGCGCCCGCGGGGAGGAAGGCGCGTATCCCGGCCGGCGCCTTGGGGACGACGTCGAACCGGTCGGGCGTCGCCTTGGCCACCGCCCGCTTCGGCGCCGGGTACCACACCTCGACCTTCCGGTCGGGCAGGTCCAGGGTGGTCACCCCGGCCGCGTAGGGGCCGGGCGCGGCGTAGGCGGGGGCCGAGCGGTCCCGGGCCCCGGCCGGCGCGGCGAGGCCGACGACCAGGGTGACCGCCAGCCCGGCGACGACGACGAGGGCGAGGCGGCGCCTCGGCGCGGACCGACGGTCGGCGGGGAGGGGACGGGCGCGGTGCTCCACGGTGCACTCCGGGGGTTCGGTGTCGGAGGGACGGACCAGGGCGACAACCGATCGGGAGGCGCGATCCATCCCGCCCGCTGACGTGCGCGCCGGGACCCGGTTCGCTAGTGTCACGCCTCACCGGTCGGGATCCGTCCCGGATTCACCGGGGGAACCGGGTCCGACACCGGTCGCGGCGGGAGACCGCCGGGCCCGGGGTGGTCGGTTGGGAACGTTCGGGTGAGAACAGTCGTGCACGAGCACTGGGGGGTAGCGATGCGCACAGGGACGCAGACGAAGCGGGGCCTGGCCCTCGTGGTCGCGGTCGCCGCGGCGGTCTCGATGACGGGGCTGATCACGCCGGCCGGGGCCCAGTCGGGCAAGGTCCCCGGGGTGACCGCCAAGGAGATCAAGGTCGGTGCGGTGGTCGGCAAGACCAACCCGACCGGCGCTCCGTACGACCAGGTCGCCGAGGGCGCCGAGATGTACTTCGACTACGTCAACAAGAAGGGCGGCATCTTCGGCAAGAAGTACAAGATGGTCGCCGTCCTCGACGACCAGACCCGGGACTCGAAGAACCTGATCAACACCCGGTCGCTGGTGGAGGAGAAGGACGTCTTCGCGGTGATCATGGCCACCCAGACGTTCGCCGGGGCGCAGTACCTGGTCGACAAGGGCGTGCCCACGTTCGGGTGGACCATCCAGTCCGAGTGGGCCCTCGGACCGAACCTCTTCGGCGACAAGGGCTCGTGGCTGTGCTTCGGCGCCGGCTGTGTCAACTGGGCCCCGGTCTTCGTCGCCCAGAAGGAGGGGGCGAAGGCCGCAGCCTCGCTCGCGTACGGGTCCTCCCCGCAGTCGGCCGACTGCTCGAAGGCGATCGAGTCGACCTTCGCCCGGTACGGGCCCCCGAGCGTCCTCAACGACCGGAGCCTCTCGTTCGGGTTCTCGGCCAATGACATCTCGGCCGGGGTCAAGGAGATCAAGGACCGCGGCGTCGGGTTCGTGGCCCCGTGCATGGACCTCAACGGGGCGATCAACTTCAACAAGGCGCTCAAGCAGGCGGGCCTCCCCAACGTGAAGTGGTACGCCCCCGAGGGGTACCGCGAGGAGGTGCTCCAGCAGCTCGGCCCGGAGCTCGAGAACTTCACCTTCGCCGTGAGCTTCCTGCCGTTCGACCAGGCCCAGTACTCGCCGGGGATGAAGACCTTCATCGCCGAGGCGAAGAAGCGGAAGTACGCCCTGAGCGAGCACCTGCTGGTCGGGTGGCAGAACGCGATGCTCCTCAACGAGGGGATCAAGCTCTCGGGCAAGGACTTCACCCAGAAGTCGGTGATCGACCAGATCAACAAGATCAAGTCCTGGACCGCCGACGGCACCCGGGCCCCGATCGACTGGACCACCGCCCACGGGCCGACCCCGGCCAACGACACCGGGTGCAGCGCCTTCGTGCAGGTCAAGAACGGCAAGTTCGAGACCGTGTACGGCCAGCCGGGCAAGCCCTTCGTGTGCATCAAGGAGAACCCCTGGCCGGCGTCGCTCACCGAGGTCACGTACCTCGCGCCCGGTGCGGCGGAGGTGAAGTGACGCCTGGCCGTCGGGCGCCCCTCTCCGGAGGGGCGCCCCGGCCCGGCTCGGGCGCCTAGGCCGCGGCGATGGCGTTCAGCGACTGGGTCCAGTACTTCATCGAGGGCTTCCCCGTCGGGTGCATCTACGGGCTCGTCGCGATCGGGCTCGTCCTCACCTACAAGACGTCGGGGGTGTTCAACCTCGCGTTCGGCGCGCAGGCGTTCATGTCGGCGGCGATCATGTACGAGATGGTCGAGGCCGGCCAGCCCCGCTGGCTGGCGCTCGTCGTCTCGGTGTTCCTGGTCGCCCCGTTGTTCGGGCTGCTGCTCGACCGGGCCCTGTTCCGCTACATGCGGAACTCGTCGTGGGTCGTGAAGCTGGTCTCGTCGCTCGGCCTGTTCGTCGCGCTGCCGGAGATCGTCAAGGCGGTGCTGACGGGGGTGAAGCCCCAGTTCAACCCACCGAGCGTCGCCGGGCTCATCGGCATGACCGACCTGGCCGGGTCCGACGGGGTGTTCCAGATCGGCGACTACGTCATCTCGGCCGATCGCATGACCGTCGTGGTCGTGACGGTCGCCGCGGTCGCCGGGTTCGCGGTGCTGTTCCGCTACACCGCCCTGGGCCTGCAGATGCGGGCCATCGTGGAGAGCTTCCGCATGGTCGAGCTCGCCGGGGTCAACAGCGAGCGGGTCAGCATGGCCGCCTGGATGCTGTCGAGCTTCCTCGCCGGCCTCGCCGGGGTGCTCCTCGCCCCCGACATCGGATCGATCGACGCGATCCCGTACACCCTGCTGCTCGTGGCCGCGGTGTCGGCGGCGGCGTTCGGTCGGCTCACCAGCATCCCGCTCGCCCTGATCGGCGCCGCCATCCTCGGGGTGGGGCAGCGGGCGATCATCGGCTTCAGCTACGAGTTCGACTGGCCCCAGAACATCCAGACCGGCGTGCGCCCGGCGCTCCCCTTCGTCGCGCTGTTCCTGCTGCTCATCCTGCTCCCCGCGTTCAAGGGCCGCCGCGACGTCACCGACCCGCTGTCGGGGGTGGATCCGCCCCCGCCGGCCATGGCCCACGAGTACAAGGACCGCTCGCTGGCCAAGGCGTCGCGCGTCGCCTTCTACGTCGTGATCGCGTTGTTCCTGGCCGCCGTGTGCTTCGGGATGTCCGACGTCTGGGTGTTCCGGTTCACCGACGCGTTCGCGCTGGCGATCGCGTTTCTCTCGGTCACCGTCTTCACCGGCCTCGGGGGGCAGATCTCGCTCGGCCAGGCCGCCTTTGCCGGGATCGGGGGCTACGCCACGGCCAACCTCGCGACCGAGAACGGCGTCCCCGTCCTGCTCGCCCTGCTGATCGGCGTGGCGCTCGCCGTCCTCGTGGGGGCGCTGCTCGCCATTCCGGCCCTCCGCCTCGGGGGGATCTTCCTCACCCTGGCGACGCTGGCGTTCGCGCTCATGGCCCAGAACATCGTCTTCTCGAACGACGCCGTTGCGGGTGGCCCCAACGGCATGACGGTGCCCCGCCCCGGGTTCCTCGAGGGCACCGCGTTCCTCGGTCGCGACCAGCGCTACTTCCTGTTCGTGTTCGCCTGCTTCGCGGTGGTCGGCTTCCTGGTGATCTTCGTGCGGTCGGGGACCACCGGGCGCTACTTCGCCGCGTTGCGCGGCAGCGAGACCGCGGCGGCGTCGATCGGGATCAACGGCACCCGCCAGCGGGTGCTGCTCTTCGCCCTGTCGGCCGGCATCGCCGGGCTCGCGGGCGGGATCTTCGCCATGAACTCGGGCGTGGTCGACTTCCAGACCCAGGAGTACCAGGCCCTGTTCGGCGTGGCCTGGGTCGTGCTCGTGGTGTCGCTCGGCAGCCGCACGGTCGACGGGGCGGTGAACGCCGCGATCAGCTTCGTGCTGTTCCAGTGGCTCCTGTCCGACTATCTCGGCATGGAGGCCACCATCGCCCTCATCGGTTTCGGGTTCGGTGCCATCACCTACGCCCGCCACCCCGAGGGCATCGTCGAGTTCCGGACCCGCACCAGCATCCTCGAGCGCCGCAAGGCGGCGCTGCTCAAGGTGCGCACCGCCGAGATGCTGGCCACCGGCCCGCTGCCGGCGGGCTACCTCCCGGGGGCCCGGGTCGTCCTCCCGGCCCTGGCCGGGCCGGTCGTCCTGGTGCTCGCGATCGTCGTCCGCCGCATCCTGGGCGGTCCCGACGGCGCACCGGTGTGGCTGATCGCGGTGTGCGTGGTGCCGAGCGTGGTGTTCGCCCTGGCCTGGATCGGATGGACGCACCGCCGCCTGGTCGCCCAGGGCGGATACCGCTGGGGCTGGTGGGTGCTCCTCGGCGGCGCCGCCGTCGGGTTGCTCGTGGGGTGGTACCTCACGGGGCCCGCCGCCGAGCCGGGTGCCTTCGGGCCCCCCGAGTCCTGGGTGTGGATCGACGCCCCCACCTGGCTGGGCGCGCTCCTCGGGGCCGTGTGCGGCTTCGGCGTCGCGGCGTTCTTCATGCTGCCGGTGCAGGTCGAGCAGGTGGCGCGGGTCCTCGACTTCCGCCTCCCGCCGGTCACCTGGCGGGCCGGCCGGGCCCCGACCATCTGGATCGTGCTCGGGACCTTCCTGTGCTACTGGGCGTCCGACGGCTGGGAGCCACCGTTCCTGTGGCCGCTGTACCTGATGGCCCTGGTCGCGGCGATCGTGGTGAGCCAGTGGATGGGCCAGGTCCAGGGCGCGATCAACGAGCTGGTGATCGGCGAGGTCGACGTCGCGCCGGGGGTCCCCCTGGCCGAGGACGGCCTCCCCGAGGCCCTGCCCGAGCTGTCCGACGCCACGCCGGCGCCGTCCGGAGGTGCGCCGTCGTGACCACCGCACCCACCCCGACGCCGCCGTCCGACGCCACCGGCGCCCGTCCGCCCATCCTCGACGCCCGCGGCGTCACCAAGCGCTTCGCCGGGATCACCGCCCTCCACGGGGTCGACCTCCAGGTTGCCCCGGGCGAGTTCGTGGGCCTGATCGGTCCGAACGGCGCGGGCAAGACCACGTTCTTCAACTGCCTGCTCGGCATCCTGCGGCCCGAGGAGGGCACCGTCACCTTCGCCGGGCGCGACGTCACCGGCCTGCCCGTGTACCAGCGGGCCCGCATGGGCTTCGGCCGCACCTTCCAGCGCCTCGAGCTCTTCGCCGGCATGTCGGTGCGCGACCACTTCATCGTCGCCGACCGGGCCCACCGCAACGAGGGCCGGCTCTGGAAGGACCTGCTGAACCGGTCCAAGCCCACCGCCGAGGAGCGCGCCCGCGCCGACGCCATGCTCGACCTGCTCCGCCTCGGCGCCGAGGCGGACAAGCCGGCCGAGATGCTCAGCCTGGGCCGGGGGCGACTGGTCGAGCTGGGCCGGGCGCTGATGACCGAGCCCACGCTGCTGCTGCTCGACGAGCCGTCGTCGGGCCTCGACGTCCGCGAGACCGCGGCGTTCGCCGCCCGTCTGGCCAAGGTCCAGGAGGAGCACGAGTTCGCGGTGCTCCTGGTCGAGCACGACGTCGAGATGGTGCGCAGCCTGGTGAGCCGGCTCTACGTGCTCGACTTCGGCACGCTGATCGCGTCGGGCCCCACCGACGAGGTGTTCAGCGACGACGCCGTGCGCAAGGCCTACCTGGGGAGCAGCGAATGACCGTCACCGAGCCGTCGGCCGCCCCGGCCGCCGAGCCGCTGCTGCTCGAGCTGCGCGATGTGTACGCGGGCTACGGGCCGTTCCGGTCGCTGTTCGGGGTCGACCTGCAGATCCCGCCCCGCTCGGTGCTCGCCCTGCTCGGGGCCAACGGCTCGGGCAAGACCACCGTGGTCCGGGTGGCCTCGGGGCTGATCGTCCCGACTGCGGGGCACCTGTACTTCGACGGCACCGACGTCACCGGGCAGCGGGCCTACCGGCTCGCCCAGCAGGGGGTCGTCCACGCGCCCGAGGGCCGCTCCGTGTTCGCCTCGCTCACCGTCGAGGACAACCTCGTCCTGACCTTCCGCGAGGTGTTCGGGCGGCGGGGCACCAAGGCGAAGCTCGAGCAGGCCTACGAGCTGTTCCCCCGGATGGGGGAGCGCCGCCGCCAGTTGGCCGGCACCCTCTCGGGGGGCGAGCAGCGCATGCTCTCGCTGGCCCGGGTGCTGGTGCGGGGGCCGAAGCTCCTCATCACCGACGAGCTGTCGCTCGGCCTCGCCCCGGTGATCATCGACGAGGTCTACGAGACCCTCGGCACCATCCGGGACTCGGGCTGCTCGCTGATGATCGTCGAGCAGCACGTCCACCAGGCCCTGACGCTCGCCGACCAGGTGGTGGTGCTGGCCAAGGGCCGCGTGGTCCTGAGCGGCACCCGTGAGGAGATGGGCGACCTCTCCGAGAAGCTGCTCCCGGCCGTCCACGGCGAGCTCTGAGCGGCCCGCCCGCCGGTGCGGGCGTGGAAGCTCAGGGGCAGCGCCCGGCCAGGCTCGGGTCCTCGAGGGTCATCCGGGCGCAGAAGGTGGGGGTCGCGACCTTCCACGCCCCGGCTCGGCGGACGGCGCGGCCCGTGGGGAGCACGTCGGGGAGCACCACCCCCGCGAGCACGAGGTCGGCCTCCACCCGGGCCCGGTCCGGGCGGGGGCAGCGGACCCGGACCACGGTCACCGTGGTGCTGGCCGTGGCGGGGTCGGAGGCGGCGCGCTCGAGCAGGGCCCGGACCGCGGGCTCGTCGGCCCGGTCGAGGGCGCTCGCCCGCTGCTCGAGGGCGAGGCCCGAGGACCGGCCGAACACGTCGGCGTAGGCCTGGACGATCGCGGGGCGGGCCCCGACCGGGCAGCGCCCCGGCGCGGTGGCCCCGGACGCGATCGTGGCCGGCGCCCCGAGGGCACCGGCCACGATCCCGATCCCGATCCCGACGGCCGCCAGTGTGCGGGCGGCGGGACCGTGCCTCAACTCGAGGCGGCCTTGATGCAGTCCGGGCCGACCGTCGGCGTGTTGGGGTTGCGGCCGATGAGGTCGCACACGGTGAGGGCGTCGATGAGCCACTTGCCCTTCACGAGGACGGCGTCACCGCTGAAGTTCAGGCCGGCCCCGGTGGCGGGCGGGCTGCTCACCGCGCTGGCGGGCTGGTTGAGGGCCAGGTCGTAGGTGAAGGTGGCTCCGGTCTTGCCGTCGCAGGTCGCCACGACCTTGACCGGAACGGTGACGCCGGTGGACTGGCCGGAGGCCCGAGCCGCGTTGGTGCTGACCTCGACCGGCGCCAGGATCTTGGTGCCGTCCTTGACGTTGGCGACGCGCTCGGCGGCGGTCTGGCCGGCGAAGAACGGGATGAACGCCTTCTGGATGTTGACGTTGAGATTCTTGTCCGCCTTGCAGCTCGTGATCTTCGCCGTCTTCTTGGCGGCGAAGGCCGGCGAGGCGGCGGTGACGAGGCCGGTGCCGAGCGTGAGGCTCGCCACCAGCAGGATCGCGACGCGGCGCATGGATTCCCCCTGGATGCAGTGGATGCTGACGCCGACACGCTAACACGGCCTCCTGTCCGGCGGGCGTCGCCCCGAGCCGGATCGGGCCGGATCAGGCCGGATCAGGTGCGATCCCGCCGCAGATGCCGGCGTGGACGGCCGCGGCGACGGCCTCGAGCAGGGCGTCGGGGTCCGCCCGGGTGACCCCGGTGGCGGCGTAGTAGCAGGACCGCTCGACCAGCGCGACCAGGGCCACGGCGGCGATCCGGGGGTCGAGGTCGGGCGCGGCGGGGGCGATCCGGGTGGCGAGGCGGTCGGTGAAGGCCGCGGCGAGCGAACCCCCGAGCCGCCCCACCGCCGAGTCGGAGACCTCGGCCTCGGTCCAGGCCCGCAGCAGGGCGCCGTGCTCGGCGTAGAGCGCCTGGAAGCGGGCGAGCCAGGTCCGCACCGCGCGGCGGCCGTCGGGCCCAGGGTCGAGCGGGGGGAACTCGTCGGCCAGGGCGGTCATCGCGTCGGCCACCGTCCGGGCCAGGGTCTCGAACAGGTCCTCCTTGCCCGAGAAGTAGAGGTAGAAGTTGCCGTGGGAGGTCCGGGCCCGGGCCACGACGTCGTCGACCCGGGTGGCGTGGTAGCCCCGTTCGGCGAACACCGCGGCCCCGGCCTCGAGCAGGCGGGCGAGGGTGCGCCGGCCCCGGACGTTGAGCGCCCGACCCTGCACGGTCGGGGTCGGCACGGCGGCGGGGGTGGACACGGTCGGCACCGTAGTTCCGGTCCGGGCCCGGAGGGCGGGTGACGCCCGTGTCATCTTCGTCGGGGTTCGCGATACGCTCCCGCCCCATGACCACACCTGCCTACGACGACATCGCCGTCGGCGACGAGGCCCCCGCCCTCGTCGTCGAGAAGCTGAGCCGCACGAACTTCGTGCGCTACGCCGGCGCCTCCGGGGACTTCAACCCGATGCACCACGACGACACCATCGCCACCTCGGTGGGGAACCCCTCGGTGTTCGGCCACGGCATGCTCACCGCCGGCCTGATGGCCCGGGTGGTCAAGGACTGGTTCGGGCCCGAGGCCTTCCGCCGCTACCAGGTGCGGTTCTCGAAGCAGGTCTGGCCGGGCGACACCCTCACCTTCACGGCGGTGGTGACGGGCAAGCGTGAGGAGAGCGGCGAGCGGCTGGTCGACCTCGAGTGCAAGGCCACCAACCAGGACGGCGTCGAGGTGCTCGTGGGCGCGGCGACCGCGGCGGTCGCCTGATGGGCCTGCTCGACGGCCGCGTCGCCGTCGTCACCGGCTCGGGCCGGGGCATCGGCCGCGAGTTCGCGCTGTGCATGGCCGCCGAAGGGGCCAAGGTCGTCGTCAACGACGTCGGGGTCAGCCTCGACGGGCGCGGCACCGAGGAGGACCCGGCGGCGAGCGTGTGCCGCGAGATCGAGGCGCACGGTGGCCAGGCCGTGCCGAACTACGACTCGGTCACCGACTTCGCCGGCGCCGAGCGCATCGTGCAGACCGCGGTCGACGCGTTCGGCACCATCGACATCCTGGTCAACAACGCCGGCATCGTGCGCGACCGCACGCTCGTGAAGATGGACGAGCAGGACTTCGACGCCGTCATCGCGGTGCACCTCAAGGGCTCGTTCAACTGCACGCGCCACGCGGCGCCGATCATGAAGGACCAGGGCTACGGCCGGATCATCAACATCACCTCCTCGGCCGGCCTGCGCGGCAACTTCGGTCAGACGAACTACGGCGCGGCCAAGGCGGGCCTGATGGGGATGACCTTCGTCTGGGCGCTCGAGCTCGGCCGCTACGGCATCACCGTCAACGCGGTGGCACCGGCCGGGGCGACCCGGATGACGGCGGCGCTGTTCGAGCGGTCGGGTGCCGAGCCGCCGCCCCAGCAGAACCCGGCGCTCAACGCCCCGCTCATCGCCTTCCTCGCCTCGGAGCGGGCCGGGCACGTGAACGGCCAGATCCTCGGCCGCAGCGACTACGCGTTCACGCTGTTCCAGCACCCCAAGCAGATCGCGTTCATGTGGCAGGAGGGCGGGTTCACCCCCCAGGAGCTCGCCGACAACTTCGACGTGATCCTGGGCCAGCACCTCCAGCAGGTCGGCATGGTGATGCCGGGCGGCATGGAGCGCCCGGGCGGCTGAGCCCGGTCGGCGACGCCCGTGGGCCGCTACTCGCTCGGTGTCGTCGACGTCGCGTTCTGGCCCGACCGGGGCGCAGCCGCGGCCGAGCGGGCCCGGGCCCTCGGGTTCGAGCACATCGACGTCGCGGTCGACGTCGATCCGGCGACCCTCGTGCTGCCGGTGGGGTGCCCCACCGCCTTCCCCCGTCCGGCCCCGGGATGGTGCGCGACGCCCGCCCCGGCCGCCGGCGAGGGTCGCTGGGAGCAGACCGTGGCGCGGTTCCGGGCCTCGCCCGGTGCCCTGCTCGAGCCCTGGGCGGGCGCGTGCGTGCACTCGCTCGAGACGGTGCGGGCGATGGCGGCCGAGGTGCCGGGGCTGCGGTTCCTGATCGACACCGGGCACGTGGCCGACTGGGGCGAGGACCCGTGCGAGCTGCTCCAGTGGGCCGACCACGTGCAGCTGCGCCAGGGCGCGCCGGGCCGGACCCAGCTGCACGTCGACGACCCCGACGGGGTGGTGGACTTCGCCGCCGTGCTGGCCCGACTCGACGCGCTCGGCTACCGCGGGGTGTGCTCGGTCGAGCACTTCGACCTGCCCGACCTGGGCTGGCCGCTGGCCGACCCGGTGGGCTGGGCCGACGACCTGCGCCGCCACGTCGCCGCGTTGATGGACTGACGCGCTAGCGGACTGACGGACTGACGGGCCGGGCTCAGGCCTCGAGCCGGTCCCGCAGCTCGCGCTTGAGGATCTTGTTCATCGCGTTGCGGGGCATGGCCTCCACCACGTGCCACTCCTCGGGGACCTTGTACGCGGCGAGCTCGGCCCGACACCGGTCGGCGAGCTCGTCGGCGGTGAGCGTCGCGTCGGGTGCCGGCTCCACGAAGGCCACGACCCGCTCGCCGAGTCGGGGGTCGGGGCGGCCGACGACCGCGCAGGCCGCGACCCGGGGGTCGCCGTGCAGGACCCGCTCGACCTCCGCCGGGTACACGTTCGCGCCGCCGCGGATCACGAGGTCGTGGCGGCGGTCGCGCACGAACAGCTCGCCCTGTTCGTCGACGCACCCGAGGTCCCCGGTGTGCAGCATCCCGCCCCGCAGGGCCGCGGCCGTGGCCTCGGGCTGGTTCCAGTACCCGAGCATCGGCGTGTAGACGCCGGCCCACGGGCCGTCGGTCCGGGGCGCCACGCAGATCTCGCCGACCTCGCCCGGGGGAACCTCGCGGTCGGCGTCGTCGACGATCACGATCCGCACGTGGGGGAGCGCGGAGCCCGCGCCGCCCGGGACCGGCGGCGCGGCCGGATCGCTCATCGTCACCGCGGTCGGGGCCTCGGTGAGCCCGTAGCCGACCGTCACCTCGGTGCCGTAGCGGGCCCGGTACAGGTCACGGAAGACGTCGGGGCAGTCGGCCCCGCCCACTCCGGGCGTGGTGAGGCTGGCGAGGTCGGCCTCGGCGACCTCCGGGTGGGTCAGCAGCCCGTGGAGGATCGCGGGCACGGTCGAGCACGACGTGACCCGCTCGTCGCGGATCCAGGCCGCGAGCCCGACCGGGTCGACCCGGTCGATGGCCACACAGGTCGCGCCGCCCTGGAACGCGACCAGCGGGCCCAGCGCGATCAGGTTCAGGATCGTGAGGGGCAGGAGCACGCCGAGCCGGGTGTCGGTGTCGGTGGTGCCGCGGCTGCGGGCGACCGCACCGGGGAGCAGCAGGTTGTGCTGGCTGTGGACAGCGCCCTTCGGGAACCCGGTCGTGCCGCTGGTGTAGGCGATGGCCGCCGGAGCGAACGGGTCCACGACCGGGCGGTCGCCGGGGGTCGCGGCCGCGACCCGGGCGTGCCACTCGTCGCGGGGTCCGGCCGCCGGGTCGCAGGGGACGAGCGCGTGGAGCCCGGGGAGGTCGCCGGTGTGGGGACCCACCTCGTCGACCACCGCAGGGTCGGCGACCAGGACCCCCACGTCGGCGTCGTGCAGGATGTAGGCCTTCTCGGGCGGGGCGAGCGGGAGGTTGACCCCCAGCCAGATCGCGCCGAGCCGCATGCAGGCGAGGAAGCCGACGACGATCTCGGGGTGGTTGGCGGTGGCGAAGGCGACCCGATCCCCGGATGACACCCCGAGGTCGCGCAGCGCGGCGGCGGCCCGGTCGACCTCGAGGTCGAGTGCCGCGAACGTGTAGCGCCGGTGCCGTCCGACCAGCGCCTCCCGGGCCGGGTCGGCGGCGAGCCCGGGGTCGAGCACGGCGGCCACGGTCCGGGGCCCCCCGCCGGGGATCTCCGGCCGGGTCGAGGGGGCGATCAGCCCGGCGGTCGGCGCGGGGGGCTCCATCGGCTCACGCGCCCATGTACCAGCCGCCGCTGGCGTTGATCGTCGCGCCGGTCACGAAGCTGGACTCCTCCGACGCCAGCCACGCGACCACCGCGGCGATCTCCTCGGGCTGCCCGAGCCGGCGCAGCGGGGTGCGCTCGGCCTCCGGCGCCAGGCGGTCGGCGTGCTTCTCGACGAACTTCGTCCACACGATCCCGACCGCGATCGCGTTGGCCCGGATCCCGAAGGGCCCGCCCTCGGCGGCGATGGTGCGGGTCAGGGACTGCAGGCCGGCCTTGGCCGCTGCGTAGGGACCCTCGGTCCCGCCGCCGCCGAGCGCACTGGCCACCGACGAGACGTTCACCACGCTCCCGCCGCCCCGCTCGATCATCCCCGGCATCACCCGCTTGGCTAGGTACCAGCAGCCGGTGAGGTCGACCGCGAGCACCCGGTCCCAGTCGCCGGGGTCGTAGTCGACGACGAGGCCGAGGACGTTCACCGCCGCGTTGTTGACGAGCAGGTCGATCGGCCCGAGGTCGGTGGTGACCGCGTCGACGACCGTGTCGATCTGGTCGCGGTCGCCGGCGTCGAGGAGATGCCCGACCACCGTGGCGTCGGGGAACTCGGCCTGGAGGTCGGCGACGGTGGCGGCGGTGCGGCCGGCGTGCACGTCGGTGACGACCACGGCGGCACCCTCGGCGGCGAGCCGGCGGGCGCAGGCCCGGCCGATCCCCGACCCGGCGGCGCCGGTGACCAGCGCGACCCGGCCCCCGAACCCGTAGCGGGCGATGCTCACGTGCCGGCGGGGACGCGCACGCCCCCGAGCAGGTCGCGGAGGTTGTCGCGCATGATCCGGCGCACGTCGCCGTCGGACAGGCCGGGGAGCGACTCGACGAAGTCGCGGGGCTCGGCCAGGCCCTCGGCGTGGGGGAAGTCGGAGCCGAACAGCACGCGGTCGGCGCCGATCACCCCGGCCAGTGCCGGGATGTCCTCCTCGTGGAAGGGCGACACCCACACGTGGCGCCGGAAGATCTCGCTCGGCTTCTCGGTGATGCGCCCTCCGAGCCACGGCCCGTTGCGGCCCATCCCGTTCATCTTGTTCATCTGCTTGCACAGGTACGGGACGTAGAGCGAGCCGTTCTCGACGCTGAGGCAGCGCACGCCGGGGAAGCGACCGAAGAGGTTGTGGAGGACGAGGGCCGAGAAGGTGTCCATGATCGGCCGGTCGCCGTAGAAGTTGCACCACTGGAACGCCGACTGCTTGTGCGAGGAGGGGTTGGTCTCCTCGCCCCAGAACGGGCTCATCATCTCGTTGTACCCCGACTCGCCGATGTGGAACGCGACGAGGACCCCGGCCTCGTCCACCCGGGCCCAGAACGGGTCGAAGTGCGGGTCGGCGGGCGAGCGGCCGAAGGCCGGCCCGGGGCGCAGCGAGATGCATCGGGCGCCGCGGTCGAGCACCCACTCGAGCTCCGCCACGGCGCGGTCGACGTCGCGCAGCGAGCACAGTGGCGCGGCGAAGATGCGGTCCTGGTGGGCGAAGCCCCAGTCGTCGTCGAGCCAGCGGTTGAAGGCGTGGAAGTTCGCGTAGAGCTGGTCGGGGTCGTCCTTCATGAAGTGCTCGACGCACACCGCGAGCGTGGGGAACAGCAGGGCCGCCTCGACCCCCTGGGCGTCCATCAGCGTGAGGCGGGCGTCACGGTTCACGTAGGCGGGGTGCACCGGCTCCACCGCGTCGGACTCGGTGAAGGTGCCCGACGCCATCGCCCGCAGCATCTCGCGCAGCGAGCCGGGCCGGGCCCACTCGTCGCGGAACGGGGCCTCGAGGAACGTGAACGGGGTCGAGCCGATCATCACCCGCTCGCGTCCGTCGGCGTCGGTCACGGCCACGATCGCCCGGTCCCGGAACTCGGGCTCGAGGTACCGGGTGAAGCAGTCCCGGGGCTCGTAGTAGTGGTTGTCGGCGTCGAAGAGGCCGTAGTCGGGGATCGTCATGGGGTCCTCCGGGGGACGTGACACGGCGGTGCCGGTCGGTCCATACTGCCCCAAACGGAGCGCACCGGGGGAGGGGCGATGACCGGCTCGTCGTACGACTCATCGAACGACTCGTCGAACGAATCGCAGGACGACTCGTCGGCGCGTGATCCGGGTGGGGCGGCCTGGTCGCGGCGGGAGGTGCTCCGCCGGGGCGCGCTCGGGGGCGCGGCGCTGGCCGGTGGGCTCTCACTCGCGGGCCTGGTCGGCGCAGCGCCCGCCGGCGCGGCGAAGGCGGCCGCGAAGGTCACGGTGACCCTGCCCGACTACCCGTACTTCGCGGGCACGGTCATCGCGCCGGACCCGGCGCTGCTCGACCGGCTCGCCGCCCAGTACGCCAGGCGCCGAGGGCGGGCGCCGCTCGAGATGACCCGGTTCCTCTTCGGTGACGTCCCGGTGCAGTGCTTCGACGAGATCTTTCGGACCAAGAACCCGGCCCGGACGCTGCCCATGGGCGCGTACCTCTGGTTGTTCCACCTGTCGGGCTACTTCGGTGGGGTCTGGCTCCGGGGCGAGCTCGTGCGCACGGGCAAGAACCCGACGATCGCAGCGTTCTCCACGGCCCAGAGCCAACAGGCGTTCACCGCCCAGGCCAACCGGGCTGCGGCGGTACTCGCCGACGCGACCGGGTCCGATGCGGCCGTGCTCGCCTACAACCGGGCCAGCCTCCTCGACCGCGCCGACCCGGCCGACCCGAGCCGGACCATCACGGGGCTCGCCGACACCTACGGCTACAACGAGGGCTACCTCCTCCAGATCGTCGAGAAGCCCCCGGTCGGGCTCAGCACCCCGCCGAAGTTCGTGGTCTGTCCGACCGACCCCGGGACCCGGCCCCTCTACTGCCAGTACGCGACGTCGCAGGTCCGCGCGGTCGCGCAGTTCGATCCCGTGTCGCGTCGCCTCGCCGGGGGTCGGGGCGAGTACGGGACCCTTCGGGACCAGGTCGTCCCGGTGCAGGCGAAGGCCATCACCCGGGGACGCCAGGTCTGGGACACCTTCCTCAACGTGCAGGGCTTCGCGCAGCCGGCCTACGAGCAGCTCCTCGACATCAGCTCGGCCTTCCTCGAGACGGTGCAGGCCACCGCCCTGTCCACGGTGGAGGCGGTGGCCGAGTCCGACGCCGCGCTGGGTCGACAGGCCGCCACCGCCAACGCCTGCATGGGCATCTGGCTGGCCTCGTACACGACCGGCCTGATCGACGGTCGCCCCGACCGCGCCATCCCGACCTTCTCGACCTGATTCCCGCCGCGTCCGCCCGGCCGCCTGTTGATCCGCGGGCGGTCCGCCGACGTCCGGGCGGGTCGCTGACGTGCGGGCGGGCCGCCGACGGAGTGGATAGGGTCCGGCCCGTGGGGGTCCGGGTCCTGAACCTGCTGGGCGAGGCCGCGGCGGATGCGGCCCGGGCCGCGGTGCCCGACGCCGACGTCCGCACCCACCCGGCCGACGCGGTCCCCGACGATCTCACCGCCGAGGTCCTGTTCAGCACGTTCACCCCCGGCCCGGTGCACGAGCGGCTCGACGCGATCGGGGTGCGGTGGATGCACGTCCCGAGCACGGGCGTCGACACCTGGCCCCGGGAGCTCCTGGCCGGGCGCACGGTCACCTGCGGTCGGGGGGTGAGCGCCGTGCCGATCGCCGAGTACTGCCTCGCGGCCATGCTCGCGTTCGAGAAGGACATCCCCGCGATCTTCCTCTCGGGGGTGCCCGCGCACTGGAACTTCCACACCCCGATGGGCGAGCTCGCGGGCCGGACCGTCGGTCTGGTCGGACTCGGCGGGATCGGCGAGGCGGTGGCGGTCCGGGCCCGGGCGTTCGGGTGCCGGGTGCGGGCGTTGCGTCGCCACCCCGGGCTCGGGGCCCCCGACGGCGTGGAGCTGGCCGCCGACCTCGCCGACCTCCTGGGCTCGACCGACCACCTGGTGCTGGCCGCGCCGGCGACCGCCGCGACCGCCCATCTCCTCGACGACACCGCGCTCGCCGCGGTCAAGCCCGGCATCCACGTGATCAACGTGGCGCGGGGCTCCCTGATCGACCAGGACGCGCTGCGCCGCGCCCTCGACGACGGTCGCGTGGCGCGGGCGACGCTCGACACCGTCACCCCCGAGCCGCTGCCCGAGGGGCACTGGCTGTTCTCCCACCCGCAGGTCCGGGTGACCGCCCACGTGTCGTGGGGGTCCCCGCACGGCCTCGCCCGGATCAACCAGGCGATCGCCGACAACCTCGTGCGGTACGTGGCCGGCGAGCCGCTCGTCGGCGTGGTCGACCCCACCGAGGGCTACTGACGGTGGCGCCGTCCGACCGACCCGGCGACCGACCCGGCGCGGTCGTGGTCGGCACCGGGTTCGGTGTCCGGGTCCACGTGCCCGCGCTGCGGGCCGCCGGGTTCGAGGTGGTCGCGCTCGTCGGCACCGACGCCGACCGCACGGCCCGGCGAGCCGAGCGGGCCGGCGTGCGGTTCGCGACGACCGACCTCGCCGCCGCGCTCGCCCGCGACGACGTGGTCGCCGTCACCATCGCGACGCCACCCGCGACCCACGCCCCGCTCGCGATCGCGGCGGTCGGGTCCGGTCGCCACGTGATCTGCGAGAAGCCGTTCGCGCTCGACGCGGCCGAGGCGCGGTCGATGCTCGCCGCGGCCGAGGCCGCGGGCGTGGTGCACCTCGTCGGCCACGAGTTCCGGTGGGCGCCCGAGCGGGCGCTGGCGGCCCGGGCCCTCGCCGCGGGTGCGGTGGGGGAGCCCCGCTTCGCGACGTTCGTGAGCCATGTGCCGCTGGTCGGCGACCCGGCGGCCCGGGTGCCCGACTGGTGGTTCGACGCCGCCGCCGGCGGGGGCTGGCTGGGCGCCTCGGCCTCGCACGTCGTGGATCAGATCCGCATCTGGCTGGGGGAGTTCGCCTCGCTGAGCGCGACCCTCGGCGTCACCTCGGCCCGCACCGGGGTGGCCGAGGACTCCTGCACGATCCGGTTCCGGCTGGCCAACGGCGTGGCCGGGGTGCTCCACCAGACCGCCGCCGCCTGGGGGACGCCCGCCGGGCTGACCCGGGTCGACGGCACCGACGGGTCGCTGTGGACCGACGGCGACGCGGTGTGGGTGGCCGACCGGTCCGGGACCCGGGCGCTGCCGGTGCCCCCGGACCTCGCGCTCCCGCCCGCCCCCGATGTCAGCGACGACCCCCGGCACCGGTTCACCCACCTCGAGCTCGGGCCGTACACGCGCTGCTGCGAGGTCCTGCGGGCAGCGGTCGACGGCCGCCCGCTCCCCGACGCGGTGCCGCCCCCGACCTTCGCCGACGGGGTCGCGGGCATGGTCGTGCTCGACGCCGCGCGGGCGTCCGCCGCGGCCGACGGCATCCGGATCGACCTCGGCGCCCCGACCGGGGCGGGTCACCAGGCGGTGCCGTAGCGGTCGCGGTGGGTGTGCTCGGCGACCGGCTCGCGGCGGGGCGGGCCGAGCGGACGCACGGGGTGGCCGAGCGGCACGATCGCCTGGGGTACCACGTGGTCGGGCAGGCCCAGGAGCGCGGCGAGCGGCGCGCCGGCCGCCGCGCCGAGGGTGGTGAGCGCGGATCCGAGGCCGAGGGCGCCGGCCGCGAGCAGCAGGTTCTGCACGCACGGGAAGATCGACGACCCGACCGTGGCGGGCAGGCCCCGCTCGAGGTCGGCGCACACGACCACGAGCACCGGGGCCGTCCGGTAGCCGCCGCCGGCGATGCCCTCGTCGACCTCCTTGAGGAGCTCCGGGGTCAGGCGGGTCTCGGAGAACGCGCGTCCGTTCGCGTTCCAGGCCGCCTCCGTGAGGTCGTGGATCTTCGTCTGCACGGCCGGGTCGCGCACCACCACGAACTCCCAGGGCTGCTTGTTCTCCGCGCTCGGGGCGTGGGTCGCGGCCCGCAGGACCGTCTCGACCGTGGCGTCGTCGACCGGCGCGGCGGCGAACTCGCGGTGCGCGCGCTGGTTGAGGACGACGGAGAAGAAGTCGGTCGTGCTCACCGGGTCTGCGCTCCCACGAGCGCGAACGAGTTGACGTACATGATCCGCAGCGCGGGATGCACGGCCCAGGCGGTGCACTCGGGGGAGCCCCACGGACCGATGCGGGCCTCGACCAGCGGGCGCATCCGCTTGAACGTGACCTCGGCGTCGGGGTCGTCGAACTCGTAGAAGTGCAGGTACCGGGGGTCGCCCTGCGTGGCGTGCTCGTACGGGGTGATCATCGTGAACCCGGGGATCCCCGCCTCGACGATGTGGTTGATGTGCACGAAGTCGCCCCAGTCGCGCAGGGCCTGGGCCTCGGCGTCCGACGGTGGGCTGATGAGCACGAGCGACAGCCCGACGGTGGGCCGACCCGTGAGCCGGCCCTGGCCGGGGCGGGGCGTGCGGACGAAGTGGTGCCCGGTGGTCCCGGGCGGGGTCGGGGGCGGGGTGAAGGTCCCGTCGCACTCGTAGACCCCGAGCGTGTCGAACTCGGGCAGCTCGCGGGGGAGGTCGGGCCGGTCCCGGTAGACGTTGCGCCACCAGGTCGCCCGGGTCACCCCGGGTCGGGCCAGGACGTCGGCGACCCGGTCGGCCGCGTAGGCCTCGGGGGTCGCGTCGGTCATCTCGAGGTACAGCACGGGGGTGAGTCGGTCCTCCATCGCCGCGGATCGTACGCGCGCCGGGCCCTAGGGTGGGCCCCGTGATCGGCGCCACGAAACCCAATCCCACCTTCGTCCGGTGGTTCTCCTCCCTGCACCGGGCCGTGGTGCGGACCACCGGGGGTCGGCTGCTGACCCGGTTCCGGGGCGAGCCGATGATCCTGCTCACCACCACGGGACGGCGCACCGGCGAGCCCCGCACCTGGCCCCTCACCGGCCTGCGGGCGGGCACCGGCTGGGCGGTGGCCGCCTCCAACGGGGGCCACGACCGCCACCCCGCGTGGTACCTGAACCTGGCCGCCGACCCCGAGGCGGTCGTCCAGGACGGCCGGCGCCGCGTGGCGGTGCGGGCCCGGATCACCGAGGGGGCGGAGCGGGCCGAGTGGTACGGGCGGTTCGAGGCCTACCTCGACAACTACGCCGCCTACCGGGCCGCCACGGCGCGCGAGATCCCCGTGGTGCTCCTCGAGCCGGTCGCTGGATAGCCTGCGTCCCCGATGGACCTCTCCCTCTCCGCCGACGAGCAGGCGTTCGCCGACGAGTTCCGCAGTTGGCTCGACGCGAACCTCGACCTGCCCCCCTCGTTCGACAGCTTCGACGACGAGATCGCCTGGGGCCGCACCTGGCAGGCCAAGCTGGCCGCCGACCGTTGGGTCGGCATCCACTGGCCGTCGGAGTACGGGGGGCGCAGCGCCTCCCCCGTGCAGGTGGCGATCTACAACCTGGAGTACGGCCGGTCGCGGGCCCTCCAGCTGGTCAACCGCACCGGCGTCAACCTGGCCGGGCCCACCCTGCTCGCCCACGGCACCGAGGAGCAGAAGGCCCGCTGGCTGCCGTCGATCCTCGACGCGGCCGAGATCTGGTGCCAGCTGTTCTCCGAGCCCGAGGCCGGATCCGACCTCGCCGGACTGCGCACCACCGCCACCCCGGTGGAGGGCGGCTGGGTCCTCAACGGCCAGAAGGTCTGGACCAGCTACGCGCAGTACTCGCGCTGGGGGATCTGCCTGGCCCGGACCGACACCGAGCTCCCCAAGCACAAGGGCATCTCCTACCTCGTGGTCGACATGGAGGCCGACGGGGTCGAGATCCGTCCCCTGCGCCAGATCACCGGCGATCACGAGTTCAACGAGGTGTTCTTCACCGACGCCTTCGTGCCCGAGAACCACCTGATCGGCGGGCTCAACAACGGCTGGGCCGTCGCCAACACGACCCTGGCCCACGAGCGGGGCACCACGTTCCCGTTCAAGGAGCAGGTCGTCCACGAGGTGTTCCTCGACGACCTCTACCGCCAGGCCGACGCCGCGGGCACACTCGACGACCCTGCGGTGGCCGAGGCGCTGGTCGACTCGTTCGTGGAGCTGCGGGTGCTGCGCCTCCACAACTGGCGCACGCTGTCGCGCCTGGCCAAGGGCATCGAGCCCGGGCCCGAGTCGAGCTGGATCAAGCTGGCCTGGACCGACATGACCCAGCACATGGCCACCACGGCGCTCGATCTGTGCGGGCCCGCCGCGCCGCTGTGGCGGGGAGCCGCCGACCTGCCCGGCGACGGCAAGTGGCAGCGCCAGTGGCTGTGGAGCAAGGCCGGGTCGATCGCGGGCGGCACGTCCGAGGTCCAGAAGAACATCGTCTCGGAGCGCATCCTCGGCCTGCCCCGGGGCTGAGCGGCCCGCTCCGGCCATGGTGCGCGTCGTCGGGTTCGACCATCTCGTGCTGGTGGTGGCCGACGTCGAGCGGTCCCTGGCCTGGTACACGGCGCGACTCGGGTTGGCCGGCGATCGGGTGGAGGAGTGGCGGCGGGGCGAGGTCCCGTTCCCGTCGGTGCGCATCGACGCCACCACGGTCATCGACCTGCTCGCCGGTGCGCCCACCGGGACCAACGTGGACCACCTCTGCCTCGTGGTCGCGCCCGGCACCGACCTCGACGCGCTGGTCGCGTCGGGCGACTTCGACGTGGTCTCGGCACCGGTCGACGGCCGCTACGGGGCCCAGGGCCTGGCCCGCAGCTGCTACGTGCGCGACCCCGACGGCACCGTGGTCGAGCTGCGCACCTACGGGTGAGCCGGCCCGCCGGCGTCGGGGGCGTCGGACCCCTTCAGACGAGGTCGAGCACGGCGGTGAGGTCGGTGGCGCACAGCGCGTCGGCGGTGGGATCGGCCGGCGCGGTCGGGTCGGGCCAGTGCCCGTCGCGGAGGAGGTACAGCGGCGTCATGCCCGCGGCCCGGGGCCCGACGACGTCGGGACCCCAGGTGTCGCCCACGAACAGCGTGTGGGCCGGGTCGGCCCCGGTGGCGTACAGGGTGTGCTCGAAGATCCGGGGGTGGGGCTTGCGGGCTCCGGCCCACGCCGACGACACCTGCACGTCGGTCGCGCCGGTGAGGCCGACCTCGTCGATCGCCTCGGCGAGGTCCCAGTCCCAGTTGGAGCACACCGCGGTCTGGATGCCGCGGGCCCGCAGCTCGGCGAGCACGGTCGCGCTCTCCGGGTAGGCCTCGAGCACGCGGCTGGCCCGACCGCTGCGCAGCGTCTCGACGATCAGCTCGTGCTCCCCGGGGTGCACGTCGGACTCGGCCAGCATCCCGAGGAGTCGCTCGCGCTGCCAGCGCTCGTAGGCCTCGGCGTCGGCGGAGTGCTCGACGTGGACCAGCCCGTCGTGCTCGTTCTCGAACCACCAGCGCTGCCGCACCTCCTCGGGGAGCGTGTAGCCGTGCTGCGCGAGCACGGCGTCGATCCCGAGCCAGTGGGTGGCGTGGCCGAGGGTGCCGTAGAAGTCGAACACCACGGTCCGGATCGACCGGTCGAGGGCGAAGGCGGGGGTGAGTGCGGTCACCGGCCCATTGTCGCAGGCCGGGGGCCGGCGGCGGCCGGTCAGCCGACGACGAGACGGGCGGCGCGCAGCGCGGTGGCGACGATGGTGAGCGTCGGTCCGTACCCCGTGGAGGTCGGGAACACCGACGAGTCGGTGACCACCACGTTCTCGACGTCCCAGCAGCGCTGGCCCGGGTCGCAGACGCTGGTCCGGGGGTCGGTCCCCATGCGGGCGGTGCCCATGATGTGGCGCGACCGGGGCGTCGGGTCGGCGCCCGGGCGGAGGTTCTCGCGCAGCGTCGGCGACGTCACCCAGAAGGTGGTGTGCGCGCCGGCCTCCCGCATCACGGCCTCGAGCCGGGGCGCCCAGTGGGTGGCGGCCACGACGTCGTGGCGGTGCGGGGTGTAGGTGACCCGCCCGGCGGGCCGCCCCCAGGCGTCGCGGACCCGCGGGTCGTCGTCGATGCGGTTGCCCGCCTGGGGGAGGTCCTCGCCCTGCATCGTGAACGCGGCCATCCGGTCGCGCATCACCGACTCGAGCATCGCGCGGCTGTGCGCCTCACCCGGAGGGAGGTGCAGCGCCTCGAGGATCGGCAGGCCCGCACCACCGTGCTCGACGATGCCGCCGCGGGCGTAGGGGAGCCCGGCCTGGTGGGCCGCGGCGAGGGCCGCGGCGTCGGGCACGATCGGGTCGTCCATCAGGTGGGTCACCGAGCGACCCTTGTACGCGTGCAGGCGGAACGGGAACAGGCCGAGCACGAGGGTCTGGAGGTGGTACATGAGGTAGCGCCCGACCACGTCGGGATTGCCGACGCCCGACCGGGCGAGCAGGCGGGGGGTCTCGAACGCCCCGGCCGCCACGACCACCGTCTCGGCGTGGACCTCGCCCGGTTCACCGGCGGCGTCGACGTACCGCACGCCCCGGGCCCGACGGCCGGTGGCGTCGAGCACGATCTCGGTGACCCGGACCCCGGGGCGGATCTCGGTGCGGCCGGTGCGCAGCGCGGCCCGCAGCATCCCCACCGGGTCGCCCTTGGCCTCGATCGGGCAGCCGAAGTCGGCGCAGAACCCGCAGTTGTTGCACGCGGGCCGCCCGTCGTACTCGACGCTGTTGACGCCGGTGGGCGCCCGGTAGGGGTGGTACCCGAGCCGCTCGGCCGCGGCCGTGGTCAGGGTGGCGCAGAACATGTCGGGGCCGGGCGGCATCGGGTACGGCCCCGAGCGCCACGCTGCGAACGGGTTGGCGGTGTGGTCGCCGGCCACCCCCACGAGCCGCTCCGCCTCGGTGTAGAACGGCTCGAGCTCGGCGTAGCCGAACGGCCAGTCCACGACGTCGGCGCCGTCCACCGGCCCGAGGGTCGAGCGGGCGCAGAAGTCCTCCTCGCGGAAGCGGGGGAGCTTGCCGTCGGCGTGGAAGCCGCCGCCGCCCACGGTGGACGGCAGGTTGTTGACGTCGCCCACGAACTCGTGGTCGCCCCCGGACTCGTCGCCCCGGAACGTGCGGGGCTCGAGCAGCGGGTCGGGGCCGAGGAAGTGCCGACGGGTGAACTTGAGCTCGTCGTTGCTCACGTGGCCGAGTGGGCCGTAGGGGGCGTCGAGGGCGAGGAGGTGGTTGGCGCCCTTCTCGAGCATGCACACCGAGCGGCCCGCCTCGGCGAGCACCTGGGCGGCGGTGGCGCCGCCCGGTCCCGTGCCGACCACGATCGCGTCGAAGTCACGCACGACCGCTCACCTCGGCCTCGGTGTACCCGCGGGGCTGGGAGTCGCCGGGGAAGCCGATCGCCCGCCAGCCCCCGCCGGCGCGGTTGCCCCCGTACTCGGGCGCGGCGTAGGCGCCTTCGCAGGCGTGCTCGTAGCACAGGGACCGGAACTCGGGGTCGGCGGCGAGGCGGCGGTCCTGCTCGTCGGGGTCCTGCTCGGCGAAGTCGGCGCCCAGGGCGGCGAGCCCGGCCCGGTAGCGCGCCTGCCAGCCGACGACCGGCCCGTTGAACTCGCGGGCGGGATCCCCCTGCGAGCCCTCGATGCGGGTGCGCCAGGCCAGCTCCTCCATCGGGGTGAGGGGCAGGAACCGTCGGAAGCCCGGGTCGCCGCCCGCCCGGCCCGAGAACGGCCCGCCCGCCCAGATCCGCGGGGGATCGACGGTGAAGGCGCCGAGCAGCCCGTCGACGTAGTCGGCGACCCCGAGCGCGGCGGCGCCGGGATGCCCGTCGACCGGGGGGATCAGACGGTCGCACGCCGCGGCGAGCGTGCGGTGCTCGGCGGCGGTCAGGAACTCGGGCACGGGGGGACGCTAGTGCTCCGCCCCATGACCTGACACATGTGTCAGTATTGGTCGCAGCGCACGGCGGCACGGCCACCGCTGCGCCCGGAGTCCGTCGGTGTGACCGCCGGGACGGAAGAGACCGGGACCGACGAGGAGGACGGGGCTCATGACGGCCACGATCGGGATCAGCGAGCACGCCCGGCGGTCTCCCGCCAAGCCCGCGCTGATCGAGGGCGACCGGCTCGTCACCTTCGGCGAGTACGACGCCCGCACCACCCGTCTCGCCCACGCGCTCGAGGCGCGCGGGATCGGCCCGGGCGACCGGGTCGCGATCATGCTGCCCAACTGCGTCGAGTTCCTCGAGGTCTGGGCCGCGGCGAGCAAGGTCGCCGCCCCGGTCGTGCTCGTGAACTGGCACCTCAAGCGTGACGAGCTCACGTACATCCTCGAGGACTCCGGCGCCAAGCTCCTCGTCGCCCACGCCGACCTGCTGGAGTTCGCCGAGCCCGCGGCCCGGGCGACCGGGTGCGGCCTCCTCGTCGTGGGCCGGGGCGACGCCTACGAGGCCGCGATCGCGGGCGGGGCGGCGGAGCCGGCGCTCGAGCTCGTCGCCCTGCAGTCGCCGATCTTCTACACGTCGGGGACCACCGGCCGGCCCAAGGGCGTCGTGCACGGCCAGATCGACCCGGCCCGGGCGTCGCTCGCCACCGAGGCCCAGGTCGTGCTGTGGGGGTGGACCGCCGACGACGTCTACATCGTCACCGGTCCCCTCTATCACGCCGGCCCCGGCGGCTGGGCCATGGCCGCGCTCGCCGTGGGCGCGACCACCGTGGTCCTCCCGGCCTTCGACGCCCGCGAGTGGTTCCGACTGGTGGCCCGGCACCGGGTCACCTGCACCTTCGCGGTGCCCGCGCACTTCATCCGCATGCTCGAGGTGCCCGAGGCCGAGCGGGCCGCCTTCGACCTGTCGTCGCTGCGCCTCGTCGTCCATGCCGGCGCGCCGTGCCCGGTGCCGGTGAAGTACCGGATCATCGAGGCGCTGGCCCCCTGCGAGATCTCCGAGCTCTACGGCATGAGCGAGGGCGGGGCGACCAAGATCACGATGGCCGAGTGGCTGGCCCGGCCCGGCAGCGTGGGCACGCCCTGGCCGGGAACCGAGGTGCGCATCCTCGACGAGTTCGGCGACGAGGTCCCCACCGGCACGCCCGGGCTGATCTACGTGCGCCCGGCCGGGGGCATGCGCTTCCACTACCACGACGACGACGACAAGACCTCGGGCGCCTGGCGCGACGACGCGTTCACGGTCGGCGACGTCGGCTACGTCGACGCCGACGGCTACCTGTTCCTCACCGACCGGGCCGCCGACATGGTCATCCGGGGCGGCGTCAACGTCTACCCGCGTGAGATCGAGGACGTGCTCTACACCCACCCGGCGGTGGTCGACTGCGCCGTGTTCGGCGTCCCCGACGAGCGGCTCGGGGAGCAGCTCATGGCCGTGGTCGAGGCCCGCAGCGCGGTGACCGCCGACGAGCTCACCGCGTTCCTGCGCGAGCGCCTCGCCGACTTCAAGGTGCCGGCCCGGGTGGAGCTCGTCGCCGAGCTGCCCCGCCAGCCCAACGGCAAGGTCCTCAAGCGCGTGCTGCGTGAGCAGCACTGGGACACCGGCACGATCTGACCCGCCGACCCGACCCGGCGGCCCGACCCGCCGGCCCGCCCGGGGATCCCGGACGGACCGGCGGAGCCGGAAGTGCCTCAGGCGGTCGGGTCGCTGATGTTCAGCAGGAACGGCGGGACGCCGGGGTCCGACTTCGAGAACAGCGTGGCGCGCTGGGCGGCGATGGCCTCGATCGTCCAGGCCGAGTCCGAGGTGATCTCGGTGATCGGACGCCAGCCCTGCACGATCTGCGCGACGCCCCCCTGGATCTTGAGCACCTGGCCGGTGACGCCCTCGCTGAGGTCGGAGGCGAGCCAGCACACGCCGGCGGCGATGTTGGCCGGGTCGAGCTTGGCCGCCAGGTCGTCGTTCGGCGCCATCAGGTCCTCGGTGAGCCGGGTCAGCGCCACCGGGGCGATGCAGTTCACCCGCACGCCGAAGCGCTCGAGCTCCCGGGCCAGCACGATCGTCATCGACGCGATGCCGGCCTTGGCCGCCGCGTAGTTGGCCTGCCCGGCGTTGCCGTAGAGACCCGACTCGGACGCGGTGTTCACGACCTTCGCGTTCACCTTCTCGCCGGTGTCCTTGCTCTTCTGGCGCCAGTAGGCGGCGGCGAAGCGGGTGGGGGCGAAGTGGCCCTTCAGGTGGACCTTGACGACCGCGTCCCACTCCTCCTCGGTCATGTTGAAGCTCATCTTGTCGCGCAGGATCCCGGCGTTGTTGACCAGGATGTCGAGCGAGCCGAACGTCTCGATCGCCTGGTTGACCATCGCCTCGGCGCCGGTCCAGCTCGAGCAGTCGTCGGTGTTCGCAGCGGCGCGCCCGCCGGCGGCGACGATCTCGTCGACCACCTGCTGGGCGGGGCCGACGTCGGACCCCTCACCGGTGCGGGCACCACCGAGGTCGTTGACCACGACCGCGGCGCCCTCCTTGGCCAGCAGCAGCGCCTCCTCGCGGCCGATGCCGCGGCCGGCCCCGGTGACGATGGCGACCTTGCCGTCGAACAGACCCATTGCAACTCCCCTGTGTGCGACGTGAGCACCGGCCGGCGGCGCCGGGGGTGCCTGCGGCCCGCGGCTGCGGGCCGAGCGTCGGGGAGCGTACCGGGACCGTCAGCCGCCCGTGAAGTTCGGGTCCCGCTTCTCGGTGAAGGCGGCCATGCCCTCCCGCAGGTCCTCGGAGGTGGCGGCCAGCGACTGGTAGGCCCCCTCGAGGTCGAGCGACCGGGTCAGATCGGTCTCGAACGAGTCGTTGAGGAGGCGCTTCGACAGCCCGAGCGACCGGGTCGGCCCGGCGGCCAGGCGCTGGGCCAGGGCCTCGGCGGTGGCGGCGAGCTCCCCGGCCTCCACGCAGCGGTAGGCCAGCCCGAGGTCCACGGCCTCCTGGCCCTTGGCCCCCTCGCCCAGCATGACCATGGCCTTGGCCCGGGGCAGGCCGACGAGGCGGGGGAGGAGGTACGCGCCCCCGGCGTCGACCACGAGGCCCCAGCGGGCGAAGGTCCACAGGAACCGGGTGTGGGGCGCCACGAGCACGAAGTCGCAGGCCAGGGCCAGGTGGGCGCCGGGGCCGACCGCAGCCCCGTTCACGCAGGCCACCGTGGGCTTGTCGAGCTCCCACAGCTCGCGGATGTAGGACTGCACGCCGACGCGCAGGGCCTCGGCGGTGCTGCGGGTCCGGTAGCCCGGCTCGGCCGCCTTGACGACGGTGGAGGCCGACAGGTCCATGCCCGAGCAGAACGCGTCACCGGCGCCGGTGATCAGCAGGGCCCGCACGGCGTCGTTCTGGCGGGCGTCGCGCACGGCGTCGACGATGGCGTCGCGCATCTCGACGGTGAGCGCGTTCTTGGCCTCGGGGCGGTCGAGGGTGATGCGCCCGACGTGGTCGGCGCCGATCTCGTAGCGGATCACGTCGCTCCTCGCGTGTCGTGGGATCAGGTTCGGGTCAGCGGTTGGTGGTGAGGATGTTGATGACCGAGACGCCCGAGCCTCGGCCCCCGACGTTGTGCTGGAGCGCGAAGCCGTTGCGGATCTCCGCCTGACGCTCGTCGGCCTGGCCCCGCAGCTGCAGCCAGCACTCGACGATCTGGGCCACTCCGGTCGCGCCGATCGGGTGCCCCTTGGCCAGCAGGCCGCCGGAGGTGTTGACCGGGATGCGCCCGGTGATCGCGGTCTCGCCCTCGAGCGACGCGACCCCACCCTTGCCCTTCTCGACGAAGCCGAGGTCCTCGATGTCGAGGATCTCGGTGATGGTGAAGCAGTCGTGCACCTCGGCGCAGTCGATCTGGCCCGGCTCGACCCCGGCCATCTTGTAGGCGCGCTCCGCGGCCATGGTGGTGGCCCGCAGCCCGGTGAACGTGCTCTTCTCGTGCAGGTAGGGGTGGTCGGTGGCCACGCCGAAGCCGGCCACGAACACGGGGTCGTCGGTGAACTCGGCGGCGCGGTCGGGGTTCACGAGGAGCACCGCGGCGGCGCCGTCGGTCTGCGGGCAGCAGTCGAGCAGGTGCAGCGGGTGGCACACCGGCGCCGACTTGAGCGCGTCCTCGATGGTGATCTCGTTCTTGAAGTGCGCGTTCGGGTTGCGCGCGCCGTTGAAGTGGTTCTTCACCGCCACCGAGGCGAGCATCTCGCGCGTGGTGCCGAACTCGTGCATGTGGCGGGTGGCGAAGGGGGCGAACAGCACCGGGGCGGTCTCGCCCCGCGTGTACACCGGGTGCCCGGCCGCGGCGCGGGCGAGCAGGCCCTCGTCGCCGGACTTGTCGCGCATCTTCTCGACCCCGATGACCAGCACGACGTCGTGGACGCCGCTGGCCACCGCCATCGCGCCGACGCGGAAGGCGTCGCTGCCCGACGGGCAGGCGTTCTCCACCCGGGTGCACGGGATGCCGGCCAGCCCGATCGCGGTGGGGACGGTGTTGCCCCCGATGCCCTCCTGGCCCCACAGCGTGCCCCGCTGGGTGGCCACGAACGCGGCCTCCACCAGCTGGGGGTCGAAGCCCTTGTCCACCGACGCGACCGCGGCGTCGAACGCGCCCGACGCCATCTGCTCGTAGCTCTGCTCGAACAGCTCACCGAACTTGATCAGCCCGCCGCCGACGACGGCCACCTTGTTCCACGCCATGATCAGGCCTCCTCGGTCGCGGCGGCCGCCGCGGTGTCGTCGGTGTCCGGGGTCCGCACCGCCGCCTTGTACCCGTAGACGGGCACGCCCCGCTCGTAGGCGTAGCGGCGCAGCACGAGATCGACCTCGGAGCCGATCTCGAGGGTGGAGCCGTCACCCGCCACCTGCAGCATGACCCGGGCGCCGTCGTCGAGGTCGACCACGGCGAGACCGAGCGGGGCCTGGAACGGCGCCGGCATCGTGTGGTTGATCACGTAGGTGTGCACCACGCCGTGTCGGGCCACCGGCTCGAGCACGAACTTCGAGGACCCGCAGCTGATGCAGTGGGGGTGGATGGTCGGCGGCGTGTTGATCGTGCCGCAGTCGACGCAGCGTGCGCCGAGCAGGCCGAGGATCTCGTCGGCGCCCCGCACGAGCTGGGCGCTCTGGGGGGGAACGGCCATGGCGACGGTCTCACCGTTGGGCCGCAGCACGTTGCGGGCCCGCAGCACCTCGGTGTAGGTGGCGCTCCGCCCGGTGCCGAGGACGGCGGCGAGGCCGGCCGCCCCGGGGACCGGTCGGTCGGCGTCGACGACGATCCCGGTGGCCCGACCGCCGCCGAAGCCGACGACCGCGACCCGGCCGGCGACGTCGAGGGCGGCGATCGCGCCGAGGAGCGGGGCGGCGGCACCGGTGTCGCCGAGCGCGCCGTAGACGCCCGCCGACGCCGGGGTGCCGGCCCCGAGGGTCTTGGCCGCGGCGGCGCCGAGGCGGCCGTCGGGGTCGGGCAGCGACCAGCTGGTCACCTCGAGGGCGGACAGCTGCTCGCCGAGGTCGCGCATGACCGGGAGGAAGACCTCCTCGCGGAACAGGCGGCCGTCGTAGATGTCGCGGGTCTCGAGCTCGTCGTCGCCGCGGTAGCGGTCGAGGTAGGGGTGGGTGCGGGTGACCCGGGCCCCGAGCGTGGCTGCGCCCTCGTCGTTGGTGAGGACGAACGCTGCGGCCCCGGCCCCGGCCCGCTCCTCGAACGACGTGCCCGCGCCGGGGACCACCGCATCGGAGGCCACCACGAGCGCGACCCGGGCGCTGCCGGCCGCGACCGCGTCGGCGGCGCCGATCAGCGCGTCGATCCCCGAGTGGGTCGACCCGGCGCACAGGGCGCCGCCGGACTTCGCCGACAGCCCGATGGCCGCGGCGAGGAAGGAGTGGCTCGGGCCCTCGGCGAACGGGGGTCGGCTGGTGCCCCACCACAAGCCGTCGACGATGTCGGTCTGGAGGCCGCTCGCCGCCAGGGCCCGGAGCGCGGCGTCGGCGGCCAGCGTGAGCACGTCCTCGTCGGCGGGGCAGGCGGCGGCCTGGCCCCGTCCGCCCTTCCGGCCCCAGGCCGTGGCCACCTCCGACGCCGGCAGGCGCCAGGCCGGGGCGGCGGCGCCGACGGCGATGATCTGTACGGGATTGGTCACGCGGGGATCCTACCGAGGGGCGCACGGCCCCGGCCGTCCGAGGCGCGGGGTCGCTAACCTCCACCCCCTGGCGGTGCGGCTCCCCGGAGGTGCACCGACGCGGCGGTGTAGCCGAGTGGCTCAGGCAAGGGTCTGCAAAACCCTGGACGCGGGTTCAATTCCCGCCACCGCCTCCGCGGGTATTTAGCGAATATCACATAGTTGACTTAGCGAATATCGGAGCGGCCGGCTCAGACCCTCTGAGGGGCCTCAGAGGCTGCCTGCGGGGCCGGGCCACGGCCGTGACTGTCGTGCCCGTCCGCGCGTGGCCAGAGGTCAAATCGTGCTTGTGGGTGCGTTACATAGACTCCGGTTTATTTGTATGGCTTCAGACTTTGAGTACCTCGGTGTGCAGAATCTTCAATGCGGATTCAGGGAGAAGTCGACGGGCATGACGTACTGGCTTAATGGGCCGGAACGGGACGACGCCCCGGTAGCGCTGCTTGACGGAGATGAAGTCGTGATCCCCACGCTGAACGGACGGGCCGTGTGGTCGATTCGCGAGCGCCGAATACTTCGATCCGAGTTTGGCGCTTGACCGGCGGGGTCACGGGGGCTGAGCGAATGTGCGGGGATCCCGCCTAGTGCACGCATCTGGGTACTCAACCTTCTGGAGCTTCCCGAAACCCTTCTTCGGCGTTCTCGCGGCGAGGGGCTTGTGACCTCTGATGGCCCAGAAGCCATTGATGAGAAGGTGAGGCGCCTCCGCGAACACAACTACTCGTAGCCCTGCTTCGCCGTCGTTGAAGGGTCTCGAAATTGGCTCCTGTGCTATCAGCGTCACATGAGCGAGCCGGACTACGTCGTCTACTGCGGGACCGAGGTCGATCTCTACTTCCTTGGAGTACCGATCCTTGATCGCGGATGGGAAGTGGAAAGCACGCAGATGTCCATCGCTGATGTCATTCGTGAGGCTCCATGACCGCCGATAGTGACGCGCTTCATCAGCTATCGCACGGCAAGCGCAGTGATCGTCTGCGCCTCGATACGCAGTTGCCAGCGCCAACGGTTGCAGCGATGAGGGCAGTGCTGGCTAACACGGCGCAAGCCCGAGCGGACAGATCCCTTGCCGCCATGTGGAACGCAACAAGTGGCGAGCCAGACCTTCAAGATGCCGCCCACGCGATCGCGCTGAGGCTGTGGCTCAACCGATGGGTCTGCCGAATCGCATACCCCAAGGACGACGTCGACGTCTTCGTCGTCAGTCTGAATGAATGGGCGAAGCGTTGGTCCGCAAGGCTCCCGTCGCGCCGTGCACCACTCGCGGACTTGCCCGATGACGCACTCGACGCGCTTGGGCAGGCGTATGACGACCTCCAACGCGCGCCGGCGTCGGTTGTTCGACGAGACCGGCTCCGCCGGATCGGGCCCACTGCGGCGGCCAAGCTCCTCTTTGCCCTGCGCCCAAACGGCGTGACTCCTTGGGACCGGCAAATCGCAGCGACCGTAGGCGGAACGACTCGGCTGCACTTCGTTGCGCATCTCACACGATGTCGCGCCTGGGCGTCCGCCCTGGCCGCCGAGTGTGCTTCGCTGGGAGTCGACGACCTCGCCGTGTACGTAGGACGGCCCGATTCGTCGGTGGCGAAGTTGATTGATGAGTGGCTCTACCTCACCGTCACGCGCGCATGAGGAACGAGGGTGCGCGATTGCTCTCGTGCTTATCCGTTCCCCAGGATGGTTCACGTGAACGGACCCTGAACGCAAGCTGGCCCACCTCGAGGGGAGTGGGCCGCTTTCGCCCCAAGGGTCAGGTGCATTCGCGTTAGGACCACGACGGACGGCTCCCTGGGGTTAGCGGTGCCGATTCTCCACTAGGCGCCCATCTGGACGCGCGCGGCAACGGCAGTGCTACCGCGGAGCCGTGCCGTGGTGTGCATGGGGGCAAGGAACCCGCGAAAACCGGGCGTGCCCAACGCGAAAACGGCTGATCAGCCCCCTGAAAGTCGCCGGTCAGAGGCGCAGGTCAGGGCGCATGCCGACGATTTCGCGTAACAGCCCTCTGCGGAGGGTCGTCGATCCGGACGGCCACGGCGACCCCCTCGTCGTGACGTCGCACCTGGCGCTCCATGTGCACCACCGGGGCCTCGAGGGCGTGGTGGTGTCGGTCGATGTCGATCGTCCGGCCACCCGTCCCCGGGTTGCGGGGCGCCCCGGGCGCGTGTCCCACCCGGGGCGCACAATGACCTCGGAGTCCCGGTCCGGCGGAGGCACGGGGCGGGCCCGTGGTGAGACCCCCGGGTGACGCGCCGAGTGACGCGCCGGGAGACGCGCAGGAAGGAGAAGGACCATGATCCTCGACCGACCCGGTGACACCGAGTTCGACCCCGTGGCCGAGTACGGCGCCATCCGGATCCTGGCGGCGGGGGCGGCGCAGGCCTGGACCGTCGCGGTCGGCCTGGCCGCGGCCGTGAGCGACTTCCGGATGCGCCAGAGCGACGTGGAGCCGACGCCGGTGCCGGGCCTCGCCGAGCTCGTCGACCGGATCACCGAGGACTTCACCGACCTCAGCGCCATCCTGGACGCCGCCCTGTCCGTGGCGGAGTCCCCCGCAGACGCCGTGGCGCCCGTCGGGGTCGGACGGCTCGGCCGCGCCCGGCTCCTGCACGCCCGCATCGGGACCACGACCCGACGTGTCGCCCAGGCGGTGCTCGGTGCCACCAGTCTCGGTGCCGGCACCGACGACACCCTTCGCCTCGAGCTCGCGGCCAGCGTGGCCCTGACCGACCGTTCGGCGGTCCCGCTCGTGGCCGACGGTCCGGTCGAGCTGTTCGCAACCACCCGTGACGACCTCGTCCTCGAGGTCGCCGGCGTGGTCGCCCGCCTGCTCGTCGACTGGGGCGGGGCCGTGGCGCTGCGCACCGCCGACGGGGCCGGTGTCGACCTCGAGGTCGACGGCGACGTCGTGGTCGTCACCCCCCATGCCCTGCCGCCCGGTCCCGGGATCCAGCGCTGGTCCTCCCCGGTGGTGATCGCCGACCTCGCCGGCGGGGTGGTGGCCACCCTCGTCGAGGGCGCCGGGATCGAGACCGCGCTCGAGATCGAGGCTACGGTGATCGAGCCCCACCCGTCCCGCCGTGCCCATTCCGACCCGTTCACCGGCACCGTTGCCGACCCGGAAGGAGCCGACGATGCCTGACCGTCCACCGATCCTCGACGAGCTGGGCGTCGACGGCGCCATGGATCCCGCGGCGCACGGGGTCTACCTGAAGGCGCTGACCTACGCGGTCGCGCTGCACACCGAGGTTCGCAAGGGGGGCCGCGAGGTCCCGTACCTCTCCCACCTGCTCGACGCGTCGAGTACGGTCTGGGAGGACGGCGGCACGGTCGAGGCCGCGGTCGCCGCACTTCTCCACGACTCGGTCGAGGACAAGGGCGAGACCGGCGCCCGCCTCGCCGCCACGTTCGGCACGACCGTGGCCGAGATCGTCGTGGGCTGCACCGACTCCGGCGAGGTGGGCGACGGCCCAAAGCCGCCGTTCCTCGTGCGGAAGGCCGAGCACCTCGACCGGCTCCGGGTGCGAGCCGATCGTGTGGCCGCCGGCACGGGCTCGGCGGTCGATCTCGGGGTGCTGCAGGTCACCGGGGCCGACAAGTGCTCCAACCTCCGAGCCATCCTCGGCGACGTCGAGCAGCACGGACGGGAGTACCTACGCCACTTCAAGGGTGGGCTCTTCCTGACCACCTGGTACTACGAGACGGTGATCGGCATCCTCGGGCTCGGATTCCCTGCCGCCGGTGATGCGCCGTCGTCGTCGCGGGTGGTCTGCGCCCTGCGGCGGGAACTGCCGCGGCTGCAGGCCGTGCGCGACGACGCCCTCGAGGAGATCGGGCCTGCGGCCGCTCGGATCGCCGCGGTCCTCCGTGCGGCGGGCGGCCCGCGCGTGGGATCGCTCTCGTCACCCTCGCTGCCCGCCGGCGCGGAGGCCGACCTCGTCGCCCGCGAGGCGGCGTACCGGCTGCACCAGGCGGGGGCGACCGCCGCCGGCATCGACGGCGCGGACGCGGAGGGCGAGCGGGTGGTCCGGACGCTCTTGGCCCAGCTCTACGAGCCCGGGGGCAAGGTGGTCGACCCGGCCGCCGACAGGCCACTGGCCGTCGCCGTCGTTGCCGCTTCGGCGGCCCCGGCCTGAGGCGTCGGGCCGGCCGCACGGAGGTCCGGTTCCCGGCCCGGCCGGTCCGGACTGCCTCAGTCGGCGTTGCGGGGCCCGCGCGTCTCGGGTGTCGTGAGCGCGGATGGTTGCAGGGTGCCCGCCACGATTGCCGCCGCCACGTCCGACAGGTTGACGTCGTTCTCGCGAGCGTGGTGGCGGAGCGCAGCGAAGGCGCCCTCCATGTCGAGGTGTTGGCGCTCCGCGATGATGCCCTTCGCCTGTTCGATCGTGACGCGCGTGTGCCACGCCGAATTGACCTGATCGGCCAGTTCGGTCGACCGGAGACTCGCTCGGTACTGCAGGATCGCGATCGTTGCGATGTCGGCGAAGGCACGAGCGGCCCGGAGGCTGTCCGCTTCGAAGGTCTCTCCGGTGGACTGGAACAGGTTCAACGCGCCGATCACGTGGTGACGCAGGCGAAGGGGCAGCGCGTAGACGGACCCGAACCCGCTGGAGAGCGCCTCGGCGGCGAACAGCGGCCACCGGTCGGTCGCACCCTCGAGGTCGTGGTGGCTGACGACCTCGCCGGTCTGGAAGCCCTCGAGACAGGGCCCTTGCTCGTTCTGCAGCTCGAACAGCTCGAGGAGTCGCATCTGCTCGCTGGCCGAGGCGATGACGCGCAGGACGCCGTCGGGGCCGGCGAGCATGAGCCCCGCCGCGCTGGCGCCGAGGATGGAGACGCAACGGCCGGTGGGCGTGATCAAGATCTCGATCACGTCGAAGTCGGCGACGAGGTCGTCGGCGAGCGCGACCATCGCTTCACCGAGCTCGGCTTGTATGGATTTCACGAGCGCTCCTGCCGGCTCGGTGTCGCTACTCCGCGAGCGCGGACGCTCGGTGGCGAGGCGGTGGCGCAGTTTACGCCGTGGTGCGTGTCGACGGGACGGGCGTCGCTCATGGGTTCGGATCGATCGCATCGTGAGGATCGAAGCGGAGTCGGAGGCCCACCACCCGTCGCGCGACCTCCGCCAACGGCGTACCCGTTCGGAAGGCATGGGCTCGAAGTCGGACCAGTGCCTGCTCGACCGTCACGTCGAGCTGGACGGACATCATCCCCGCGGCCTGGTGGATCACCCAGTGGAAGTTCGCGCCCGCCGCGAGCTCGGTGGCCAGGTCTCCGGGTGGTGCGCCGGCCTGCACGAGCAGGATGATCTCGGCGGTGAGGTCGGCGAGGACGAGCGCGTCGGCGTGCTGCTCCACGCTGAGCCATCCGGGCTGGGTGCGGTAGAGGTTGAGGGCGCCGAGACCCGCAGCACCGACGCGGATCGGAAAACCGAAGACGGCCCGGACCCCCGCTGCGATCGCGGGGGGCTGAAGGCGATCCACCGAGGCGTCGTCGGAGACATGAGGTCCGGTTCGAGCGCCGGCCGCCCGTCGTTGCAGGCGTCGATGCACGGCCCTTCCCCGAGCGTGAACTGCAGTTCCTCGATGAGCGCCGCGAGGCCGGCCGTGGCGCCGAGGGGACCGGACGGTGCGCCGTCCCGGAAGAGCATGATGCCTGCGCCGTCGGTGGCCGTGACGTCGGCGCAGGCCTGGCAGAGCTGCTCGATGCGAAACTCCGACTGACCGGGCTGGACCAGCCGACCGAGCAGGCGGAGGCGGCGCTCTGGTTGACCCATCGTTGGTGTCCGGGCCTTGCCTGCGCTGCCGGGCCCCCGAGCGAGTCACCAGATCCCGACGGACGGTACCAGGGGGGACGCGGTCGGCTTCCCGGCCCCGAGGGTCGGCCTGGGTGGACGACGTCGGCGACGGTGCGTTCACCGGCAGGGAGCGCCGGGCCCGTCGCCGGTCGGCTCAGTCGTCGCGGTCGCCCCGCTCGCCCCGCTCGCCGGACCCGCCGGGCGCCTCGACGCCACGGTCGATGCGCTGCTGGGTGTCGTTCCAGACCGCCTTGGCCCCGGAGTGGCCGATCCGGATCACCGTGACCGTCGCGCCGACCGAAAAGACGAGACCGAGCACGAGGGCGACGGTGCCGACGATCCGGAGCTGTCGGGCTCGTGCGTCGGCGACCGGTCCGGCGACCGGGCCGGCCCCGGGGGCGCCTGCCGCCCCGGAAGCCGTCGGCCCGCGTCGGGCGGCGATCCGGTCGACGACCATGACCACGAGGAGGGCGAGGAACATCGCCAGCACCCAGGGGCGGATCGACTCGCCCATCTCGGTGTGGGCCTCGACCAGGCGGGTCTCGCGCACGTAGTCCTCGAGTGCCTCGCCGGCCGAGATGGCCAGCTGGGTCGCGATCCCGGCGACCACCACCAGGCCCACCGTGACCCAGCCGATCCGAGCCCGGAGCGCCGGCCAGCACATGGCGACGGCCCCGAGGAGGCCGAGGGGGATCAGCACGATCGGCAGGTGGGCGAACAGGGGATGGGCGGGCAGGCCCAGGATCGAGGTCACGGCAAGCCTCCGGGGGGTGGGCGGCTCGGCGGCTCGGCGGCTCGGCGGGTGCAGCAGCAGGCTACGGGACGACGCCGAGGACGCACCCACTGGCGGTCCGAGACCGGAGTCGCAGCCAGCTCCCGGGCGTCCGCCCCCAGGTTCGGCGCAGCGAGGTCAGGCCCAGTCGTCCCAGCCGAGCATCTCGGCGGTCCGGCGTCGGTCGTCGGCGTACGCGACGGTGAGTGCCTCGCGGACCGCCGGGTCGATCGGTGGGCGCTCGGCCGGCGCGGTGCGCACGCCGGTGCGGATGGTCCGGGTGGTGCGGACCACCGCACCGACGAGGCGTTTCGCCGGACCGAGGCGGACCGGGCGCCCGGCGCCGGACGCTCGGGCGGCCTCCGGGGCGTGGGAGGTGCGGAGCCGCTCGGGGTCGAGCACGTTGCGCTCGCCGCTGACGTCGGGCGTGAAGTCCGGGTCAACTCCGAGGAACGCGAAGATTCGTTGCACGGTGGCCAGGCGGTCGTGGTCGAGGTCGGTGCTGCGGACCGCGAGCACGCGGTCCGCTCCCACCGCGTGGCGCCACCGGTGGAGGTGCTCGCCGTACAGGCCCGTGCGGCGGTAGGCGTAGTGCCACCCCCAGCCCCGGGCCAGGCGGTCGTCCTCGGCCGCGAGGGCGGCGGCGAAGTCGAGGCCGTCCCAGCGGCCCCGCCGCCACATCCACCACGCCGAGTAGGCCCGGGCCACGGGGTCGCGCAGCAGCGCGACCACCCGTACCTCCGGGTTGGCGTCGACGACCCGGGCGGGCACGGTCGGGTCGACCAGGTATCCCGTGCTCATCTCCCCGGTGCGCCGGTCCCCGGCGTCGGCGAACAGCGCGCGGTAGTCGTCGCGGTCGAAGACGCTCCGGCCGAGGACGACCCGGTCGACCGGACCCGTCCAGGCGGGCGGGCGGTCCTCCCCCGGTCCACAGAAGAAGTGGGGCTCCTTCCTGGGGGAGAGGTGCAGCCCCGGATGCTGGCGCAGGTAGGTGAAGAGCGACGTCGTCCCCGCCTTCTGAGCGCCGATCACCAGGAAGTCGGGGAAGGGCATCGGAGGAGTCACGGCGATCGTCGGGGGGAGCGGCCGGGCGAACTGTAGGGGAACGCTGGGATCGGCGCGGCAACCCCTACCCGGGCGGACGCCGCAATCGGTGGCGGAGGGCGTCGGTCGTGGCCCCGAGGAGACATCGGGCGGCGGCGGCGCGGTCGCACCGGCCGCGGTCGGGCGCCCACAGGAAGTCGATCCATCGGTCGGTCACGGCGTCGCGCGCGAACTCGGTGCGTCGGGCGGCGACTCCGGCCTCGATCCGGGTCATCGCCGCGGGGTCGCCGAGGAGGCGCTCGACCTGGGCGAGGACCGCGGCCGGGGACTCCACGACCACCGCGTCCACGTCGGGCTGGGCCAGGTCGAGGTACCCGGTCTGGGGGGCGATCAGCGGCACGCACCCGGCCGCCCAGGCGTTCACCAGCTTGGTCGGCGGCTTGCGGGGGAGGGACGGCCCGGCGTCCCATCGGAGCTGCGGCCGCGCCACGCAGAGCACGGCGTCGACGGTGGAGAAGTCGGGCCACGCCGCCACCGCGTCGTCGATGCGGAGCTCGACCCCGAGCGCGGCCAGCCGACGCGCGAAGTCCGGGTCCCGGTACTCCGGCGGCACGTTGTCGGTGTGGGCCTTCATCGCGAGCGTGCGCACCGTGCCCCGGCGGTCGGGGTCCCGCGGCACCAGGGCCCGCTGGGGGAGCAGCGGGATCCAGACGGCCCGCGGGTCCTGACGGGCCGCGGTCGGGGTCGGCGCCACCCGGGTTCCGGCGAACGCGGGCAGACGCCCGGGGTGTGGATGGTCGCCCAGCACGACCACGAGGCGGTGGCCGGTGAGGGCCAGCCGGGCGGTGTGGGCCTGCTCCCGTCGCCGGGGATGGCCGAGCCACGACACCAGGTGGTCGGCCGACATGACCAGGAGCGCGCCCCGGGGTGGGTGGGGCCCGATGGTCACCGGCAGCCCGAGGTCGCGCAGGCGGGCGAAGAGCTCGACCACCTGGTGTCCCTCGCCGTCGGCGTAGCGCTCGGGCGCGCGGTCCGGCTCCCAGACCGCCACCGCGCCCGGCACGACCGCGGCGACGAAGTGCACCGGTCGGCGGGGGTGACCGTCGGCAGGGTCACGGCGCTCCGACGGGCCCACGCGCTCAGTCCTCCTCGAGGCGCAGGCGCCGTCCCCCGTCGACGAGCCGGACCACCGCACGACCCTCCAGGACCTTGCGGAGCTCCAGGCCACAGTGCTCGGCCCGCCACCCGTCGTCGAGGCGCGACGGTCGCCCGTAGACGAGGTCCTTCACGTCGTCGCGGGTGGCGAGCAGCTTCTTGTCGATCCGCTCGGCGGTGGCCAGCTCGGTGACCCAGGCCGAGAGCAGCGCCACCGCGGCATCGAGCTCGGGGACGTCCTCGTGGCGGGGTGGGCGGCGCACCTGCTCGGGGTCGAGGGACCGACCCTCCTCCACCGCGGCGAGGAGCTCGCGCGCGACGGGAGCGGGCAGCCCCGAGACCCCGCGCAGGCGTCCGATGTCGTCGGTGCTCCGGGGTGGCCGCCGCACGACCGCGGCGAGGGCGAGCTCGGAGAGCACGAACCGCGGGGGGACGTCGAGCTGGCGGGCCCGACGGTCGCGCCACGCGGCCACCGTCTGCGCGATGCGCGCCTCCTCGCCCTTCATCGCCGAGGCCCCCTTGATCCGCCACCAGGCGGTCTCGGGGTCGACGGCCTTCGGTGGGGTCACGCGCAGGTGCTCGCACTCGGTCGTCGCCCAGGCTTCGCGGCCGAGCGACTCCAGCCGGTCACGCAGCGCAGCGGTGAGCGCGAGCAGGTGGGCCACGTCGTCGGCGGCGTATCGGCGGGCGGCCGGGCTGAGGGGACGGGCGCTCCAGTCGGTGAGCTGCTCCCCCTTGTCGAGGCGGATCCCGAGCAGCACCGACACCAAGGACGCGAGTGACGGGGTGCCCAGCCCCACGAAGCCCGCCGCGAGCTGCACGTCGAAGAGTCCCGCCGGCCGCTCGCCGATGGCGCGGTCGAGGATCGGGAGGTCGCTCGCCCCGGCGTGGGTGATCATCGTCGCGGGATTGCGCAGGACCTCGCCGAGCGCGCGCACGTCGCACAGGAACGGGTCGACGAGGGCGACGCCGGACCGCCACGACAGCTGGACCAGGCAGAGCCTGGGCCAGTAGGAGCGCTCGGCCATGAACTCCGTGTCGAGGCCGTAGGCCGGCTCGTCGAGCAGGATCCGGACCACCTCGGCCAGGCTGCGGTCGTCGTCGACCCACCGGACCGGCAGGTCGGTGCCCGGGGTCGGGGTGCTCATGCGTCGACCCCGGGGCGGTAGCGGGCCAGGTCGCGGGTGAGGCGCTCCTCGTCGGTGGTCGTCCGCCAGGCGGCGAGCAGGTCGTCGCCCACCGGGTCGCACGCCGTGCGCATCGGCGCGTCGTCGTCGAGCACGGTGTCGACGATCCGTGCCGCCGCCGCCTCGGGGGTCACCGCGAGCGACCGCGTCGCGTCGCGCCCGGCCATCATCCGCTCGGCGACGGCGCGGTACGCGGGCAGCTCGACCGCGGGCAGGTACTCGGACCCGGCGAGGCCGTCCGTCGCGACCGGCCCGGGCATCACCTCGAGCACGCGGATCCCGAACGGAGCCAGCTCCACGGCGAGCGTCTCGACCAGCGCGTGCAGCGCCGCCTTCGACGCCCGGTAGGCGCCGTAGAAGGGTGAGGCGAGGAGGACCGCCGCCGACGTCACGGTGCAGACGACCCCCCCGCCCCGGCGGCGGAGGACGGGGATGGCCTGCTGCAGCACGGCGATCTGCCCGACGAGGTTGGTCTCGACCAGGTCCCGCACCACGTCGAGCGGCACCGCCTCGACCGGGAGGTAGCCCGTCTGCAGGCCGGCGTTGTTGACCACCACACGGAGGTCGTCGGGCAGGTCGAGGGGTGTGACCGCCTCCAGGTCGAGTGGGGCGACGGTGACGGGGAGGCCCTCGGCCGCGACCGCGTCGAGGAGCGGACCGGCGGTGGCCGGGTCCCGCACGGTCGCGACCACCGGGTGGCCCCGGCGGGCGAGCTCGAGCGCCACCGCCCGGCCGATGCCCCGGTTGGCGCCGGTGACGAGTGCGCTCCCGGAGGCCGGCATCCCCGCATCCTGGCACCGGGGGGCGCCGAGCGTGCTCATGGTCGCGCCGCCGTGCCGCCGCCCCGGGGTCCGTGCCACCATCGTGGGGCTCGGGAACCGACGTACCGGACGGGAGACGCGTGACGATGGAGACGCTGGCGGGGCGGGGCGCGGTGTGCGTCGGTGGTGGCAGCGGGGTCGGGCGAGGGATCGCCCGGGGGCTCGCCGCGGCGGGGGCCCGGGTGCTCGTCGCCGACATCGAGGAGGCCAACGCCGCGCGCGTGTGCGACGAGATCGTCGCCGCGGGCGGTGCCGGGGCCGCCGCCGGCGTCGACGCCACCGACCCCGACGCCCTGGCCGACCTCGCCCGCACGGCCGCCGGGACCCTCGGCGCGGTGCACGTGCTGGTCCACACGGTGGGGGTCATCGCCGACACCCCGCTCGCGGCGGCGACCGAGGTGGAGTGGGGTTGGTTCCTCGAGCTGCACCTGCTGTCGGCGGTCCGGACGGTCAACGCGTTCCTGCCCGAGCTGCGGCGTCATCCGGGTGACGCCCACGTCGTGGTCACCGCGTCGATGGCCGGCCTGCTCGCGCTCCCGCCTGCGTACACGGGCGGGGTCAACACCGGGCTGTACTCGGTGGCCAAGCACGCGCTCGTCGGCTACGGCGAGATGCTGCGGGGCGAGCTCGCCGACGAGGGCATCGGGGTGTCGGTGCTGTGCCCGGGCCGGGTGTCGAGCAACCTGGCGGCCACGTCGGCCCGGAACCGTCCCGACCGCTTCGGCGGCGCGTTCGCCGGGCCGCCCGACGGGTCCGAGCCGCCCGGGGCGATGCCCAACGAGGCGGTCGGCCCGATCGTGGTCCGGGGCATCCTCGGCGACCGGGCGTTCATCCTCACCCATCCCGAGGCCCGCCCGATGGTCGAGCGTCGCCAGCAGGCGCTGCTCGCCGACTTCGCCTACTTCGCCGAGGCCTCCGGCCCCTCCGGGCCGACGTGAGCGATCCGGCGCCGTCGCCCTCGGCGGCCGGTCCCGGGCGCTTCGGCCGGGCCAGCGCCGTCCGCGCGCTCGGCGACGGGCGGTTCGCGGCCGAGATCGCCGCGGGCTGGGACATCGCGGGCAACGCCGACGGTGGCTACCTGCTGGCGATCGCGGCCCGGGCGGTGACGAGCGTGACCGGCACGCCCGATCCGGTGACCGTGACCGCCCACTTCCTCGCGCCGGGTCGCCCGGGTCCGGCCACCGTGACGGTCGACCTCGTGCGCCGGGGGCGCCGGCACGCCACCGCCGGGTTCCGGCTGACCTCGGGGCCCCCGGACGACCCGGTGGTCCACCTCGTGGGGGTGTGCACGACCACCGACCTCGCCGGTGCGACCGGCCCCGTCCGCGTCGACGTCGTCCCTCCCGACCTGCCCCCGGTCGACGACTGCGTCGCAGTGGAGCCGGGCGACCCGTTCCCGCCTCCGTTCATGGCCCAGGTGGACGTCCGCCTCCACCCCGACGACCTCCCGTTCCGGGCGGGCGGCCGGTCGGGGAGCCCGCGGGTGCGGGGGTGGTTCCGCCTGCGCGACGACGAGCCGGTCGACGGGCTCGGGCTGGTGCTCGCGGTCGACGCCTTCCCGCCCACGTCCTTCAACACCGACCTCCCCGTGGCCTGGACGCCGACGGTGGAGCTCACCGCCCACGTCCGGGCCCGGCCCGCCCCGGGGTGGCTCGCGTGCGCGTTCGTCACCCGCAACATCGCCGGTGGGTACCTCGAGACCGACGGCGAGGTCTGGGACGGACGCGGCGTGCTCGTCGCGCAGTCGCGCCAGCTCCAGCTGCTGCCACCGACCGCCTGAGGTCGCAGAGGTCGCGGACGTCGCGGCGTTCGCCGGCTCACCGGCCGCGCGATCAGTCGGTCGGTGGGCCCGTCGCCGAGTCGAGGGCGCCCCAGGTGGCCACGATGTCCGCGGTCGGGATGCGGGTGGCCACCACGGGGATCGTGTGGGCCAGGACCTGCTCGGCGTATTCACGCGGCACGCCGGCCACGGCGTCGGGGGGCACCACGACCTCGTACCCGAGCCCGACCGCCTCCATCGCCATCCCGGTGATCCCCACGTTGAGCGACACGCCGGTCGCGATCACGGTGGTCACGCCGAGGTTGCGCAGCACCGCGTCGAGCGTGGTGCCGGTGAACGGGGTCAGGCCGTGCAGGCGTGCGACCACGACGTCGCCCGGCGCCGGGTCGAGCTCGGGCACCAGCTCGACGTCGGGGGTGCCCACGAGGAGACCCCCGCCCTTCGCGCTCGCCCGCAGCATCGGGGCGTTGGTGCCCGAGCCCTGCCGGTCGGGGCGGAACTCGGCCGTGCAGTGCACGACACGCGCGCCGACCGCGCGGGCCGCGACGAGCAGATCGTGCACCCGGGCCAGCATCCCGCTCGCGTCGACCTCGGCGCGCAGGTCGGGGATCGTGGCGCGGTCACCCACGACCCCGCGCTGGAGCTCCATGGTGCACACGGCGGTGTGGGCGGGATCGAGGAGCGCTCGCAGGTCGCGGGGCACGTGGTGACGCTACGCCACGCCGGGCCCGGACCGCACCCGCGCGGTGCCGGGCGCGCACGGGTCGGCGCGCTGCGCACGGGTGCGTCGCCCGCGGTGGACGGCGGCGCGTCACGGGAGGTGCACCGTGTGTCCCGGGCGGCGGACCGGAGCCCCGGCCGTCCGACCCGAGCGCACGGAGGTCCCCGACGTGGATCGGCCCCACCCCGCCAGTCCCGGAAACCCCCAGCGGCTGCAGCGACGCCACTCGCGTCGCGCGCCGCTCGTCGTCGCGCTGGCGGCCCTGCTCGGGCTCGTGGGCGCGCTCGTCGCGCTGCGGTCCGAGGCGGCGGGTCGGCCGGTCGTCGTCGCCGCCCGTGACCTGGTCCCCGGCGCCCGGCTGACCGCCGCCGACGTGCGGACGGTCGCGGTCGCGGCGCCGGGGTCGGTGCTCGCCCACCTCGTGGCCGGCGACGCCGCGTGGCGGGGCCGGGTGGTGACCGCGCCGGTGGCCGCGGGCGAGCCGGTGACCCGGACCCGCCTGCGCCCGGCCGCGACCGATGACGGGCGCCGGGTCATGAGCATCCCGGTCGACCGGGCCCGCGCCGTCGACGGACGGTTGCGCCCGGGCGACCGGGTCGACGTGGTCCAGGCGCTCGACGGCACCGCCGCAGTGGTCGCGGCGGGCCTCGAGGTCCTCGCCGTGGCCGATGACGCCGACGGCGCGCTCGGCGCGTCGCGCGGCCGTCTGACCGTGACCCTCGCGGTGGACGTGGCCGAGTCGCAGCGGCTGACCGGCGCCCTGGCCGACGGCGAGTTCGTCCTGACCCGGGTGACCGGGGCCGCTCCCGGCGTGGGGGCCGCGCCGGTCGGGGTCGGGCGCACCGGGTCGGTCGCCCGATGACGCGCGAGCCCGAGGTCGCCCTGGTCCTGTCGGCCGACGAGTGGGTCGACGAGTTCCACCGGTACTGCGTGGACCACGGCGGGGCGCGGGTGCGCTCCCTCGTCCTCGACCCGGCGGTGGCGCTCGACGACGACTTCGACGTGCTGATCGCCGGGGCCCGCTGGCCGGCGCTCACCCGGCCGCTCGTCGACGCCCTCCACCGCCGGGACCAACGGGTCCTGGTGGTCGGGGACGCCGGCGCAGGGCCGGGCCCGGCCCACGGTCTCGGCGTCGACGGCATCGTCGGAGCGGCCACCACGCCCGCGGAGCTCGTCGACGCGGTCCGGGCGCTCGTGCCCACCCCGGAGCGACCCGGGGGGCGCCGGGGGTCGGCCGCGCTACCGGTCGTCCCGGCGGCCGGGCCGGTCCCGCCCGCGGTGGTGGTGGTCGGCGGCCCGCGCGGCGCGGGTTCCACCGAGGTCGCCCTCGCCCTGGCGGGCTGGTTCACCGCCGGCGGCGCCCGGGCGGTCCTCGTCGACGCCGACCTCGAGGCTCCGGCCGTCGCGGTCCGCCTCGGTCTGCCGGCGGAGCCGAACCTGTGCACGGCCGTCGATGCTGCCGCCGTCGGACCCGACGCCGTCCCGGGGGCCCTGTTCGATCTCGGCGACGACTGGCCGGTCGTGCTCGTGGGCGCACCCCGACGTGAGGCGGCGGCGGTCCTCGTCGCATCGGATCTCGGCGCCGTCCTCGATGCGGTCGGGTCGCGGTACGCACCGGTGCTGGTCGACGTGTCGTCGGGCCCCGACGGGGCCGGCACACCGGCGGGTGCCGCGCTGGCCCGGGCCGGGGCGGTGGTCGCAGTGGGCGCTGCCACCCCGGTCGGTGTGGTGCGCCTCGTGGAGTGGATCGACGGGGTCCGGGCCGTGGCCCCCGGGGCGACCGTGCACGTCGTGGTGAACCGGGCCCCGGCGGGCCGGGCGCGACGGGCCGAGATCGTCGACGCCCTCCGGCGCGGGGGTGGCGTGGCGGGGTGCACCTTCGTTCCTGCGGATCCCCGCGTGGACGACGCCGCCTGGGCGGCGGGCCTGGTGGGTCGGGGACCGTTCGCCCGGGCGACCGAGCAGATCGGCGCAGCGCTGCGAGACCGTCTGACCCCGGACGGGCCGGGGGAGTCCGGAGGGTGGCGTGCCTGACGCCGCCGACGCGATCCGCCGGAGCGTGCTCGCCGAGCTCGGTGGGTCCGACGCGGCGGGGATGGCCGATCCCGACCGCCTGCGCGCCGCAGCCACCCGCGCGGTCGAGGAGTACCAGCGGTCGGCCCGCCAGGCCGGTCGACCGCTCCTCCACGATCCCGACGCAACGCGTGACCGGGTGGTCCGGGCCCTCACCGACCTCGGTGCGTTGTCCGAGCTGCTCGACCGGGACGACGTCGAGGAGATCTTCGTCGAGGGCGCCCGGGTCTCGTACCTCGACCGGACCGGTCGGCTCCGCGGTCTGGTCACCCCCACGACCGAGGCCGAGAACCGGCGGCTGGTCGAGCAGCTGCTCGCCACCAGCGACCGTCAGCTGCACACGGCGTCGCCCCTGGTCCAGGCCCGGGTCCTCGGGGGCTCGGCCCGCCTGACCGCGGCGATCCCCCCGGTCGCCGACGCGCTGTCGGCGACCCTGCGCCGGTACGTGGTGCGGGGCGTCACGCTGCGGGAGCTCGCCGACCGGGGCTCGCTCGACGCGCGCGCCGCAACGTTCCTCGAAGCGGTCATGGGCTTCCGCAGTCGCGTCGCGGTCTCGGGGGAGCCGGGGGCGGGCAAGACGACGCTGCTCGCCGCGCTGCTCGCCGCGGTGCCACCGGAGCACTGTGTGCGGGCCTGCGAGGAGATCCGTGAGCTGGCCGTCCCGTTCACGCACGGTGCCTACTACGAGACCCGTCCGCCCGCCCTCGACGGGGGCGGTGAGATCTCGCTCCGCCACCTCGTGAAGTTCGTGCTCGCGATGCGTCCGGACCGGATCGTGGTCGGCGAGGTGCGGGGCGCCGAGGCGTTCGAGCTCACCCGCGCCGTCAACGCCGGGTGTGGATTCCTCTGCACCGTGCACGCCAACAGCGCGCCCGAGGCGCTCCACGCGCTGGTCAATGCCGCGCTCATGGCCGGCGAGAACGTCACCGAGCGCGTGGTCCAACGGGTCTTCTCATCGGCCCTCGACCTCGTCGTCCACGTCGAGCGCACCGGCGTCGACGCCGATCGTGGTGGCATCCGACGGGTCGTCACCGAGATCACCGCGGTGGTGCCTGCGCTCACCGACGGGTTCACGTGCGAGCCGGTGTTCGTCCGCGACCACGGCGACGGGCCGCTGCGTTGGACCGGTGTGGTCCCGGAGCGGCTCGAGCAGCGCGCCGACCGGGCCCTGGGTCGGCCGGGTGGCCTGCGGGCGCTGGTGGAGTCGGGGGAGGACCGATGACGCTCGTGGCTGCGTCGGCGGTGGCGGCGGCGTGCGCCGCGATCGCCTGGATGCTGTGGTCCCGCTTCGCCGGCCCGGGGCCGGAAGCGCCGGGGCGGGGCCGGGCCTCCGATCTGCCGACCGTCCCGGTCGCCGGACCGGTTGCGGTGTCGATCGCAACGCAGATCGCCGCTCGGGTCGACGCCCGGATCGTCGCGTGGCTTCGTGAGGCAGGGGTGGACCGTGCGCCCGGGGCGGTGGCGATCGGGATCGGGGCGGTGGCGGTGGCGGTGTTCCTGCTGGTCGCCACGGCCACCCGCAGCCCGCTGGTGGCCGTCGCCCCGGCCGGTGTCGCGGTGGCGGTGCCGGTCGCGGCCCTCGGTCACCGGCGACGCCGGCGACGCCGGGCGGTGCTCGCGGCGTGGCCCGACGCGTTGCGCGAGCTCGTGGCCACGCTGGCGGCCGGCCGCTCCCTCGGCCAGGCGCTCGTCCAGCTCGGCACGACCGGTCCGGAGCCGCTGCGCGCGGTGTTCGGCGACTTCCCGGCGTGGGCCCGGGTCCTCGGGACCGTGGGAGCGCTCGAAGCGGTGCAGGCCCGCCTGGCCGACCCCACCAGCGACCGGGTGATCGAGGTCCTGCTCGTCGCCCACGAGCACGGCGGCGCGATCGTGCGGGAGATCCTCGAGGATCTCGTCGTCGCGACCACCGCGGACATCGAGGTGCTCGACGAGATCGACACCGAGGGGCTCGAGATGCGGATCAACGGTCGGGCGGTGCTCGTCCTCCCGTGGCTCGTCCTCGTGGCGCTCACGCTGCGGCCGGGACCGTTCCGGGACTTCTACACCTCTCCGGGCGGGACGCTCGTCATCGTCGCCGCCGGGGTCTGCAGCGCCGCCGGCGCGTGGTGGCTGGGTCGGCTCGGGGCCGAACCGACCGAGCCCCGGGTGTTCGGCGGCGCAGCCGACGACCGGAGCGGTCGGTGATGCGGGCCCGTCGCCGCGACCGGATCGGCGCCTACGCCGGAGGTGCGCCGGCGCCCGGATCGGCCTGGCGGCCCGCCCACCGCCCGGGGCCCGGCCTCTTCCGGTCCGACGACCGGCTCGAGGCCCGCCTGCGGGCGGCGGGCCGGTCCCCGGCCGACGCCGAGCGCTTCCGCGTCCGCCAGCTCGCCCAGGCCGGCGCCGGCGTCGCGGCCGGTCTCGTGACCGGCGCCGTGCTGGTGGGCTCCACACCGTTCGCCCTGCTCCTCGCCGGGGTCGGCGGGCTCCTCGGGGTCACGCGGGCGCCGGCCGCCCTGGCCCGCGAGGCCGAGGCCCGCCGGGCCCGCATGCGGCTCGAGCTCGTCACGGTCGATCAGGTGCTCGCCATCCACGTGCGCGCCGGCGCCGGCCCCGTGCAGGCGGTCACCCGAGTCGTGGCGCGCGGGCGCGGCGCCGTCGTCGACGAGCTGCGTGGGGTCCTGGCCGCCGTCCGCTCCGGACGTTCCGAGGCCGAGGCGTTCCGGCTCGCCGCGGCCACGACGGCCGAGCCCCACGCCGCGCGCACGTACCGGCTGTTCGCGCTCGCCGCCGAGCAGGGCGCCGACCTCGGGACCGCGCTGCGGGCGCTCAGCGCCGACCTCCGCGGCGTGCGCCGCGACGAGCTCCGGCGCCGGGCGACCCGTCGTCGGGCCGCGATGTTGGTCCCGACCATCGCCGTGCTCGCCCCGGTGATGTTGGGCTTCGTGATCGCCCCGCTGCCGTCGCTCGTCCTCGGCCGCTGACCTGTCTCGCACCCGCGAGCACCCACCCCCGCCGGGTCCCGGCGGACCGAACCCTGGAGGATCCGTGTCCCTCGCTTCCGCACCGCCCGACTCCACCGACTCCACCGACTCCACCGACTCCACCGACTCCACCGACTCCACCGACTCCACCGACTCCACCGACTCCACCGACTCCACCGACTCCACCGTCTCCACC
>CAIUKV010000139.1 GCA_903899845.1 uncultured Actinomycetes bacterium
CGGGTGACAACACGGAGATGGTGGTGGAGTTGATCGCGCCGATCGCGATGGAGGACGGGTTGCGGTTCGCGATCCGTGAGGGTGGTCGGACCGTGGGTGCGGGTCAGGTCACCAAGATCCTCAAGTAACGCACGAGCGCAGGATTCGGAGACGGGACGAACGATGGCAGACGCAAAGGGTCAGAAGATCCGGATCCGCCTCAAGGCGTACGACCACGAGATCATCGATCAGTCCACGAAGAAGATCGTGGAGACGGTCGTGCGGACCCAGGCCAAGGTCCGGGGCCCCGTGCCTCTGCCCACCGAGATCCGGCGGTTCTGCGTGGTGCGCTCGCCCCACGTCGACAAGGACTCCCGGGAGCACTTCGAGATGCGCATCCACAAGCGCCTGCTCGACATCGTGGAGCCGACCGGCAAGACGGTGGAGTCGCTGCAGCGCCTCGACCTGCCCGCCGGCGTCGACATCGAGATCAAGATCCAGCAGGCCTGAACCGGGCCCGCCCCGACCCCGAGGCCCCGACGGGCCGAGTGGTCGGATCGGGACGGGAGCCGGTAGGCTCTCCCGTCTTCGTCACCCGAGCTCCGGCGGGGCCCCCGAAGGGCCACCGGGCGGAGCGGAGGTGGCATCCAGTCCGCCAATCGAAGTCTGCGCAGGCCCGATCGGCCCCGGTCGGAGGGGAACCACGCAGCACAACCAGGGGACGCTCCGTCGGCCACCGGGCCGGGGGAGCGTTCGCGTGAGGCACCGAGACGTCGTCCGGACCCACCCCGGTGGGCCCGGGAGAACAGGTGAGGAAGCTGACCCATGGCTGCGGTGAAAGGGATCCTCGGGCGAAAGCTCGGCATGACCCAGGTCTGGGACGCCGAGAACCGGGTCGTCCCGGTGACGGTGATCGAGGCCGGGCCCTGTCGCGTCGTCCAGCTCAAGACGCCGGAGCGTGACGGCTACTCGGCCGTGCAGATCGCCTTCGGGACCGTGAAGGAGCGCCGGCTGAGCAAGCCCGAGCTCGGGCACCTCCAGAAGAGCGGGGCGGCGCCGAGCAAGCACCTCGCCGAGATCCGGGTCGACGACCTCTCGGCCTACGCGGTCGGCACCGTGATCAGCGCCGACGTCTTCGCCACCGGCGAGCGGGTCGACGTCACGGCCGTGTCGAAGGGCAAGGGCTTCTCCGGCGTCATGGTCCGCCACAACTTCAAGGGTCAGGGCGCCAGCCACGGGAACCACAAGAAGCACCGGGCCCCGGGCTCCATCGGGGCCTGCGCCACCCCGGCCCGGGTCTTCAAGGGCATGCGGATGGCCGGTCAGTACGGCAACGTCCGGACCACCACCCTCAACCTCGAGGTCGTGGAGGGCGACGCCGAGCGGGGCCTGCTGCTCGTCAAGGGCTCCGTGCCCGGCCCCAACGGTGGTGTGGTCTTCATCCGGAACGCGGCCAAGGGCCCGGCCGTGGCCGCCCCCGACTTCGGGGCCCGGGCCGCCGCGGCGCCCGATCCGGTCGAGCCCGAGGCGACCGACGACGTGGTCGAGGCCACCGTCGGCGACGCGGAAGGCGGTGCGGAATGAAGATCGACGTGACCACCGCGGCCGGCGCGGCCGCCGGATCGGTCGAGGTGCCCGAGGACCTGTTCGGCATCGAGCCGAACGGGCCGGTGATGCACCAGGTCGTCACGGCCCAGCTCGCCCACCGGCGTGCCGGGACCCACTCCACCAAGACCCGGTCCGAGGTCGCCGGCGGCGGGGCCAAGCCCTGGCGCCAGAAGGGCACCGGCCGGGCCCGGCAGGGCTCCATCCGTGCGCCGCAGTGGCGCGGTGGTGGCGTCGCCCACGGCCCCAAGCCTCGGGACTACAGCCAGCGCACGCCCAAGAAGATGATCCGCCTGGCGCTGCGCTCGGCGCTGTCCGACCGGGCGTCCGAGGGCCGGGTCAAGGTCGTCGACGACTGGGGCATCGCCGAGCCCCGCACCAAGGCCGGCATCGCGGTCCTCGAGCAGCTGGGGCTGCGGCCGAAGGGGGAGCGGGTGCCCCGGGTCCTGCTCGTGCTCGCTCGGAGCGACGACGCCGCGTGGCGCTCGTTCCGCAACCTCGGCCGCTACGTGCAGATCGTGCTGCCGGAGGAGCTGAACGTCTACGACGTGCTCGTCAACGACTACGTCGTGTTCTCGAAGGCCACCCTGGACGACGCGATCGCCCGCTACTCCACGGCGACCGCCGACGTGACGGAGGTGGCGTCGTGAACGGCCGGGATCCCCGCGACGTGATCATCCGCCCGGTGGTCTCCGAGAAGTCCTATGCCGCCTACGACGGCAACGTCTACACCTTCGTCGTCGCCCCCGACGCCAACAAGGTGGAGATCCGCCAGGCGGTGGAGTCGATCTTCGACGTGCGGGTCACCAACGTGAACACGCTGAACCGCAACGGGAAGCGCAAGCGCAACCGCCGGACGGGGACGTTCGGGAAGCGGGCCGGCACCAAGCGGGCGATCGTCACCCTCGCCGAGGGCGACCGGATCGAGATCTTCGGGAGCTGACGGTGGCCATTCGCAAGCGCAAGCCCACGAGTCCCGGTCGGCGGTTCCAGACCGTCTCCGACTTCTCGGACATCACGCGCGACCGCCCGGAGCGGTCGCTGACGAAGCCGAAGCCGAAGACCGGTGGCCGCAACGCCCACGGGCGGATGACCTCGCGGCACCGTGGTGGTGGCCACAAGCAGAAGTACCGGGTCATCGACTTCAAGCGCGACAAGGACGGAGTCCCGGCCAAGGTCGCGGCGATCGAGTACGACCCGAACCGCAACGCCCGCATCGCCCTCCTCCACTACCGCGACGGCGAGAAGCGCTACATCCTGGCGCCGGCGCTGATCGAGGTCGGCGACATGCTGCAGAGCGGGCACGGTTCGGAGATCCGGCCCGGCAACGCCCTGCCGCTGCGCTACATCCCGGTCGGGACGGTGGTGCACAACGTCGAGATGAAGCCGGGCGCGGGCGGGAAGATGGGCCGGGGCGCGGGCGCCGCGATCCAGCTCGTCGCCAAGGAGGGCCAGTTCGCCACGCTGCGCCTCCCGTCCACCGAGATGCGCCGGGTGCCCATCGACTGCCGGGCCACCGTCGGCGCCGTGGGCAACGCCGAGGCGGCACTGGTGAAGATCGGCAAGGCCGGCCGGGCCCGGTGGCAGGGCAAGCGCCCCCACGTCCGGGGTGTGGCCATGAACCCGGTCGACCACCCCCTCGGTGGCGGCGAGGGCAAGAGCTCGGGTGGACGCCACCCGGTGTCACCGTGGGGCAAGCCCGAGGGGCGGACCCGCAAGAAGGGCAAGAAGTCCGACGAGATGATCGTGCGCCGCCGCCGTACCCGCGGCAGCCGGAGGTAGCTGGGATGCCGCGGAGTCTGAAGAAGGGCCCGTTCGTCGACGACCACCTGGCCAAGAAGGTGGACGCGCAGAACGCGGCCGGGGAGCGCAAGGTCATCAAGACCTGGTCGCGCCGGTCCACCGTCACCCCGGACATGGTCGGCCACACCATCGCCGTCCACGACGGGCGCAAGCACGTGCCCGTGTACATCAGCGAGGCGATGGTCGGGCACAAGCTCGGCGAGTTCGCCCCCACGCGGACGTTCAAGTACCACGCGGGCCAGGAGAGGTCGTCCCGGCGATGAGCAGCACCGGCACCGTCGCCCGCCTCCGCTACGTCCGCACCTCCGCCCCGAAGGTGCGCCAGGTCCTCCAGCTCATCCAGGGCCAGGACATCGAGACCGCGCGCGCCACCCTCGCCCTCTGCGAGAAGGGCATCGCCGACGACCTGGCCAAGCTGCTCGACTCGGCCGTGGCCAACGCCGAGCACAACGACCAGATCCCCGCCGACGACCTCTTCGTCAGCCGGGCCTTCGCCGACGAGGGTCCCACCGGGAAGCGCTTCCGGCCCCGGGCCCGCGGCCGGGGCACCCGCATCCGCAAGCGCACGAGCCACATCACGATCGTGGTCGCCCGCTTCGACGACGACGAGCTGGAGCGCCGCCGCCAGAAGGCGCTCGCCGCCGGTCCCGGGCGCGGGCGCCCGACCCGACGGCCCCGCCGCCCCCGCCGGGAGCGGGCCGCTGCGCACGACCACGACCACGACCACGACCACGATCACGACCACGGGCACGACGACGAGGTGGTGGACGCCCCCGATCCGGTGGCCGAGGCCTCGGCACCGGACGACGCCGGGAAGCAGGACTGACATGGGCCAGAAGGTCAACCCCTACGGGTTCCGCCTCGGCGTCACCACCGACTGGAAGTCGCGGTGGTTCGCCGACGGGCAGGAGTACAAGGACAGCCTCATCGAGGACTGGCGCATCCGGGACTACCTCCGGCGTCAGCTCCCCCACGCCGCGGTGAGCCGGGTGGAGATCGAGCGCACCCGCGACCGGCTGCGGGTCGACGTCTACACCGCCCGCCCCGGCATCGTCATCGGCCGGCGCGGCGCCGAGGCCGACCGGCTGCGGGCCGGGCTCCTCAAGATCACCGGCAACCCGAAGATCCACTTCAACATCCAGGAGATCAAGCAGCCCGAGCTCGACGCCACCCTGATCGCCCAGGGTGTGGCCGACCAGCTCGCCGGGCGCGTGTCGTTCCGGCGGGCGATGAAGCGGGCCGTGCAGACGGCGATGAAGGCCGGGGCCCAGGGGATCCGGGTGCAGTGCGGCGGCCGCCTGGGTGGCGCCGAGATGTCCCGGCGCGAGTGGTACCGCGAGGGCCGGGTGCCGCTCCACACGCTGCGGGCCGACATCGACTACGGCCAGGCCGAGGCCCGGACGACCTTCGGGCGCATCGGCGTGAAGGTCTGGATCTACAAGGGTGAGATCCTCCCGTACAAGTCGGTGGCCGAGGACAAGATCGCCCGCGAGGCGGCCATGGCCGTCGGGGAGGCCGCCGGGGCTCCGGCGAAGCGGCGGGTGGTCAGCGCCGGCGGTGGCCGTCGGCGGGCCGAGGACGCGGTCGAGGTGCCGGTCGAGTCGGCGTCCGACGAGCCGGTCGAGGACGCGGCACCGCTGGTGAAGGAGGCCGACCCCGAGCTCGAGCGTCTCCTCGCCGAGGAGGAGGAGATCGAGCGCCGGACCCGCCAGCACCACGAGGCGCCGAAGTTCCACGGCGACGAGGACTGAGGTCGACCGATGCTGATGCCGAGGAAGGTCCGCCACCGCAAGGTGCAGCGGGGCCGCATGACCGGGGCCGCCAAGGGCGGGACCAAGATCACCTTCGGGGACTTCGGGATCCAGGCGCTCGAGCCGGGGTGGATCACCAACCGCCAGATCGAGGCCGCCCGTATCGCCATGACCCGCTACATCCGACGGGGTGGGAAGGTCTGGATCAACATCTTCCCCGACAAGCCCATCACCCAGAAGCCCGCCGAGACCCGCATGGGCTCGGGGAAGGGCAATCCCGAGCGGTGGGTCGCGGTGGTCAAGCCCGGTCGGGTGATGTTCGAGCTGTCGGGTGTGCCCGAGGCCACCGCCCGCGAGGCCATGCGCCTCGCCCAGCACAAGCTGCCGATCAAGACCCGGTTCATCGTCCGCCAGGACGAGGGGTGAGCCCGATGGCCGGCGCACGGGTGACCCGCACCGCCCCCGGCGGCGAGGGGAGTTGAGGATCCGATGAAGGCGAGCGAGATCGCGGAGCTGAACGACGCCGAGCTGCTCCAGCAGCTCCGGACGTTCAAGGAAGAGCTGTTCAACCTGCGCTTCCAGAACGCCACCGGCCAGCTCGAGAACACGGCACGGATCCCGCAGGTCCGTCGGGCCATCGCCCGGTGCGAGACCCTGCTGCGGGACCGTGAGATCGCGGCGGCCGAGGCCGCCGAGGAAGGGTGACCATGGCCGACGAGCAGGCGACCGAGCCTCGCCCCAACGGACGCAAGGTCCGCGAGGGGATCGTGGTCTCGGCGAAGATGGACAAGACGATCGTGGTCGCCGTGGTCGATCGCGTGCAGCACCGCCGCTACGGCAAGACGCTGCAGCGGACCAAGCGCCTGTACGCCCACGACGACGCCAACGACGCGCGTGAGGGCGACCGGGTCCGGGTGACCGAGACCCGGCCGCTCTCCAAGCAGAAGCGCTGGCGGGTCGTGGAAGTCCTCGAGCGGGCCCGGTGATCCGATGATCCAGCAGGAGAGCCGCCTCCGGGTGGCCGACAACTCGGGGGCCCGCGAGGTCCTGTGCATCAAGGTGCTGGGCGGCAGTCGCCGCCGGTACGCCGGCATCGGCGACATCTTCGTGGCCACCGTCAAGGACGCCGTGCCCGGTGCGGCGGTGAAGAAGGGCGACGTCGTCAAGTGCGTCGTCGTCCGGACCAAGAAGGAGCGGCGCCGTCCCGACGGCAGCTACATCCGCTTCGACGAGAACGCCGCAGTGCTCATCAACGACCAGATGCAGCCCCGGGGGACGCGCATCTTCGGCCCGGTCGGTCGGGAGCTGCGCGACCGGAAGTTCATGCGCATCGTGTCCCTCGCTCCGGAGGTGATCTGACCGTGAAGCTCAAGAAGGGCGACAAGGTCCAGGTGATCGCAGGCAAGGACGTCGGCAAGCAGGGTGAGGTCACCCGCGTCCTGCGCGAGCGCAACATGGTCATCGTCGAGGGCGTGAACGTCGCCAAGCGCCACCAGAAGGCCACCAAGGCCACGATGCAGGGCGGGATCATCGACAAGGACATGCCGATCCACGTCTCCAACGTCGCCGTGGTGTGCGGCAGCTGTGGACCGACCCGGGTGGGGCACCGCCTCGCCGGCACCGACAAGGTCCGGGTCTGCCGCAAGTGCGGGAAGGAGCTGTGATGCCCACCGCCACCGGACCCCGGCTCAAGACGAAGTACGAGACCGAGCTGCGCCCCGCACTGCGTGAGGAGCTCGGGCTCGGCAACGTGATGGAAGTCCCCCGGCTGGTCAAGATCGTCCTCAACTGCGGGGTCGGACGGGCCACCCAGCAGGCGTCCCTGCTCGACGGGGCGGTCACCGATCTGACCCTGATCACCGGGCAGAAGCCCCTCGTGACCAAGGCCAAGAAGTCGATCGCCGGCTTCAAGCTGCGGGAGGGCAACGCGATCGGGGCCAAGGTCACCCTGCGGGGCGCCCGGATGTGGGAGTTCTACGACCGCCTCGTGAGCGTGGCGATCCCCCGCATCCGTGACTTCCGGGGGCTCGACCCGCGGTCCTTCGACGGGCGGGGCAACTACACGTTCGGGGTGACCGAGCAGCTGATCTTCCCCGAGATCGACTACGACAAGATCGATACGGTCCGCGGCATGGACGTGACGATCGTGACGACGGCGGAGACCGACGAACAGGGACGTGCGCTGCTCCGTGCGCTCGGCTTCCCGTTCCGTCGCGACAACCAGTAGGGGTGTTCGATGGCCAAGAAGGCACTGATCCAGAAGCAGCAGAGCGCTCCGAAGTTCAAGGTGCGCGGGTACACGCGGTGCCGCCGGTGCGGTCGGCCCCGTTCGGTCTACCGGAAGTTCGGCCTGTGCCGGGTGTGCTTCCGGGAGATGGCGCACGCCGGGGAGATCCCGGGCGTGACCAAGGCCTCGTGGTGAGAGGGGCCCGTCGATGACCATGACCGATCCGATCGCCGACATGCTGACCCGGCTGCGCAACGCCAACACGGCGTTCCACGACGATGTCGTGATGCCCAGCTCCAAGGTCAAGGAGGCCCTGGCCAAGATCCTCGTGAGCGAGGGCTACGTCGAGGGCTACGCCGTGGAGCAGGACCCGGCCCGCCCGTCGCCCCGTCTGCGCATCACGCTCAAGTACACCCCCGACCGGAAGCGGACCATCTCGGGCCTGCGCCGGGTGTCGAAGCCGGGCCTGCGGGTCTACTCCAAGGCCACCGACGTCCCGCGTGTGCTCGGGGGCATGGGGATCGCCATCCTGTCGACGAACCAGGGGCTCATGACCGACCGCGAGGCGCGGCAGCGCCAGGTCGGCGGCGAGATCCTCTGCCACGTCTGGTAGGTCGAGATGTCGCGAATCGGCAAGCAGCCCATCCCCGTCCCCGCCGGCGTCGAGGTCACCATCGACGCGGGTCGGGTGGTCGTGAAGGGACCCAACGGCACGCTCGAGCACCGGGTGCCCGACGCGATCACCGTCGCCCGTGACGGGGACGTCCTCGTGGTCACCCGGCCCGACGACGAGCGGACGCACCGCTCGCTGCACGGGCTCACCCGCACCCTGGTGTCGAACATGGTCACCGGGGTCTCCCAGGGCTTCACCCGGGACCTCGACATCGTCGGCGTCGGCTACCGGGCCCTGGCCCAGGGGCCGACCAAGATCGAGCTGCAGCTCGGCTACTCGCACCCGGTGTTCGTGGAGGCGCCCGACGGCGTCACCTTCGAGGTGCCCCAGCCCACCCGCATCACCGTGAAGGGCGCCGACAAGCAGCTGGTCGGCCAGGTCGCGGCCGACATCCGCAAGCTCCGCAAGCCCGAGCCCTACAAGGGCAAGGGGATCCGCTACTCCGACGAGCGCGTCCTGCGCAAGGCGGGCAAGTCGGCGAAGTGACGAGGAACCCGCGATGACACTCCACAAGGTCGAAGCTCGCGAGCGCCGGCACCGCCGGGTCCGCAAGAAGGTCCGGGGCACCGCCGCGCGTCCGCGCCTCGCGGTGTTCCGCTCCAACAAGCACATCTACGCCCAGCTGATCGACGACGTCGCCGGGATCACCCTGGCGTCGGCGTCGACCACCGAGAAGGGCCTGTCCGGCTCGGGGGCCACGGTTGCCGCCGCGACCGGCGTCGGCGCCCGGCTCGGCGAGCGGGCCACCGCCGCCGGGATCACCACCGCGGTCTTCGACCGGGGCGGATTCCGCTACCACGGACGGGTCGCGGCGGTCGCCGACGCGGCCCGGGCCGCCGGGCTCGAGTTCTGAGCCCCCGGCGCGACGAGCAGACGAGACGAGGACACTGACATGGCTGACGGACAGCTCGAAGAGCGGGTCATCGCGATCAACCGGGTCGCCAAGGTGGTCAAGGGTGGTCGCCGCTTCTCCTTCACCGCGCTGGTGGTGGTGGGCGACGGCGACGGCAACGTCGGGCTCGGCTACGGCAAGGCCAAGGAGGTGCCCGCCGCCATCCAGAAGGGGATGGAGGAGGCCCGCAAGAACCTCTTCGCCGTGCCCCTGGCCGGCTCGACCATCACCCACCAGATCATCGGCGAGCACGACGCCGCCCGGGTGCTGCTGAAGCCGGCCGCCCCCGGCACCGGCGTCATCGCCGGTGGTGCGGCCCGGGCGATCCTCGAGGCCGCCGGCGTGCACGACGTGCTCGCCAAGTCGCTCGGTTCGACCAACGCGATCAACGTCTCGCGGGCCACCATCGACGGACTGCGCTCGCTGCGGCGCCCCGAGGAGGTCGCAGCCCTGCGGGGCAAGTCCCCCGAGGAGGTCGCCACCGGCGGCATGCTGCGCGCCTACAACGAGCGCAAGGCCGCCGCGCGCCACGGCGCCCCGGCGGAGGTGGCGTGACCATGGCCGGCACCGTGCGCGTCACCCTGGTCCGGTCCCGCATCGGCATCAAGCCGAAGCAGCGGGGCACGCTGCGCGCCCTCGGGCTGCGCCGCATCGACCAGACCGTGGAGCTGCCCGACCGTCCCGAGATCCGCGGCATGATCGCCAAGGTGCCGCACCTCGTCCGGGTCGACGAGGCCTGAGCGAGTCCGACGCGTCGCGAGAGGGAAGCCGATGACGATCAAGATCCACGACCTGAAGCCCGCCCCGGGCTCCCGTCGCGACGCCAAGCGCGTCGGACGCGGCATCGCGGGCAAGGGCGGCAAGACCGCAGGACGCGGCACCAAGGGGCAGGGGGCCCGCAACAACGTCCCGCCGGGCTTCGAGGGTGGGCAGACGCCCCTGCACCGTCGGGTCCCGAAGGGCAAGGGCTTCCGCAACCCCTTCCGGGTCGAGTACCACGTGGTCAACCTCGACACCCTGGAGGGGTTCCCCGCCGGGTCGACGGTGGACCCCGACTCCCTGCGGGCCCGGGGGCTCGTGGCGAAGCGCGGTCTGGTCAAGGTGCTGGGTCGGGGCGAGGTGGGCGCCGCGCTCACGGTGCGCGCCCACGCCTTCTCGCAGTCGGCCCGGGACGCCATCGTCGCGGCCGGGGGCACCGTCGAGGTGATCCCGGCGCCGTGGGGCGACCGCCGTCCGCCGGCGGGCTCGAACAACGCACTGACCAACCGCTGAGGCCCCCGGCCCACGGAGCCCGGGCTCCGCGGCCGGACCGGTGCCGCCGGGCATCGGGTAGGCTCACCGTCCCCATCGTCCCGGGAAACCCGCTGGAGCTGCACGCGCCATGCTGTCCCGCCTTCGGAACATGTTCCGGGCCCCCGACCTCCGGAACAAGATCCTCTTCACGATCCTGATCATCGCGATCTACCGGGTCGGCGCGCACCTGCCCGTGCCGTACGTCGACTTCTCCGCGATCAAGGACCTGCAGAACAACGCCGAGCAGAACGGCGGCGTCGTGGGCCTGCTCGACCTCTTCGCCGGCGGCGCGATCACCAACGTGGCGATCTTCTTTCTCGGGATCATGCCGTACATCACGGCATCGATCATCATGCAGCTCCTCGGGGTCGTGATCCCGAAGCTCGAGGAGTGGCGCCAGGAAGGTCAGGTCGGGCAGAAGAAGATCACCCAGTGGACCCGCTACCTCACCATCGGTCTGGCCATCCTCCAGTCCACCGGGTTCGCCTTCGCCCTGCACAACGGCAACAGCGCGCTCGGGTTCTCGGGCTTCGAGGGTCGCGACCTCATCCCGGACTGGTCGCTCGGCGTCGCCCTGATGATCATCCTCACCTGGACGGCCGGCACCGCGCTCGTGATGTGGCTGGCCGAGCTCATCACCCAGCGGGGGATCGGCAACGGCATGTCGATCCTCATCTTCGCCTCGGTGGTGTCGCGCCTCCCCGCCCAGGGGGGCGCGCTGTGGGCCGAAGGCTCCCGGGCCCAGTTCGTCGTGATCCTGCTGATCGGCCTGGCCATGATCGTGGGGATCGTGTTCGTGGAGTCGGGGCAGCGCCGCATCCCGGTCCAGTTCGCCAAGCGGGTGGTGGGCCGACGCATGTACGGCGGCCAGAGCACCTACATCCCGTTGAAGGTCAACCAGTCGGGCGTCATCCCGGTGATCTTCGCCAGCTCGATCCTGGCCTTCCCGGCGCTGATCGCCTCGGCGCTCGGCAACAGCGCCACCGGGGTGCAGGAGTGGATCAACGGCAACCTGGTCGAGGGTCAGGGGTGGTTCTACATCACCTTCTACACGCTGCTGATCATCTTCTTCTCGTACTTCTACACCGCCATCGCCTTCAACCCGCAGCAGCAGGCCGACATCATCCGCAAGCAGGGCGGCTTCATCCCGGGGATCCGACCCGGCCCGCCGACCGAGCGCTATCTCGCCAAGGTGCTGAACCGGATCACCCTGCCCGGCTCCCTGTTCCTCGCGGTGATCGCCATCACCCCGCTCCTCGTCTTCGCGCTCTGGGACATCAACCAGTTCCCATTCGGCGGGACGTCGCTGCTGATCACGGTCGGAGTCGCCCTCGAGACCATGAAGCAGATCGACAGCCAGCTCATGATGCGCAACTACGAGGGGTTCCTGAGCTGAGGGCGCGGTCATGACCGTTCGCGGACCGCGGGTCGTGCTCCTCGGGAAGCAGGGTGCCGGCAAGGGGACCCAGGCGACCCGGGTCGCCGAGCACTACGCGGTGGCCCACCTCGCCACCGGCGATCTCTTCCGAGCCGCCGCACGCGACGGGACACCGCTCGGGGTGAAGGCCCGGCGGTACATCGACCGGGGCGAGCTCGTCCCCGACGACATCGTGATCGGGGTCGTGCGCGAGTTCCTCACCGACCACGACGGCGCGCTCGCCGCCTCCGGCTTCGTGCTCGACGGCTTCCCCCGCACCCGCGTGCAGGCCGAGGAGCTCGACGTCGCCCTGGGTGACGACCGGCTCGACATCGTCGTGAACCTCGACGTCCCCACCGAGGTGGTCCTCGCCCGGATCGCCGGACGCCGGGTCTGCGTGCAGTGCGGGGCCAACTACCACGTCGACCACCCGCCCCGGGACCCGTGGTGGTGCGACCACTGCGGGGGCCACGTGCTCCAGCGCGACGACGACCAGGAGGACGCCGTGATGCGCCGGCTCGAGCTCTACGAGATCCAGACGCTCCCGGTGATCCAGTACTACCGGCGTTCGGGCAAGCTGGTCAGCGTGAACGGCGAGGCCGACAGCGAGTCGGTGTTCGCCGCGGTCATCACCGCGATCGACGCCCGTCGGGAGGCCCGGGAATGATCACCCGCAAGAACCGTGACCAGATCGCCCTGATGCGGCGGGCGGGCAAGGTCGTCGCCGAGATGCACGAGAAGTGCTCCGAGATGGCCAAGCCCGGGGCGACCACCCTCGACATCGACCGGGTGGCCCGCGAGGTCATCGAGCGCCGGGGGGCCCGATCGAACTTCCTCGGCTACCGGGGCTTCCCTGCCGTGGTCTGCACCTCCCCGAACGACGTCATCGTGCACGGGATCCCGTCCGACACGGTGGTGCTCGAGGAGGGCGACATCCTGTCCATCGACTGCGGCGCGATCATCGAGGGCTGGCACGCCGACGCCGCCGTGACCGTCCCGATCGGCTCCATCGACGGGGAGTCGCAGCGGCTGATCGACGTCACCCGGGAGTCCCTCTGGGCGGCGATCGACCAGGTCGTGGCCGGCAACCGGCTCGGCGACATCGGGGCGGCGGTGGAGGGTCGGGCCGAGGCCGCCGGCTTCACCGTGGTCCGGGAGTACGTGGGCCACGGCATCGGCACGGCCATGCACGAGGAGCCCCAGGTCCCGAACTACGGGCCGGCCGGGCGGGGCTTCAAGCTCCGGGAGGGCATCGTCCTGGCGATCGAGCCCATGGTCAACGCCGGGGGACCCGAGACCGAGGTCCTCGACGACGGGTGGACGGTGGTCACCCGGGACGGCCGCCGTTCGGCCCACTTCGAGCACACCATCGCGGTGACCGAGGCCGGGCCCGAGGTCCTGACCCTGCCCTGAGGCCCTCCCGGGTCGGCCCCCCGGGCCCCGGGACGTTCGATTTCCACCTACCGGAGGGTTCGTGTAGCCTCTCCGTTCGGCCCGAAGGCCGGCGGCGCCCCCTGCGGGGAGGCGGCCACCGGCCCCGGTCCGTTCCCCGGCGGGACTCCGCCGGTCGGAATCCCCGAAGCAGCGGCGCGCGCCTCAGCACGCCGCATCCCGTAGGTGGTGAGCGAGCCCTGGCGAAGCCCAAGGACGACACGATCCTGGTCGAGGGAACCGTCGTCGAGCCGTTGCCGAACGCCATGTTCCGCGTCGAGCTCGAGAACGGCCACAAGGTCCTCGCCCACATCTCCGGGAAGATGCGGATGCACTACATCCGGATCCTGCCGGGGGACCGAGTCCAGGTGGAGCTGACCCCCTACGACCTCAGTCGGGGTCGCATCACGTACCGCTACAAGTAGTCCCGCCCCCGGCCGACTCGAGATCGAGAAGTCATGAAGGTCCGTCCGTCCGTGAAGAAGATGTGCGAGAAGTGCAAGGTGATCCGCCGGCACGGCCGGGTCCGGGTCATCTGCGAGAACCCGCGCCACAAGCAGCGCCAAGGCTGAGAGGACCGATGGCTCGTATCGCCGGAGTCGACATCCCGCGTGAGAAGCGGCTCGAGATCTCGTTGACCTACATCTTCGGGATCGGCCGGTCGACGTCGCAGCTCATCTGCGACCAGACCAACCTGCCCCGCGACACCCGCGTCCGTGATCTCACCGAGGACGAGGTGGCCCGCCTGCGGGCCTTCATCGACGCGAACCTCAAGGTCGAGGGCGACCTCCGGCGCGAGGTCGCGGCGAACATCAAGCGCAAGATGGAGATCGGGACGTACCAGGGCCTCCGGCACCGCCGGGGCCTGCCCGTCCGCGGTCAGCGCACCCGTACCAACGCCCGCACCCGGAAGGGACCGAAGAAGACGGTCGCCGGGAAGAAGCGGGCTCGGAAGTAAGACGACCGGAGCAGGGACATGGCCAAGCCGTCCGCAGGGGGACGTCGACCGAAGCGTCGCGAGCGCAAGAACATCGCCTACGGCATCGCGCACATCAAGTCGTCGTTCAACAACACGATCATCACCATCACCGACCAGCAGGGGAACACCATCGCCTGGGCGTCGGCGGGCAACGTGGGCTTCAAGGGCTCGCGCAAGAGCACGCCCTTCGCGGCGCAGCTCGCCGCCGAGACCGTCGCCCGCCGGGCCATGGAGCACGGGGTCCGCAAGGTCGACGTGATGGTCAAGGGCCCGGGCTCGGGCCGCGAGACCGCCATCCGCACGATCCAGAACACCGGGATCGAAGTGGTGGGCATCAAGGACGTCACCCCGATCCCCCACAACGGCTGCCGCCCTCCCAAGCGGCGTCGGGTCTGAGCGCAGGAGCCGACGATGGCCCGATACACCGAAGCCGTGTGCCGCCTGTGCCGCCGGGAGCGCATGAAGCTCTTCCTCAAGGGCGCCAAGTGCGACACCATGAAGTGCCCGATCGAGCGCAAGCCCTACCCGCCCGGTGAGCACGGTCGCGGGCGGATCCGCGAGAGCGAGTACATGCTGCAGCTCCGCGAGAAGCAGAAGGCCCGCCGCATCTACGGCGTGCTCGAGAAGCAGTTCCGCAACCTCTACGCCGAGGCGAACCGCCAGACCGGGATCACCGGCGAGAACCTCCTCCGGATGCTCGAGCAGCGGCTCGACAACGTGGTGTTCCGGGCCAACTTCGCGGCCAGCCGCAACCAGGCCCGCCAGTTCGTCCGCCACGGCCACGTCACCGTCAACGGCAAGAAGGTGACGATCCCCTCGTACATGGTCCGCAAGGGCGACGTCGTGGAGATCGGCCCGAAGGCCCGCAACTTCATCGTCGTGCGCCACAACACCGACACCATCGACCGTGCGGTGCCGATGTGGCTCGAGACCGAGACCGGGGCCCTCAAGGTCACCGTGCGCGACCTGCCCCTGCGGGAGCAGATCGACATCCCCGTGCGTGAGCAGCTCATCGTCGAGCTGTACTCCAAGTAGCCCGAGTCGTCCGCGGGTCCACCGCATCATCTCCGAGCGAGGATCGCCTCATGCTCATCATCCAGCGTCCCGAGGTCGAGGCCGGCGAGGCCGACGGCAACACTCAGTCGTTCGTCATCTCGCCGCTCGAGCCGGGCTTCGGCCACACCCTGGGGAACTCGCTGCGGCGGGCGCTCCTCTCGTCGATCCCCGGCGCCGCCATCACCCAGGTGCGCTTCGACGAGGCGCTCCACGAGTTCGACACCATCCCGGGGGTCAAGGAGGACGTCACCGACCTCATCCTGAACCTCAAGGACGTCGTGCTGCGGTCGATCTCGGAGGAGCCGGTGACGCTCCGCCTCGACGCCCGCGGGCCCGGTGACGTCACCGCCGGCGACATCCTCACCACGGCCGACGTCGAGATCCTCAACCCCGAGCTCCACCTGGCCACGATCAACGCCAAGGGCCGCCTGGCCGCCGACCTCACGGTCGACCAGGGCCGGGGCTACCTCTCCGCCGACCGCACGAAGCGGGCGGCCCAGATCGGCGTGATCCCGATCGACGCCATCTTCTCGCCGGTGCGGCGGGTCGCCTTCTCGATCGAGCCGACCCGGGTCGAGCAGGCCACCAACTACGACCGCCTGACCGTCGAGATCGAGACCGACGGGTCGATCACGCCCCGCGACGCCCTGGCGTCGGCGGCGGACACGCTCCGGAACCTGCTCGGTCTCGTCGCCGACCTGTCCGACGAGCCGCGGGGGATCCCGATCGGCGAGATCGCGGTGCCGCCGTCGGGCTCGCCCGACCTCGAGCTGCCGATCGAGGACCTCGACCTCACCGAGCGCCCCCGGAACTGCCTCAAGCGGGCCCGGGTCGACACCATCGGCCAGCTCGTGCAGAAGACCGAGGACGACCTGCTCGCCATCACCAACTTCGGCTCGAAGAGCCTCGAAGAGGTGCTCCAGAAGCTCGACGAGCGGGGCCTGTCGTTGCGGGTGAAGGAGTAGGCGATGCCCACGCCCCGGAAGGCGCCGCGGTTCGGCCGTGACGCCGCCCACCAGCGTCTGATCATGGCGAACCTCGCCGCGAGCCTGTTCTCGGTCGAGGCCATCGTGACCACCGAGGCCAAGGCCAAGGCGCTCCGCCCCTACGCGGAGAAGCTGATCACCAAGGCCAAGAAGGGCGGTGTGCACCAGCGCCGCCAGGTCATCGCCACCATCCACGACCAGGACGTCACTCACAAGCTGTTCGCGGACATCGCGCCCCGGTACCAGGACCGGCCCGGCGGCTACCTCCGCATCCTCAAGCTCGGGCCCCGTCCCGGCGACAACGCGCCGATGGCGAGGGTCGAGCTGGTGTGACCCTCTTCGACGCGGCGGAACCGGGCATCGACCCCGGCGCCGCGTCGGACGCGCCGCCCCCCGGGCGGACGCACCTCGCCCTGACCGTCGCGTACGACGGCACGGGGTTCCGGGGCTTCGCCGCGCAACCCGACCAGCGCACGGTCGCGGGCGAGCTCGGGCGGGCGCTCGCGCAGTACCTGCGCGACGACGTCGCCGATGTCGTCGGCGCCGGCCGGACCGACGCCGGGGTGCACGCCTGGGGCCAGGTGGTCTCGTGCTCGACCGGGGCCACCGTGGACCCCGAGGCGCTGGCCACGGCGCTGACCCGCCGGCTCGGTCCGGAGCTCGTCGTCCGCTCGGCCCGGATCGTCGATCCGGGGTTCTCGGCCCGCCACTCGGCCACGGCTCGGGTCTACCGCTACACGGTGGTGAACCGGCCGGCGCCCGACCCGTTCCTCGCCCGCTACGCCTGGTGGGTGCCCGAGCCGCTCGACCTGGCCCGGATGCGCCTCGGGGCCGACCCGTTCGTCGGCAGCCACGACTTCGCGGCCTTCTGCCGCCGGGGCCCGGCGGGGACCACCACCGTCCGGCGGGTGCTGCGGTCCCACTGGGACGACCTCGGCGACGGCCTCCTGCGCTACGAGATCCGCGCCACCGCCTTCTGCTGGCAGATGGTCCGGTCGGTCGTGGGCACCCTGGTCGACATCGGGGCGGGCCGACGCACCGCGGGGGAGGTGCTCGGGATCATCCGGTCCCGCGACCGGGCCCGGGCCGGGCGGCTCGCCCCGCCCGAGGGACTGTGCCTCTGGGCGGTCGAGTACTGAGCCGCTGCGCCCTCCGCCTGACCCCTCCGGCGGCCCCGGTCGGGCGTGGGGTCGGTTGTCGGGTCGGACCCCCGGGGGGATACACTCTCCGGTCTGCCTCGGCGGCCCGGGTTCGCGCCCGGACGCCCGCCCCGGCCCCGGACCCGGGGCCGCACCGACCCCGAACCTGGACTCGCATGCGCACGTACACCCCCACCCCCGCCGACACCGAGCGCCGCTGGCACGTCATCGACGCCGAGGGCGCCGTGCTCGGTCGGATCGCCACCGAGGCGGCGCACCTGCTGCGGGGCAAGCACAAGCCGACCTGGGCTCCCCACTTCGACGGGGGCGACCACGTGGTCGTCGTCAACGCCTCCGCGCTCGCCATCGGCCCCCGCAAGCTGGCCGACAAGACGTACTACCGGCACTCCGGCTACCCGGGCGGGATCCGCTCCGAGAGCCTGGCGCACCTCCTGGCCCGTGACCCCGAGCGGGTCGTGCGCCTCGCCGTGCGCGGGATGCTCCCGAAGGGCCCGCTCGGCCGGCGCCAGCTCAAGCGCCTGCGGGTCTACGGCGGTGCCGAGCACCCCCACGCCGCCCAGCAGCCCGAGCTCCGGGCCCGTCCGACCCGCGCGCGCGAGCGCCGCGCGGCCACCTGATCGAGAGGAGCCAGAGTGCCCAAGCCGCTGATCCAGACCACGGGACGGCGCAAGGAAGCCGTCGCCCGGGTCCGGCTGCGTCCCGGCACCGGCCAGGTCGTCATCAACGGTCGGCCGATCGAGCGCTACTTCACGATCGCCTCGCACCGCCAGGCGGCCACCGAGGCACTGCGCATCACCCAGACCGCGGACGTCTACGACGTGGACGCCACCCTCGACGGCGGGGGCGTGAGCGGCCAGGCCGGTGCCCTCCGGCTCGGTATCGCCCGGGCGCTGATCGCGCTCGACGGTGAGCTCCGACCGCCGCTCAAGAAGGCCGGCCTGCTGACCCGGGACCCGCGGGAGAAGGAACGGCGGAAGTACGGCCTCAAGAAGGCCCGGAAGGCGCCGCAGTACTCCAAGCGCTGACGCGCCCGTCCGCCGTTCGAGCCATGCACCTGCGTTTCGGCACCGACGGCGTGCGTGGGGTCGCCAACCGCGACCTCACCCCGGAGTTCGTCACCGCCCTCGGGCGCGCCGCGGCCCGGGTCCTCGGGACCGACGTTCCCTACGTGGTCGGGCGCGACACCCGGCGGTCGGGCCCGATGCTCGAGGCTGCGTTGGTGGCCGGCCTCTGCGCCGAGGGGGCCGACGCCCTCCTCGCCGGGGTCCTGCCCACGCCCGCGGTCGCGCACTGGGCGGCGGCCCGAGGTGCTGCGGCCGCGATGATCACGGCGAGCCACAACCCCTTCGCGGACAACGGCGTGAAGCTGTTCGCGCCGGGAGGGCGCAAGCTCGACGACGCGACCCAGGCCGAGATCGAGGCCGTCCTCGACCGGTCCGACCCCGACGGGCTCGGCCCGGCCGGACGGGGGGTCGGGGTCGTGTCGGAGGTCCGCGACGCGCTCGGCGACTACGTCGACCACGTGGTGGGGAGTCTCGAGGGTCGCCGACTCGACGGGTGCCGGGTCGTGGTCGACTGCGGCAACGGGGCCGCGTTCCGCGCTGCACCCCGGGCGCTCGAGGCCCTCGGGGCCGAGGTCGAGGTGCTGCACGCGGCGCCCGACGGCACCAACATCAACGACGCGTGCGGGTCCACCGACCCGGCCGACCTCCGGGCCGCGGTGATCCGGGTGGGCGCCGACTGCGGGCTGGCCTTCGACGGTGACGCCGACCGGATCATCGCGGTCGACGCCACGGGCGTCGTCGTCGACGGTGACGCGCTCATCGCCATCGCCGCCTTCGACCTGCGCGAGCGGGAGCGGCTGCGCCACGACGGCGTGGTCGTGACCCGCATGTCGAACGGTGCGCTCGTGCGGCTCCTGCGCGAGACGGGGATCACCGTGGTCGAGGTCGACGTGGGTGACCGCAACGTGCTCGACGCCCTCGACCGGCACGACTACTCCCTGGGCGGCGAGCAGTCGGGGCACCTGGTGTACGCCGACCTCGCCACCACCGGCGACGGGCTCCTCGCCGGGATCCAGCTCCTCGACGTGCTCTGCCAGACCGGTCAGTCGCTCGCGACGCTGGCCGGTGTGCTGGTCCCGACGCCGCAGGTCCTGCGCTCGGTGCGGGTGGCCTCGGCGGCGGGACTGGACGCCGACGAGGGGGTCCGGGCCGTGGTGGCGGAGGTCCGGGCCGAGCTCGGCGACGCCGGCCGGGTCCTGGTGCGTCCCTCGGGCACCGAGCCCGTGGTCCGGGTCATGGTCGAGGCTCCCACCGAGGGGGCGGCCGAGGCCGCGGCCGCCCGCCTCCTGGCCGCGATCGCCATCGCCTGCGGGCAGCCGGGGTCCTGACACCGCCCGCTCGGTAACCTGGCCCCATGTGCGGCATCGTCGGCGTGGTCCGCCGCCCGGGTCGGCGGGAGCCGCCGCCGGGCCCCGTGCTGGTCGCCGGGCTCGACGAGGCCCTCCGAACGTTGACCGGGCCCGGGGCCCCGTCGGCCCTCGCCCTGGAGGCGGCGGCCGATTCGGTCGAGGCCGTCGACGCCCTCCTGCGCGGGGTCGCCGGGATCCGGACCCTGCTGGCCGATCGCGCCACCGCGGTGGCGCTCGAGGACCGGGCCGCGCGGATCACCGACCGGCTGCGGGCGGTCGAGGACGCGCTCGACCGGGGCGAGGTCCCGAGCGAGGACCTCGAACGCGCCAACGCCGCGGTCGTGCGGTGCAAGGACGCGACCTGGGCCGTGGCCCGGGACCGCCTGCGCAACGCGCGGGCGGTCGGTGACCTCGCCGGCGCCGGGGCCTCGGTGGCGGCGATCGAGGCGTTCGCCTCGGTGCAGGTCGCGCTGTCGGCCATCGACCGGCTGGAGGTGCGCGGCCGCGACTCCGCCGGGCTCACGATCGTGGTCCGGGGCCACGGGCTCGGGTCGGGTGACCCCGGGATCACCCGACTGGTCGCGGACCGGGCCGCCGATCCGCTCCTCGTCAACGGCGCCGTCCGCCAGGCCGGCGACGTCGTCGCGTTCGTCTACAAGGCCGCCGCCGAGATCGGTGAGCTCGGTGACAACACCGCCGCCCTCCGGGCCGCGATCCGCACCGACGAGCTGCTCCACCTCGCGGTGGCCCCGGCCGGGGCCGAGGCCACGGTGCTCGGGCACACGCGGTGGGCCAGCGTCGGCATCATCTCCGAGCCCAACGCCCATCCGCTCGACCACACCGAGACCGACGCCCCGGACCGGCCCCTCGTGTTCGCCGCCCTCAACGGTGACGTCGACAACTACGCCGACCTCCAGGTGGCCGAGGGGCTGGCCGCGCCGTCCGAGATCACCACCGACGCCAAGGTGATCCCGGCCCTGGTGTCGCGGCGTCTCGCCACCGGCCGGAGCCCCGAGGACGCCTTCCGGACCACGGTGGCGACCCTGGAGGGATCGGTCGCGGTCGCCGGGGTGCTGGCCGACGACCCGGGGTCCCTCTACCTGGCCCTGCGAGGCAGTGGCCAGGCGCTCTACGTGGGGGTCGCCGAGGACGCCTTCGTGGTGGCCAGCGAGCCCTACGGGGTGGTCGAGGAGACCGCCGCGTACCTCCGGCTCGACGGGGAGACCGCCGGTGACCCCGAGCGGGCCGCGGCCTCCCGGGGCCAGGTCGTCGTCCTCGCCGCCGACGGCGCGGGCGAGGTCGCCGGAATCCGCCGCCTGACCTACGACGGCGCCGCCGTGCCGGTGGGCGCGGACGATCTCCAGCACGCCGAGATCACCACCCGCGACATCGACCGGGGCGACGCGCCGCACTTCCTCCTCAAGGAGATCTGCGAGGCCCCCGAGTCGTTCCGCAAGACCCTGCGCGGCGTGGTGGTCGAGGGCGCCGACGGACGCCTCGCCGTCCGGCTCCCCGAGTGGTCGGTCCCGGCCGCGGTCCGACGGCGCCTCGCCGACGGGTCGATCACCCGCGTGCTCGTCGTGGGGCAGGGGACCGCCGCCGTGGCCGGACAGGCACTCGCCGACGTCGCCCGCACGCTGGTGGGCGACCGCCTGTTCGTCGAGGCGGTGCTGGCCACCGAGGTGTCGGGCTTCGGCATGCGGACCGACATGTCCGACACGCTGGTCGTGGCGATCAGCCAGAGCGGCACCACCACCGACACCAACCGCAGCGTCGATCTCGTCCGCCAGCGCGGTGCCGCCGTGCTTGCGATCGTCAACCGGCGCAACAGCGATCTCGTCGACCGCGCCGACGGGGTGCTCTACACCTCCGACGGCCGTGACGTGGAGATGAGCGTCGCGTCGACCAAGGCCTTCTACTCGCAGGTCGCCGCCGGCTACTTGCTGGCCCTCGCCGTCGCCGCGGCCACCGGGCCCCTCGACGCCGACCGGGAGCACGAGCTGCTGGCGGCGCTGCGGGCCCTCCCCGACGCGATGCGGACCATCATCGATCGCCGAGCGGCGATCGCCGAGATCGCGCCCCGGCACGTGCTCTCCCGACGCTCGTGGGCGGTGGTGGGCAACGGGCCCAACCACATCGCCGCACGCGAGCTCCGGATCAAGCTGTCCGAGCTCTGCTACAAGGCGATCGCCTGCGACGCGACCGAGGACAAGAAGCACATCGACCTGTCGTCGGAGCCGCTGACGCTCGTCTGCGCCGCCGGGCTCCGGGGCTCGAACCTCGACGACGTGGGCAAGGAGGTCGAGATCTACCGAGCCCATCGGGGTGCGCCGATCGTGATCGCCGGCGACGGGCAGCGGGGCCGGTTCAGCGCGGCCGCCGACGTCATCACCGTTCCCGAGGTGCACCCGGCGGTCGACTTCGTGTGCAGCACGGTCGCCGGGCACCTGTTCTGCTACGAGGCCGCACTCGCGATCGACGCCACCGCGCGGCCGCTCCGGGAGGCCCGTGCCGCGATCGAGGCGAGCGCGGCGGGACCGGTCGACGAGGTCCTCGACCGGCTCGGCCCGGCGATCGAGGAGCCGGCCCGCCGCTTCCTCGACGGCGTGCGGGCCAACCGCTACGACGGGAGCCTCGAGGCCAGCACGGGGATCCTGGTGGCCTCGCTCCTCCGCTACGCCACGGGCATCAGCCCGCTCGACGCCTACGAGCTCGAGCACGGCAAGGTCGGGACCCCCAGCACGGTCGTCCAGGACCTCACCGGCGCGTTGACCCGGGCGATCGAGGAGCTGACCCGGCCGATCGACGCGATCAAGCACCAGGCCAAGACGGTCACCGTGGGGATCTCACGTTCCGACGAGACCCTCCTCCACGTGCCGCTCGTGGCGGCGGCGCTCGACGCCGGTGCCCCCCGTGACGGACTCAGCTACCGGACCCTGCGCACGCTCGTCGACCTCGACGCCGCCGTGGTGGAGGTCACCGGGTTCACCCGGTACCGCATCGACGGGGATCCCGACGAGGCCGACGCCACCGTGCACGTCGTCGACCGGGGTGGGGTCGCGGTCGGGCTGCCGTCGCGCACCGACGAGGATCCCCGGCTCCGGGGGACCAAGCACCGCGTCGCCAGACAGCGCGAGGTGACCGCGGTCCGCGGCCGCCGGGACGGCCGGACCATGGTGATGATCCCGGAGGTGAAGCACAACCAGGCGGTCGGGGTCACGCTGCTCCACGTGCGCTTCTCCGACCACCTGCCCGCCGTGACCATGCGGGCGGTGCTCGAGGGCTACCAGGGCCGCTACTCGGCGCTCGTCGACGCCGTGACCGAGACCGAGACCGCCTTCGACGACGAGCGGCTCGCCGGCGTCGGGGTCGTGGACCTCCTCACCGAGCCCGTCAACGTGCTCGCCGAGCACTGGCGGTCGCGCTGATCGCGGTTCCGGGCGTCATCGGGATCGGCACCGACCTCGTGGAGGTCGAGCGCTTCCGTCTCGCGCTGACCCGGCGCCCCACCATCGAGGCGCGGCTCTTCTCCGACGCGGAGCGGGCCTACGCCCACCGGTTCCGTGATCCCACCAAGCACCTCGCCGCGCGCTTCGGGGCCAAGGAAGCGGTCATGAAGGCGATGGGCGTCGGGCTCTGGAAGTTCCCGATGCGCGACGTCGAGGTCGTGAAGCTGGCCTCGGGCGAGCCGATCCTCCGACTCCACGACAAGGCCGCCGCGCTCGCCACGGAGCGCGGGGTGCGCGAGTGGCGGCTCACCCTCACCCACACCGACACGATGGCCCAGGCCGTCGCGGTGGCGCTCGGCTGAGCCCGGCGGTGCATCCGGTCCTGACCCCCGAGGAGATGCGGCTCGCCGACCTGCGGGCGGTCGCCGCCGGGACCCCGGTCGAGGTGCTCATGGAGCGCGCGGGCCGGGCGGTGGCGTGGTCGATCCGCCGCCGCCTGGGTCGGGCGGCCGGGCTCCGGGTCGTGGTCGCGTGCGGGACGGGCAACAACGGGGGCGACGGCCTGGTCGCGGCGCGCGTGCTGCGGGGGTGGGGCGCGCGCGTCGACGTCGTGCCGCTGGCCGAGGGAGTGGACCCGGTCGCGCTGGAGCGACGGCTCGACCGGGCCGACCTGTTCGTCGACGCCATGTACGGCACCGGCTTCCGCGGCGAGCTCGCCGGAGACGCCCGGCTCGTCCACGAACGGGTCGCGGCCCGGGGGGTGCCGGTGGTCGCCGTCGACATCCCGTCCGGGGTCGACGGTGGCACCGGCGAGGTCCGGGGCGCGGCGGTCCGGGCCGACTGGACCGTCGTGTTCGTCGCGACCAAGCCGGGTCTGTGGTTCGAGCCGGGCCGGTCGCACGCCGGCGCAGTCGAGGTGGTCGACATCGGGATCGATCCGGCCGACCCGGCCGAACCCGGCTTCCCCGGGCTGGGGGTCGCCGACCCCGACGACCTCCGGGCCTGGCTGCCGCCCCGCGCCCCGGACGCGCACAAGTGGTCGTCCGGGTGCCTGGTCGTCGGGGGGTCGGGCGGGATGACCGGGGCACCCACCCTCGCGGGGCACGCAGCGCTCCGGGCCGGTGCCGGCATCGTCTGGTGCGGGCTGCCCGCCGATGCCGCGGCGCGCGCGGCGGGCACCGAGGTCATCGCCCGGGCGTTGCCCGCCGACGCGACCGGGACCCTGACCCCGGCGGCGGCCGACGTGGTGCTGGCCGACGTCGGTCGGTTCCGGGCCGTGGCCGTGGGCCCGGGCCTGGGCCGCGGCGAGGGGGTTCGCGAGATGGTGCACCGCCTCGTCGCCGGGATCCCGGGACCGCTGGTGCTCGACGCCGACGGTCTCCACGCCGTCGCCGGGCGCCCGGACCTGCTCGCCGCGCGCACCGGGCCCACCGTGTGCACCCCGCACGCGGGGGAGTACGCAGCCATGACCGGGGCACCACCCGACGTCGACCGGGTCGCGGCGGCCCGCGCCCTCGCGGCGGCCACCGGCACCGTGGTCTGCCTGAAGGGCCCGGGCACGGTGGTGGCCGCACCCGACGGGCGGGCCTCGATCTGCCCGCGCGGCGGCCCGTGGCTGGCGTCGGCCGGGACCGGCGACGTCCTGACCGGGATCGTCGCCGCCTTCCTCGCGCGCGGGGTGCCGGCGTTCGAAGCCGCCACCGCGGCGGTGCTCGTGCACGCCGACGCGGCCGACCGGGCGGGGCATACTGGGTTGGTGGCGGGCGACCTCCTTCCGGCGATCCCGGCGTCGCTCGCTGCGGTGGCCGCGACCGGACCGGCGTCGGCGTCCGGAGGGCGCGGGTGACGGACTTCCGGTCGGCCCGCGTCGTGATCGACCTCGATGCGGTCGCCGCCAACGTGGCGGGCCTCGCCGCGGTCGTGGCCCCGGCGGCCGTGCTCGCCACGGTGAAGGCGGACGCTTACGGCCACGGTGCCGTGCCGGTGGCGCAGGCCGCCCTCGGGGCCGGGGCGACCTGGCTCGGGGTCGCGTCGGTCGAGGAGTGCGTCGAGCTGCGCGCCGCGGGCATCACCGCCCCCATCCTCGGCTTCGCCGAGCCTCCGGCCGCGGCGGCCGCCGCCGTGGTGCAGGCCGGCCTCACCCCCTTCGTCTACAGCGAGGCCGGGATCGACGCGCTCGGGGCCGCCGCCGACCGGGCCGGCTCGGTGCTGCCCGTCCACCTCAAGGTCGACACCGGGATGCACCGGGTGGGCTGCCGGCCCGAGGCCGCCCCGGCCCTCGCCGAGCGGGTGGCCGGGCACGGGGCCCTGCAGCTCGAGGGCATCGGCACCCACCTCGCCGCCGCCGACGGGCCCGACCCCACGCCCACCGAGCGCCAGCTGGATGCGTTCGACGCAGTGCTCGCCGCGGTCACCCGGGCGGTGGGTCGCCCCCCGGTCGTGCACGCTGCGAACTCGGCCGGCGCGGTCGCCTTCCCCCGGGCTCGCTACGACCTGGTCCGCCTGGGGATCTCCGTCTACGGCGTGACCCCGGCCCCGGAGCTCGTGGGTCGGGTCGACCTCCGCCCCGTCCTCTCGCTCGAGGCCGGGGTCTCGTTCGTCAAGGACCTCCCGGCCGGTGCCCGGGTGTCGTACGGGTGGCGCTACGAGCTCGCCCGACCGGCCCGGATCGCGACGGTGCCGGTCGGCTACGCCGACGGCGTGCCCCGGGCCCTCGGCACGTGCGGGGGCGAGGTGCTGGTGGGGGGCCGGCGGTGTCCGATCGCCGGGACCGTGACGATGGACCAGCTGATGGTCGACGTCGGCGACGCCGACGTCGCGGTGGGGGACCCGGTGGTGCTGATCGGTCGCCAGGGCGACGAGGTGATCCTCGCCGACGAGTGGGCGACCCGACTCGACACCATCCCCAACGAGATCCTGACCCGCCTCGGGGGTCGCCTCCCGCGCCACCACGTGCAGGGGACGCGGTGATCGAGCGGGTGGCGTCCCGGGCGGTCGAGGTGGCCGGCGTCGGGTTCGGGCGCGGCGCCGGTGTGCTCGGGTCGGCGGTGGAGATGCCCGTGCGCATGCTGACGACGGGCCGTCGGGTCGATCCCGACGTGGGCCGCCTGGGCCCCCTCCCCTTCGCCGAGGCCCGCCATCTCCCGGCGCCCGACGGCGGGCACCTCTTCACCGTCGGCCACGGCACGGGCGCTCCGGTCCTGTTCGTCCACGGGATCGCGACGACCTCCCGGATCTGGACGAAGCAGTTCCGCGACCTGCCGGCGACCGGGATCCGGGCCGTGGCGTTCGACCAGCGTGGTCACGGCGGCTCACCCGCAGGACCGGAGACGTCGCTCGACCGTCTCGCCGACGACGTCCGCACGGTCGTGGAGGCTGCGGACCTGCGGGGCACGCTCGCGGTCGGACACTCGACCGGGGGCATGGCCCTGCTCGCCTTCGCCGCGCGGCACCCCGACGTGGCTGCGACCCACCTGCGCGGGATCGTGCTCGTGTCGACCGCGGCGCGTCTCGGACTGGCCCACGTCCCGATGCTCGACCGGGCCTTCCTCCCGTTCGCGAGCGGGTTCGTGCGCTCCGGGGCCTGGGCGCGGTCCGACTGGTCGCGGCTGATGGCCCGTCTCGCCTTCGGCCGGGACCCGGCGGCGAGCCAGGTGGAGCTCGTCCGTGTGCTGCTCGCGTCCGCCCCGGAGGCGACCGTGGCCGCAGCGGCGCGGGCGCTGGCCACCTTCGACTGCACCGAGCACCTCGGCCGGGTCGGGCTGCCCGTCCTCGTCGTCAACGGGACCGCCGACCTGTGCGTGACCCCGGGTGACGCCCGGCGACTGGCCCGGGGCCTGCCCGACGCGCGGCTCGAGCTCGTGGCCGGGGCGGGGCACATGCTGATGCTGGAGCGGGCCGACCGGCTCGCCGAGCTCCTGCGCGCCTTCGCCCGTGACGTCGGGATCGCGGCGGACGTCGCCGCGTGATCACCGACGTCCCGGGGATCCGGGTCGGTCACTGGACCGGGATCGGCACCGGGGTGACGGTGGTCCTCGCGCCGGAGGGCACGGTGGGATCGGGCGAGGTGCGTGGGGGCGCCCCGGCGACCCGCGAGCTGGCCCTGCTCGACCCCGAGCGCACGGTGCACACCGTCGATGCCGTCGTGCTGACCGGTGGCTCGGCGTTCGGGTTGGCCACCGCCGACGGGGTGGTGCGCCGGCTCGCCGAGCTGGGACGCGGGGTCCGCACGGCCGGGGGCGTCGTCCCCATCGTGCCGACCGCGGCGATCTACGACCTGGTGGCGTCGGGGGGTCGTCCACCCGGGCCCGACGAGGGCCGGGCGGCCCTGGCCGCAGCCGAGGCGGCCGGGACCGGGTTCCCCCACGGTCGCGTCGGCGCCGGCACCGGAGCCCGGGTCGGCACCTGGCGGGGCGCCGAGCACGGAGTGGCGGGCGGGCTCGGGAGCGCCTCGGCCCGGTGCGACGACGCCACCGTGGGCGCGCTCGCCGTGGTCAACGCGGTCGGCGACGTGGTCGCGGCCGACGGGTCGGTGCTGGCCGGGTCCGGCGCACCCCCCGACGTCCCGCCGTTCCCGGAGGCCATGGTCGACGTGGAGCACACCACGTTGGTCTGCGTCGCGACCGACGCCCGGTGCACGAAGTCGGAGTGTGCGCTGCTGGCCCAGAGCGCGCACCACGGGATGGCACGGGCCATCCACCCGTCGCACACCCGGTACGACGGCGATCTCGCGATCGCGCTCAGCACGGGGACCGCGCGCGCGTCGGTCGACCGTCTCCGCGTGACCGTGACCGAGGTCGTGGCCGCCGCCGTCCGGGCCGCGGTCGCCGGGGCTTGAGGTGGCGACCGGTCCGGGCCCCTGGGGCTCCCTCGCCGCGGTGCGGACCGACGCGCTCGCGTGCACACGGTGCCCGCTCGCCTCGACCCGGACCCAGGTCGTGTTCGGCTCGGGGGATCCCGACGCCGGGTTGATGTTCGTGGGTGAGGGGCCGGGGGCCGACGAGGACCGGCGCGGCGAGCCGTTCGTGGGCCGGGCCGGGCAGCTGCTCACCCGGCTCATCGAGGGCATCGGCCTGACCCGCGACGACGTCTACATCGCCAACGTGGTGAAGTGCCGCCCGCCGGGCAACCGGGATCCGCAGCCGCAGGAGATCGCGGAGTGCCGCCCCTACCTCGACGCGCAGCTCGGGTTCGTCGCGCCCCGGGTCGTGGTGACGCTCGGCAACTTCGCGACCAAGCTCCTGCTCGACACCAAGGTGGGGATCACCCGGCTCCGGGGCCAGGAGCACCCGTACGGTGACGCCGTGCTCGTACCCACCCTCCACCCGGCCGCCGTGCTGCGCGGCGGGGGCGTCGCCCTGGCCCAGACCCGGGCCGACTTCGTCGTGGCCAAGCGGGTCCTCGCCCGGGGCGCGACGCGGTGAGCACGGTCGAGGTGTCCTCGCCCGCGGCGACCGACCGCCTGGCCCGGCGGGTCGCCGACCTCCTCGAGCCGGGCGACGTCGTGCTGCTCGCGGGCGACCTCGGGGCGGGCAAGACCACCTTCACGCGGGGGATCGGGGCGGGCCTCGGGGTGGCCGAGCCCGTGGTGAGCCCGACCTTCACCCTCGCCCGGGTCTACGCCGGCCGCCTCGACCTGGTCCACGCCGACGTGTACCGGCTCGACTCCCGGGCCGAGCTCGCCGATCTCGGGCTCGATGAGCTCGCGGGGCCCGACGCCGTGGTCGTGGTGGAGTGGGGCGACGTCGTGCGCGACGCGTTCGCCGACGACCGGCTCGAGGTGACCCTGGCGTTCGTGCCCGACCGCCCCGACGCGCGCGTCGTCACGCTCGTCGCGCGGGGCGACGCGTGGGCACGCCGTCGCGACCGGCTCGACGCGCTCGTCGCGACCGCGGCATGACCCGGAGGCCGCGGTGACCTGGCTGCTCGCGTTCGACACCGCGACCGACGTCGTCACCGTCGCGGTCGGCCGGGACGGCGTGCCGGTCGCCACGGTGGCGGTCGATTCGGCCCGCACCCACGCCGAGCAGCTGGTGCCGGCCGTGCACCGCTGCACCACCGAGGCCGGTGTGGCGCTCGACCGCCTCGACGCGATCGCGGTCGGCGTGGGGCCGGGCCGGTTCACGGGCCTGCGGGTCGGCGTGACCACCGCCAAGGTGATGGCCGACGCGTTGGGCATCCCGGTGATCGGGCTCAGCACCCTCGCGGTGCTCGCCGCGCCGTGGGTGGCGCCCGACCGCGAGGTGGTCTCGGTGATCGACGCCCGCCGCCGGGAGGTCTACTGGGCCCGCTACCGCGCCGGGCCGGCAGGGCCGGTCCCCGCCGCCCCGGAGGCGGTGGCCCCCCCGGCCGAGGTGGCCGCGGCGGTGGCCGAGCGGGGACCGTCGGCCTGGGTCGTGGGCGACGGCGCCCTGCGGCACCGGGACCTCTTCGCCGCGACCGGTGCCCACCTCGCCGACGCGGCCGCGGCGGTCCCCGGAGCCGGCGCCCTCGTCGCGCTGGGGACCGCCCGGCTGGCGGTGGCGCCCGCCGGGTCGGCCCGCGCGCTCGTGCCCGTGTACCTGCGCGAGAGCGACGCCGCCATCAACTGGGAGCAGGCGGCCCGGGGGCCCTCGACGTGACGCCCGAGTCGCACGCCTCCCGTGCGTCCCCTGCGTCCCCCGCGTCCCCCGGCCCGCCCGGCGTGTCCGACGCGTCCGACCCGGTCGCGGCCGGCGGGTCGGTCACGGTCGTGGTCGGCCCGATGCGCCGCCGGCACCTGCGGGCGGTGCTCGCGATCGAGGGGCAGGTCTACCCCCGGCCCTGGACCGCGTCGCTGTTCCTCTCGGAGCTCGCGCAGCGCAGCACCCGGGCCTACTTCGTCGCTCGGGTGGGCCGTGAGGTCGTGGGGTACGCCGGGCTGATGTCGAGCTTCGAGGACGCCCACGTGACCACGATCGCGGTCGATCCCGCGTGGCACCGCCGGGGGGTCGCGACGCGCCTGATGGTGGCGCTGGCCCGGGAGGCGCTCGTC
>CAIUKV010000140.1 GCA_903899845.1 uncultured Actinomycetes bacterium
CCAGTGGCGGGCCCAGCGCTCGTACCAGGCCGTGTAGCTCTCGACCGTGCGGGAGAGCGCGCCGGCCCGACCCTCGGGGCGGAGGTCGGCGTCGGTGCGGAACACGATGCCGTCGGCGGTCGGCGCGGTCATGATCGCGAGGACCGCCTTGGCGACGCGATCGGCCTCGGCGGGATCGTCGCCTCCGTGCACGAAGAGCACGTCGACGTCGCTCGCGTAGTTGAGCTCCTCGCCGCCGAGCTTGCCCATGCCGATGATCGCCATCGGCACCCGGGGTGCCGCGATCCGCAGGGCCCCGTCCAGGCATCCCTCGGCCAGCTCGGTGAGCTCCCGCCCGACGGTGACCAGGTCGGCGAGGCCGAGGAGGTCGCGCAGCGCGATGCGGAGGAACTCGCGCCGCTTGTGGCGCCGCAGCACGCCGGCGCCGTCGTCGCCGGCCGCGGCCACGGCGTCGGCGAGAGCCCGCCGGACCGCTCCCGGTGCCCGCGCCGACCCGAAGCCGGCCTCGTCGACCACGTCGAGCAGCGTCGGATCGCCGACCACGGCGGTGGTCAGGGCCCGTGACGCGCACGCGAGGGCCACGAACGCACCGGCCCGGGCCGGTTCGGCCAGGCGGGCGGCGGCCTCGGGGTCGGCCGCGGCGAGACGGGCCACCGCGGCGCGCGCGAGCTCGGGGTCGGCCGAGCCGTCGATCACGGCCTCGAGCCCGGGGATCTCCGGGGCGGCGTCGGGGGCCACGCCCCGCAGTCAAGCGTTCCGGGGGCCTCCCGGGCGAGCCGGTGCCCGGTGGCGGCGCCGTATCCTGCACCGGTGCACCGACTGCGGGTCGCCGCCGCCCAGCTCGACCTGGTGGTCGGGGACCTGGCCGGCAACGCCGAGCGCATCCTCGCCGCCTACGCCGAGGCCGCGGCCGAGGACTGCGACCTCGTGGCCTTCCCGGAGCTCGCCGTGACCGGGTACCCGCCCGAGGACCTCCTCCTGCGCCCGGCGTTCGTGGCCGAGGCCCGCCGGCGCCTCGACGAGATCGCGTCGGCGACGGGCACCACGGTGGCCGTGGTCGGGTTCCCCGAGGTCGACGGCGCGTGCTTCAACGCCGCGGCCGTCCTCGCCCACGGCCGCATCCAGGGCGTGTACCGCAAGCACCTCCTCCCCAACTACGCGGTGTTCGACGAGGAGCGCTACTTCGAGCCCTGGCCCGCCGACGGCCCGCTGTTCACCGTGGGCGGGGTGCCGGTGGCGGTCACGGTGTGCGAGGACGCCTGGAGCCCGACCGGACCCGTCGTCACCCAGGCGCGGGCGGGGGCCGCGCTGATCGTCAACGTCAACGCGTCGCCGTACTCGGCGGGTCGCCTCGCCGAGCGGGAGGCCATGCTCGCGGACCGGGCCCGCGCCGCCGGCGTGCCCATCTGCTACGTCAACCTCGTCGGCGGGCAGGACGAGCTGGTCTTCGACGGCGCCTCCCTCGTCGTCGACGCGACCGGCACGGTCGTGGCCCGGGCCCGACAGTTCGCCGAGGACCTGCTCGTCGTCGACCTCGAGGTGCCCGCCGCGGCGACGGCGCCCGCGCTGCCGGTGGTCACGGTCAGCGGTCCGCGTGCCCCGAGCCCCCGGGTGCCGCCCCGGGTCGAGCCGGTGCTCCCGCCCGTGCACGAGGTGTACGAGGCCCTCGTGCTCGGCACGCGTGACTACGTGACGAAGAACGGATTCACCGACGTGCTCGTCGGCCTGTCGGGGGGAGTGGACTCGTCGCTCGTCGCCGCGATCGCCGTCGACGCGCTCGGGGCCGACCACGTGCACGGGGTCCTGATGCCGTCGCGCTTCTCGAGCGACCACAGCGTCGGCGACGCCGAGGTGCTGGTGGCGAACCTCGGGATCCGGTCCACCACCGTCCCGATCGAGCCCGCCCACGCGGCGTTCCTCGCGATGCTCGCCGACTCCTTCGCCGGGCTCGAGCCGGGGCTGGCCGAGGAGAACCTCCAGGCCCGGATCCGGGGCACGATCCTGATGACCATGTCCAACAAGTTCGGGTGGATGGTGCTGACCACCGCGAACAAGAGCGAGACGGCCACCGGCTACTCCACCCTCTACGGCGACATGGCCGGCGGGTACGCCGTCATCAAGGACGTGCCCAAGCTGCTCGTGTACGCGCTCTGCGAGGACCGCAACCGCCGGGCCGGGCGGGCATTGATCCCCGAGTCGGTCATCACCAAGCCCCCGAGCGCCGAGCTGCGGCCCGGCCAGCTCGACCGGGACTCGCTGCCCGACTACGCCGAGCTCGACCCCATCGTGGAGGCCTACGTCGAGCTCGACCGGTCCATCGCCGACCTGATCGCCGCCGGGCACGATCCCGACGTGGTCCGCCGGGTCGCCGCGCTGGTCGACCGCAACGAGTACAAGCGTCGCCAGGCCGCGCCCGGCGTCCGGGTGTCCCCGAAGGCGTTCGGGAAGGACCGGCGCCTCCCGATCACCAACCGCTGGCCGGGCTAGGCCGGGCGCGGCGTGGCCGCACGTCGCTACGCGCCGGAAGGGGCGCTGGTCCTCGCCGCGTTCCTGTTCGGGATCACGTTCGTGCTGGTCGGGGACGCGCTCGACGACGTCACCCCGGCGGCGTTCCTGGTGCTGCGCTTCGCGCTCGCGGTCGTGGTGCTCGCGCCGGTTGCGGTCGTCTCGTCGAGGACCGCGGCATCGAGGACCGCGGCATCGCCGCCCCGTCCGCCGGCGACCCCTCCGCCCGATCGTCGCACGCTCGTCCGGGTCGGGGCCGTCGCCGGCGTCCTGCTGTTCGGGGGCTTCGCGGCCCAGACCGTCGGGCTGCAGGACACCAGCCCGGCGACCTCGGCGTTCATCACCGGCCTCTTCGTGATCTTCACGCCGTTCGTGCAGGCGGTGGTGGACCGGGCGTGGCCGCCGGCGTCGGTCGTGGTGTGCGCCGGGCTGGCCGCGTTCGGCCTCTACCTCCTCACCGGGGCCGACCTCGGGGTCGGGCGAGGCGAGGTCGCCACGCTGATCTGCGCGGTCATGTTCGCGGTCTGGATCGTCTACCAGGGCCGCAATGCCACCCGGGTGCCGCCGATCCCGTTCACCACGGTCCAGATGGCGGTCCTCGTCGTGGTGGGCCTGCCGTGGTTGGCGGTCGCGGGGGTCGGCGACCTGACCGCCACGGCCTGGCTCGCCGTCGCCGTCACCGGGATCGCGTGCTCGGCGGTCGCGCTGACCCTCCAGCTCTGGGGCCAACGGCGGATCCCGGCGCCCCGGGCGGCGCTCATCCTGCTGCTCGAGCCGGTCTTCGCCGGGGTGGTCAGCGTGCTCGTCGGGGAGCGGATCGGGGCGATCGAGCTGCTCGGGGCCGGCGTGATCCTGGTGGCCATCGCCCTGGCCGAACGGGGCCCCCGGAGGCCCCGGGGGGCCCGCCCGCGGGCGGCTCGGTGACGGCTCGTTGACGCCGACGACCGCGACTGGCCACACTGCTGCCATGACCTCCGGCACCCTCGACGAATCGGCCCGGGCGATCGCCTGCGCCCGCTGGCTCGAGCTCCGGTGCTTCGAGATCCTCGGGGGCTGGGTGCCGAGCACGGCCGAGCCCGAGGCGAAGCTCGCCTTCGCCCGCCAGAGCCACCACCACGCCTGGCACGCCGACCTGTTCGCCCGGGTGTTCCCGGTGGCGAGCGGCCTCGACGTCGGTCCGGCCGACCGGGCCCACGACGGGTGGGCGGGCGCACTCGATCGCATGGAGGCGCTCACCACCACCCCGGACCGGCTGACCGCGGTCTTCGCCGTCCTGCTCCCGGCCAAGCTCGCCGCCTACGAGCGCTGGCTTCTCGAGCTCGACCCGGTCCGTGACGCGCCGCTGCGGCGCTGGCTGGGCTTCGTGGTCGCCGACGAGCGGGCCGATCTCGCCGAGGGCCGGGACCTGATGGCGGGGGTGCGACTGCCGGGCGGCTCGCAGGAGCGCACGGCGGTGGAGGACGCCCTCACCGACGCCGGCCCGCTCCTGGGCTGACGCGACCTGGGTCGACTGCTCCTGGGTGGACCGCTCCTGGGTGGACCGCTCCTGGGTGGACCGCTCCTGGGTGGACCGCGTCGCGTCCCGCTACTGTCGGCGCCTCCCGTTGGGGTGGGGGGCGGAGCATCGGGACGTCCGGTGCTCCCGCGGCGAGTGGACGGCACCACGGCGGGCCGGGAATCCGGCCTTGACAGATCCCTCCTGGTGCGGACAATGGCGGTCTCACCTCGGTGGAGTGGGAGTCCCGACTCCGACCCACCGTAGGTCCGGATCCGGAGGCGGGGCGTGGCGAAGGAGCGAGTCGACCGCGACGAGGAAGATCTCGTCCGGCTCTACCTCACCGACATCGGCCAGTACCCGCTCCTGACCAAGGACGACGAGGTCCGGCTCGCCCAGGAGATCGAGGCCGGGAACGCGGCCCGGGCCGAGCTCGCCGCCGGTGGCACCCACCTCACCCCGGCCAAGCGGCGGGAGCTGCGGCGGGTCGGACGCGAGGGCGACGAGGCCCAGCGCACCTTCGTGCAGTCGAACCTGCGTCTCGTGGTCTCGATCGCGAAGAAGTACCAGGCATCGGGCCTGCCCCTCCTCGACCTGATCCAGGAGGGCAACCTCGGCCTCATGCACGCGGTCGAGAAGTTCGACTGGCGCAAGGGCTTCAAGTTCTCCACGTACGCCACGTGGTGGATCCGCCAGGCCATCACCCGCGGGATCGCCAACACCGGCCGCACCATCCGGCTCCCGGTCCACGCCGGCGACACCCTGGCCCG